>NZ_JBQKDI010000012.1:0-60749 GCF_052121915.1 Collinsella sp. LCP19S3_B11
TGCGGCTGGCGCCGCCCGCGCCCCGCTTCGTCGCTCCGCTCCTCGCGTGCTGCGCTGGAAAACGCTTCGCGTTTCCTCAGCTCCGCACCCTTGCGGGTTCGAATCCCATGCGCCGGGCGCAAACAAAAACGGTCCCCTTGCGAGGACCGTTTCCAATTCAGTGGTGGGCGATGAGGGATTCGAACCCCCAGCCTTGTGCGTGTAAAGCACCTGCGCTAACCGTTGCGCCAATCGCCCGCGGGAATTGAGTATAGCGGAAACCCTGCGGGGTTCACCGCTAATTCATAACGAAATCTAAGCGGAGACTTCGGTGCCCTTGTTCTCGTCGATAAAGAAGCGCTTGTACCAAATGAGGAACGTCAGCGTGGTATAGATCTTGCGCTGGTTGAGCGCGCGGCCCTCAAAGTGATCGTCGAGCAGCTTCATGAGCGCATCGGTGTCAAAGAAATCGGCAGCCCACGGTGCGGTGAAGTACTCCTTGACGTAGTCGTAGTATTTCTGCTCGCGCAGCCAGAACTTAACTGGCACCGGGAAGCCAACCTTCTTGCGTGTTGCCCACTCATCGGGCAGCGTGCGATTGGCGGCGTGGCGCAGGACAAGCTTGCAGCCCTCTTCGTTGACACGGTAGTTGGCGGGAATATGCTCGGCGAACTCCATGACCTTTTTGTCCAGGAACGGAACGCGGAGCTCCAGGGAGTGTGCCATGCACATCTTGTCTGCCTTGAGCAGAATGTCGCCCGGAAGCCACATGTTCATATCCAGATATTGCTTCTTAGAGAGCTCGCAGCAGTCGGGGACCTGCTTGTAGTACTCTGCGCACATTTCGGAGGCGTTCTTGCCGGTGTCGTAAGCTGGCTTGAGAACCTCGTCAACCTCGGACGGGTCGAACACCTTTGCCTGGCCCACGTACCAGCGCTCGGGGACCTCGGCGCACTTGGTCAGGAAGTTGTGACCCTTAAAGTAGGGGAGATGCTGAACGAGCGAGCCCAGGGCACGGCGCACGCCGAGCGGCACGCGCTTCTTGAAGGATCGCATCTCGGGGGTGTCCTCGTACCACTCGTAGCCGGCAAACAGCTCGTCGGCGCCCTCGCCCGAAAGGACGACGGTAACTTCCTCGGCGGCCATCTGTGCCAGATAGTACAGCGGTACGCTGGAGAGGTTCGATTGCGGCTCGTCCATGTGGTACTGGATATCGGGTAGCGCGTCGAAGAACTCGTCGGCGGTGATCATCTTGCGCACGTTCTTAATGCCAAGCTTGTCGGAAAGCTCGGCGGCGTAGTTGGTCTCGTTGAAGTTCTTGTAGTCAAAGCCGACGGAATACGTGGTGTCGGGCATGAGGCAGGCGGCAATGTAGCTGGAGTCGACGCCGCCGGAGAGGAACGAGCCAACTTTAACATCGGCGATGCGGTGCGCGGCAACGCTCTCGTGCACGACCTTGTCGCACTCGTCCACGTACTCCTCGAAGCTCTTGGAGTTGTCATCGGTAAAGTCGCAGCTCCAGTAGCGCTTGATATCCATAGTGTTGGTCGTAAGGTCGTACGTAAAGCAATGCGCGGGGGCAAGCTTGAACACGCCCTTAAAGAACGTCTCCTCCGTGGCAGGGAACTGCAGCGTGAGGTAGGGACGCAGCGCATCGCGGTTGACGGCCTTCTCAAACTTGGGGTGGTCCAGGAAGCTCTTGATCTCGGAGCCAAACAGCAGCGAGCCGTCGGAGGCCCGGTAGTAATAGAACGGCTTGATGCCAAAGATGTCACGGGCGCCGAAGAGCTTGTTCCTGTTCTGGTCGTGAATCACGAACGCATACATGCCGCGCAGGCGGTTGACCAGGTCCTCGCCCCACGCCTCGTAGCCGTGCACCAGGACCTCGGTGTCGGCGTTGCAGTGGAAGACGTAGCCGGCAGCCTCGAGCTCGGCGCGAAGCTCCTGGAAGTTGTAGATCTCGCCGTTGAAGACGATGGTGACCTTGCCGTCATCGCTCGACATGGGCTGAGCGCCAGCCTCGGAAAGGTCGAGAATCGAAAGACGGCGGAAGCCGAGGGCGACGTTATCGACGATGTGCTGGCCACCCATATCCGGCCCGCGATGGATGATGCGATTCATCATGGCCGTGAGAACCAGCTCACTCTGTTCATCTGTACCGGTAAAACCGACAAAACCGCACATGCAAGATCCTTTCTGCTGACGGCTTAGGTGCGCTGCCGCAAGGTTTGCAGCAGTCGATATCAATCAATCCTTACTATCATGCCAATCTTTTGCTTCGTGATGGGGCATAAGCGCCGAGGGGACCGAAAAACCACGGCCCGCACGTTGGGTGAAGCGGCGGGCCGTGACTACGACGATTGCTGTGTGTGGGAGCGCGAGAGGGGCTAGCGCTTGCCGCGCTTGGCAAGGCGGTGCTCTACCTTGGTGACGACGTGGATGAGCGGAATCGTCACAACCAGATAGTAGGGTGCGGCGCAAATGTAGGGTGTGATGTTGCCCGTGGTGGTCGTGAGGTTTTTGGAGAACAGCATGAGTTCCATGACGCCGACGCTCGAAAGCAGCGACGTGTCCTTGTAGAGCATGACAAACTCACAGGTCATCCCCGCATCACGCGCATTTGTAGGGCGGGGGTTTGTTATTTCGAATTAACCCTGCGCTGGTCCTTGCAAGTTTTTAGGGTGCTGAGACACTCGCAAGGTCAGGTGGCATATTAGGATGGTTGATAATACAGGGGCGCGACCGGATTCATCTGGGACGGTTTTTGCTCTTTTAAGGTTAGGTTTAGCGAGAAAGGTCGTTATATGTCGGGTACGACGAAGGAGAAGCTGGCTTTGATGCGCTATGTGGAGCTGCTCGAGGCCGAGGCCCTTGTTGTTTCCAAGCCGGATACTCTTTGCGACCAGCGCATCGAGTTTGCGACCGACGACTCGCGCCAGGTGCGTCCGGGTACATTGTTTGTCTGCAAGGGCCGTGCGTTCAAGCCCGAGTATCTAGTCTCGGCGATTGCCGAAGGCGCCGTGGCGTACGTGTCCGAGGTCGATTACGACGTCGATATTCCCGCTGTGATCGTCAACGATATCCGCCGTACGCTCGCTGTGGTGGCGGACGCCTATTACGGTCATCCCTCGGGCAAGGTGAAGGTCTGCGCTTTTACGGGCACCAAGGGCAAGTCGACCTGCAGCTTTTATCTGCGTGGCATTCTTGCCAACGAGGCTAAGCTCACGGGCCGTCATCGACCAGCCCTCAACACGGGTATCGAGTTCGATGACGGTATCGAGGCCGGTCCTTCTAAGCTAACGACCCCCGAGTCCTTCCTTTTGCAGTCGCGTATCGCACATGCCGCCGAGGCGGGCGCTCCGTGGCTGGTCATGGAGGCGTCGAGCCAGGGCCTCAAATACGAGCGTACGGGCAAGATTGACTTTGAAGTGGGCGCCTTTACCAATATCGGTGAGGACCATATCTCGCCGATCGAGCACCCCACGCTCGAGGATTACTTTGCCAGCAAGCTCAAGATTTTTTCGCAGAGCCGCTTTGCCGTGGTCAACCTCGATATGGACCACGTCGACCGCGTGCTCGAGGCGGCGTCCCGCTGCGAGCGCACGGTGACGTTCTCGCTGACCGATGGACGCGCCGACGTGCGTGCGTTGGCCATTCGCAACGGCGATTGCGGCGTGATCGCCACGGTCCGCACGCCGCGCTTTACGCGTGACATCGTGATCCCCACGCCCGTCAAGTTCAACGTGTCCAATGCGCTTGCCGCCATTGCCTGCGCCGAGGCCCTCGGCATTTCCGAAGAGGGCATCGTCCATGGCTTTGAGGGCGTCTTTGTTCCCGGTCGCATGGAGCTCTATCCGTCTGCATCGGGCAAGATTTTGGGCGTCGTTGACTATGCGCACAACGGCATGAGCCTCGAGACGCTTTTGCGCGACCTGCGCGAGAACTATCCCGAGCGCGAGCTGGCGGTTGTCTTTGGTGCAACGGGAGGAAAGGGTGTCGATCGCCGTACTACGATGGGTATCGCTGCCGGCAAGTACGCCGATCGCATCGTGATTACCGAGGATGACCCGGGCCCCGAGGACGTCGAGGACATCTGCGCCGAGATTGCGCGCAATGTCCAGGCGCAGGGAAACGATAGCTGGCAGATCGTGTGCGACCGCGCCGCCGCTATCGAGACGGCCGTGCGTGAGACCGACCGCCCCGCTGTGGTTATCGTGACCGGCAAGGGCGAGGAGGAGTGCATGCTGCGCAAGAACGGACCCGAGCCCTGCGAGCGTGATGGCTCGGTTCTCAAGCGCATCCTTGCGGCGTACGACGCCTAGGCGCTGCTGCCTTTAGGATGGCGTTTGCGGATCCTCGACGCCCGATGATGCAGTGCCTCTCAAGCGTGTTCACCTTAGGGAAAACGCGGTACCAAGATTAAGTCTTTTCTACGTAATAAATGGAGTGACCATGTCCCACAACACCCTGCCGACCGTTGCCGAGCTTTCGGGCGAGATGCGCGAGCGCCTTGCCAAGGTCAAGTACGTCTTTACCGATCTGGACGCAACGATGCTCGCGCCCGGCTCGTGCGTGCTGCGCGACAACGACGGCAATCCCTCGACCAAGCTCGTCGAGGCCGTCGTGGCGCTTGCCCGCGCTGGCATCCAGGTAATTCCAACCTCGGGTCGCAACCGCACCATGATCCACGAAGATGCCCGCGTGCTCGGCCTCAACTCCTACATTGGCGAGATGGGTGGTCTGGTCATGTACGACCTCAAGGCCAACGACTGGGAGTATCTGACCGGCGACATGCCTTACGACCCCGCCTGCGGCCTTACGCCGCACCAGGTGATTGAGCAGACCGGCGTGTGCGAGAAGATTCTCGCTCGCTGGCCGCACAAGATCGAGTACCACAACGACATGTCGACTGGCTATAAGTACCGCGAGGTCACCGTCGGCATGCGCGGCGATATTCCCGATGACGAGGCGCAGGCCATCCTCGACGAGGCCGGCTGCGGTCTGGTCTGGGCCTGCAACGGCCACTTGACTCATCTGTCCAAGCCGACGACCCTCGAGCTCGATCGCGTCGAGGATGGTCGTGCCTTTAACATCAATCCGTCGGGTCTCGACAAGGGCGTGGCGGTCGCGCGTTTCTGCGAGCATCTGGGCATCGAGCGCGACGAGACGCTGGCACTCGGCGATTCCGAGTCTGATTTCTACATGGCCGACCACGTGGGCACGTTCTGCCTGGTCGAGAACGGTCTGACCAGCGCCGGCGCGTCCGAGTTTCTTGCGTCCTGCGATAACGCCTTTGTCACGCGTGGCAGGATCGTTGACGGCTGGGCGGCGACGGCGGAGCTGCTCGTCGCGGCCCGTTCATAGCGCAGTGCCGTTACGCTTGGCCATATCTTTTCGAGAGAGAATCTGGTGAGGTAATGTCCGATATCGAGAATCTGGCCGGTGATACGCGCCCCATCGGCGTGTTCGACTCGGGCCTGGGCGGCTTGACGGTTGCGCGCGCGATTGCGACGGCGCTTCCGCACGAGTCCGTCTACTACTTTGGCGATACCAAGCGCTGCCCTTACGGCACCCGCACCGAGGACGAGGTGCGCTCGTTTGCGCTACAGGCGGGGCGCTGGCTTTCGAGACACGACGTCAAGATCATGGTCATCGCCTGCAATACGGCGACGGCAGCGGCGCTTCGCCTGGCTCAGCAGGTGCTCGATGTCCCCGTGATTGGCGTAATCGCGCCGGGCGCGCGTGCCGCCATCAACAGCACCCGCACGCGCCGTGTAGGCGTGCTCGCCACCAACCTCACCATCCGCTCGGGCGCCTACACGCGCGCCATCCAGGACTTGGATGCCGGCGTGGACGTGTATGGCTGCCCTGCCTCGAGCTTTGTCGAGGTTGTCGAGCACGAGCTCGCCTCGGGCGCGCATCTGCAGGAGCAGTGGCTCGAGAACGAGGATATTTTTGATACGCCAGCCGTTCGCGCGCTGGTCAACGCCACAGTCGAGCCACTGCACGATCGTGGCATCGATACCGTGGTGCTCGGCTGTACGCACTTTCCGTTGCTGGTGGGCCCCATCCGTCATGCGTTGGGGCCCGGGGTGCGCGTGGTGAGCTCCGCCGAGGAGACCACCCGCGAGCTGACCGATATCCTCACGCGCCGTGAGCAGCTGGCGGGCAACACCGCCGAGCCGCAGCATCGCTTTGCCACCACGTCCGACAACATTGCCGAGTTTGCGGTGGCGGGCAGCTTTATCTTTGGCCAGCCGCTCAAAAGCATCGAGCATGTCGATATCGATGAACTCGGTTAGGCACGCAATGTCGCCGGAGTCTTCGCCACATCTTTTGCCGAAAGGATAGTTCCATGGAATATATGCAGGTCAACCGCGCCAACGGCCGCGCCGCAAACGAGCTGCGTCCCGTTAAGCTCACCCGCGGCGTCATGAAGCACGCCCACGGCTCGTGCCTGGCAGAGTTTGGCGACACGCGCGTGCTGTGCGCCGCCACCATCGAGGAGGGCGTTCCGGGCTGGCGCAAGGGCGCCAAGGCCGGTTGGGTAACGGCGGAATATGCGATGCTGCCGGCGTCGACCGGCAAGCGCTGCAAGCGCGAACATGCCAACCGCAAGGGCCGTTCCATGGAGATCGAGCGCTTGATCGGCCGCAGCCTGCGCACCGTCGTCAACATGAAGGCGCTCGGCGAGTACACCGTTACCGTTGACTGCGATGTGATCCAGGCCGATGGCGGCACGCGTACGGCGAGCATCACCGGCGCCTGGGTGGCGCTGCACGACGCCCTTGCCATGTGGGTCGAGGCGGGCAAGCTCGAGCGCATTCCGCTTACCGGTCAGGTTGCCGCTATTTCCATGGGCGTCGTCGACGGCAACACCCTGCTCGACTTGGATTATTCCGAGGACAGCCACGCCGAGGTCGACATGAACCTCGTCGCCACCGACTCCGGCGAGATGATCGAGCTCCAGGGTACCGGCGAGCAGGCGCCCTTCGACCGCAAGCGTCTCAACGCCCTGCTCGATCTGGGCGACAAGGGCATCGCCGAGCTCATCGAGCTTCAGCGTCAAGCCCTCGCCTAACCTGCCAAAAGGGGATGTTGATTTTGGCAGGTTTAATCTGCGAAAACGCCGAAGTATAAGACTGCCGTTGATTGAGAGGGGAGAGGCCGAGGCCCTCGTCGTCCTCTACACGGCATTGCTATAAGAGACAAGGAGGCCAGCTATGGCACTTGAGAAGATTGACATCGACACCCTCGACCCGGCGGCGACCATTGTTGTGGCCACGGGTAACGCCCATAAGCTCACCGAGATCGAGGCCATTTTGGGCAAGGTCATGCCCGAGGTGCGCTTTGTGGCGCTCGGCCAGCTGGGCGATTTTGAGGACCCCGAGGAAAACGGCACGACGTTTTTGGAGAACGCCATCATCAAGGCGCAGGCTGCGGTCGAGGAGACGGGCCTTATGGCCATCGCCGACGATTCCGGCTTGGTCGTCGACGCGCTGGACGGCGAGCCGGGTGTGTATAGCGCGCGTTATGCGGGCGTACACGGCGATGATGCCGCCAACAATGCCAAACTTCTCGTTAATCTGGAAGGCGTGGCAGACGAGGATCGCACCGCACGCTTTATGAGCGTCGTTGCGCTCATCGACCAAGACGGCCTGGTCACCTATGGTGAGGGCGCCTGCGAGGGCGTTATCGCACACGAGGGCCGCGGCGACCACGGCTTTGGCTACGACCCGCTGTTCCTGCCGGTCGATACGCCGGGCAAAACTATGGCCGAGCTCACAGCGGACGAGAAGAACGCCATCAGCCATCGTTTCCATGCACTCGAGCACCTGTCCGCCAAACTCACGGGCGAGGAGTAGGCCGTGCGTGCGGTGGTGCAGCGCGTGCTCAACGCCGGTGTGACGGTCGACGGCGAGTGCGTGGGCCGCATTGGGCGCGGCTATCTGGTATTGCTGGGTGTGGGCCATGGCGATACGCGTGCCGAGGCCGATAAACTATGGGGCAAGCTCCGCGGGCTGCGTATCAACGAGGACGAGAACGGCAAGACTAACTTGGCGCTTGCCGATGTCGACGGCGAGGTGCTCGTGGTGTCGCAGTTTACGCTGTTTGCCGATTGCCGCCACGGCCGTCGTCCGTCGTTTACGGATGCTGGCGCGCCCGATGTTGCCAACGAGCTTTACGAGTACTTTCTGACGCTCGTCGCCCAGGACGTCGACCACGTGGCGCATGGCATCTTTGGCGCCGACATGAAAGTCGACCTGGTCAACGACGGCCCGTTCACCATTGTCCTCGATACCGACAATCTGTAAGTAGCCT
This sequence comes from Collinsella sp. LCP19S3_B11, assembly GCF_052121915.1. Classification (NCBI taxonomy): domain Bacteria; kingdom Bacillati; phylum Actinomycetota; class Coriobacteriia; order Coriobacteriales; family Coriobacteriaceae; genus Collinsella; species Collinsella sp. LCP19S3_B11. Next base: position 8,302 of record NZ_JBQKDI010000012.1, read on the forward strand.
AATTAGCTACTTGCGTGGGGTTGTAACAGGGTGCTATAGTATTAGAGTTTTGTCTATCTTAGGGGTATTATCCCCTTTTTGAATTGCACCCTCTGGAGGCCCTGTTCATGGAAGAGATGGAAGTCAATTACGTCGACGACATCCACGAGAAGCTGACCGATATGGTGGGCGATCGCGTCAAGGTGAAGGCCAACATGGGCCGTACCCGCGTTGTCGAGCGCATGGGTACCATCAAGAGCGTCCACCCGGCTGTCTTTATCGTCGAGGTTGACGAGCGCCGCGGCCGCAAGTCGCGTCAGTCCTACCAGTACATCGACGTCCTTACCGGTCAGGTTGAACTGTTCGACCCCGAGAGCGGCGAGCACATCTTTACTCCGCTCGGCAACCAGCTCGAGGAGCATTAACGGTGACCGATCGGTCCCTCATCCTTACTGCGCCGGCAAAGATTAACCTCTACCTGGGGGTTCATACCGAGCGCGATGCCCGCGGCTACCACAACGTCGATTCCCTGATGGCAGCTGTCGGCCTAGCCGATACCGTGACGGTCACGCCGGCGCAGGCGTTGACCGTCCAGACGGTTCCGGCATCAGATTTTCCCATGCAAAAGAATACTGCCTACCGCGCCGCCGTCGCCATGGCCGATCATTTCGGGCGCGAGGCAAACGTGTGCGTGACGATTGAGAAGCGCATCCCGCTGTGCGCCGGCCTGGGCGGCCCCTCGACGGATGCCGCGGCGGTTATCGTTGCCCTGGCTGAGCTGTGGGGCATCGACCGCACTGATCCTGCGCTGGACGAGATTGCGCGTGGCATCGGCGCCGACGTGCCGTTCTTTTTGCATGCGAGCCCCGCATTCTACGTGGGTGGGGGAGACGTTCTGGCAACTGAGTACCCCGCGCTTCCTGTGACGCCCGTTGTGCTGGTCAAGCCGCGGGAGGCGAGCGTTTCGACAATTGAGGCCTATCGACGTTTTGACGAGGCCCCGGTGCCCGCGACTGCGCCCGGTGCCATTGCATCGGCTCTTCGCGTGAGTGATGCGAAGATGGCGTATTCGCTCATCCATAACAACTTGGGCGTCATTTCTGCTTTGATGGAGCCGCAGATCCAGGCGGTTCTCGACTGGCTGAGCGAACAGGAGGGAACCGTTGCCGTGGACGTGTGCGGGTCGGGTGCCTGCTCGTTTGCCATTTGCGACACCGCCGCCACGGCCGAAAGGCTTGCCGGGGCTGCCCAGCAAAATGGCTGGTGGTCCTGCGCGACTGAGCTTATTCCCAACACGGTTCAAATCGACGCGCCAAAGAAATAAAAATTTCTCTAGCACGCGGCGAAAATCTTTGTTACTATAGTCGAGCTAACGGGTTGTGGCTCAGTTTGGTAGAGCACTGCGTTCGGGACGCAGGGGTCGCTGGTTCAAATCCAGTCAACCCGACCAGAGCATGAGAAGGGACCGCTTCTTGCGGTCCCTTTTTTTAGCTATTGTTGTGATGCCGCGATACCCGCGGTATACTCATTCGAGCTTGTCTCGCTGTTTTGTGGAGGTCTACATGTTTGGACTGAGGGCTCCTGAGCTCATCATTATTCTCGTCGTTGTCCTGATTATCTTCGGGCCCAAGAACCTGCCGAAGCTCGGCAAGTCCCTCGGCTCTACCGTCAAGAATATCCGCGAGGGTATGGAGGGCGACGATAAGGACGAGACCAAGCAGGCCGAGGACGTTGTGGTCGAGGAGTCCGAGGAGGATAAGAAGATCGCAGAGCTCGAGGCCCAGCTCGCCGCCGCCAAGAAAAAGAAGGCAGAGGACGGCGACGCGGACGCAGAGTAGTCCCATCCCTTTGGGGTGAGCACCTGACCGGCTTGCCCGCAGGCTAGCCGGTCTTTTTCGTTATGTTGACAGTTGATTGTTACATCATAGTTGGGGAGATATCCGTATGGACGCAAGCCAGATCGTACTGACCGCTGAGGGCCGCCAGAAGCTCGTCGAGGAGCTCGCTTGGCGTGAGGGCGATTACGCCAAGGAGATCGTCGAGGACATCAAGGAAGCCCGCGCGTTCGGCGACCTTTCGGAGAACTCCGAGTACGATGCCGCCAAGGACAAGCAGGCTCAGAATGCTGCTCGCATTGCCGAGATTCAGGCTATTCTCGCCAACGCTCAGGTTGCTGCCACCACGGGCGATCTGACCGTCTCCATCGGTTCCACCGTTTCGCTGATTGATCCCAACGGTGAGGTCATGGAAGTCACGCTCGTCGGTACCACCGAGACCAACTCGCTCGAGCACAAGATCTCCAACGAGTCCCCGGTCGGCCACGCCATCATCGGCCACGGCGAGGGCGACTCCGTCGAGGTCGTTACGCCTTCCGGCAAGACTCGCGTCTACACCATCGCCAAGATCGCACGCTAGACCACGGTCCCGCGTAAAGGTATGTTTTCGCTCCCTGGGACCGAATCCTGGGGAGCGTTTTAGTTTGAGGAGCTAACTTATGGCAGAGAACCAAAACGCCGCCGAGCAGGCATCGACGCTCAACGACGAGCGCGCCACGCGCCTGGCCAAGCGCGCCGCCCTGTTCGAGGCGGGCCAGAACCCCTATCCCGAGCACTCCGAGATCGAGGACTACGTTGCCGACATCGAGGCTAAGTATGCCGATCTTGCCGATGGCGAAGACACCGAGGACGTCGTGAAGATCGGCGGCCGCGTGGTCGCCAAGCGTGGTCAGGGCAAGATCATGTTCATCGTCGTGCGCGACGCAACGGCCGAGATTCAGCTGTTCTGCCGCATCAACGACATGGACGAGGCAGCCTGGAATACGCTCAAGGCCCTCGACCTTGGCGATATCCTGGGTGTGACCGGTGTGGTTGTGCGTACTCAGCGCGGCCAGCTCTCCGTCGCCCCTAAGAGCGCGACCCTGCTCTCCAAGGCCGTTCGCCCGCTGCCCGAGAAGTTCCACGGTCTCTCCGACAAGGAGACCCGCTATCGTCAGCGCTATGTCGACCTGATCGCCAACGACGATGTTCGCGAGACCTTCCGCAAGCGCTCGCAGATCCTCTCCACCTTCCGTCGCTTTATGGAGTCCGACGGCTACATGGAGGTCGAGACCCCCATCCTGCAGACCATTCAGGGTGGCGCTACGGCTAAGCCGTTCATCACGCACTTTAACGCTCTCGATCAGGAGTGCTACCTGCGCATTGCTACCGAGCTGCACCTCAAGCGCTGCATCGTCGGTGGCTTTGAGCGCGTCTTCGAGATCGGTCGTATCTTCCGTAACGAGGGCATGGACCTCACCCACAACCCCGAGTTCACCACGATGGAGGCCTACCGTGCCTTCTCCGATCTCGAGGGCATGAAGGCGCTCGCCCAGGGCGTCATCAAGGCTGCCAACAAGGCCATCGGCAACCCCGAGGTCATCGAGTACCAGGGCCAGACCATCGATCTTTCCGGTGAGTGGGCAAGTCGTCCCATGACTGATATTGTCTCTGACGTGCTCGGCAAGAAGGTCACCATCGACACGCCTGTCGAGGAGCTTGCTGCCGCCGCGCGCGAGAAGGGCCTGGAGATCAAGCCCGAGTGGACTGCCGGCAAGATCATCGCCGAGATTTACGATGAGCTGGGCGAGGACACCATCGTCAACCCGACCTTCGTGTGCGATTACCCCATCGAGGTCAGCCCGCTCGCCAAGCGTTTTGAGGACGATCCGCGTCTGACCCACCGCTTTGAGCTGGTCATCGCCGGCCACGAGTACGCCAACGCATTCTCCGAGCTCAACGACCCGGTCGACCAGGCTGAGCGCTTTGCCGCCCAGATGGCCGAGAAGGCCGGCGGCGACGATGAGGCCATGGAGTATGACGAGGACTACGTGCGCGCCCTCGAGTACGGTATGCCTCCCGCGGGCGGCATTGGCATCGGTATCGACCGCGTGGTCATGCTGCTCACCAACCAGGCTTCTATCCGCGATGTCCTGCTGTTCCCGCACATGAAGCCCGAGAAGGGTTTCCAGTCCGGTGCGGCTGCCGCCAAGGCTGCCGAGGCCGGCAACGCCGCGAGCCCGTTCGTTAAGTCGCTCAAGCCCACGCTCGATTACTCCAAGATCGCCGTTGAGCCGCTGTTTGAGGAGTTCGTCGATTTCGATACCTTCTCCAAGAGCGATTTCCGCGCTGTGAAGGTCAAGGCATGCGAGGCCGTCAAGAAGTCCAAGAAGCTGCTGAACTTTACGCTCGACGACGGTACCGGTGCCGACCGCACCATCCTCTCCGGCATCCACGAATACTATGAGCCCGAGGACCTGGTCGGCAAGACCCTGCTTGCCATCACCAACCTGCCACCGCGCAAGATGATGGGCATCCCCAGCTGCGGCATGCTCATCAGTGCCATCCACGAGGAGGAGGGCGAGGAGCGCCTCAACCTGATCCAGCTCGACGCCTCCATTCCCGCCGGCGCAAAGATGTACTAATTGGTTCCGCCGTTCTACCGAACGGCGGACCAGCCGACGCTGCGCGCCGCCCAGGGCGACAATTTGTCATTCAAAAGGCAAGGCATGACCAGAAGGTCTATGCCTTGCCTTTTTCATGCCAACTTGTTCGCCCTGGACGTCGCTCGCTGTCGTTGCCAAAACATCGGCGTTGCCGGAGTAGTCGTTGGGGACGTTATTAAACGACTACCCAACGGCTATTGTGCACATGTCTCGCATGACAGTTGTCTCTTTTATGTTTCCTTTAGCTGCCGCTGTCTAGGATGGGGGTTAGTCGGCAGGAAGGGAGCGCCTATATGGACGATGCGAGCGAGCGCGCAATCGAAGAGGACATGCTCGATCAGTTCAATTACTTTGATGATGAGGACGAGGAGCTGATCGACCGTCGCGAGCCAGCGCCGCTTGATTCCTTTGATCTGGTCGATGAAGAGACTGATGAGGTTGAGGACGAATCAACGGAGTCCCCACAGTCTTCGCGCCTTAACTCGCTGCTTTCGAGAGCCCCCATGCACCACGGCGTTCGTGCCGGCGCGCTCCATATGAAAACTGACTGGCACCAGATCGTGACGGCAGGCGATGAACTTGCCGTCGATGCGCCGCTCACCGATAAATCATCCATCGTCTGCCGCACCGGTATGCTTATGCTCGCGAGTGGAACGGGTGCCTGGCGCGTACGCGATACCATGAATCGAGTCGCCGCCGTACTCGGTGTCACCATCCATGTTGACTTAAGTCTCCTGTCGTTTGAGTGTACTTGCATCGAAGATGGCCACTGCTTTAACGAGGTCGTCAGTCTGCCGACAACCGGCGTCAACACCCATCGCATTTGGATGATGGAGAGTTTCCTCAAGGAAATCGAGACCTATGGTCGTCGCTTCACGGTGCACGAGTATCACGAGATGCTCAAGACCGTTGAGAGTTCAAAACCTGATTACGCGCCCTGGCAACAGGGCCTTGCGGCAGCCTGCGCCTGTGGCGCCTTTGTCTTTTTACTTGGTGGCGGTCCCATTGAGATGGCATGCGCGTTCGTGGGCGCGGGTGTCGGCAACTTTGCCCGCTCCCATATTCTCAAGCAAGGCCTTGGTCAGTTCAGCGCTTTGACGCTCGGTGTCGCACTGGCCTGTATCTCATATTTGCTGGCATTGCTCGGCCTCGCCCAGGTTGTTCCGGGTGCAATGTCGCACCAAGAAGGCTATATCGGCGCCATGCTCTTTGTGATTCCTGGCTTTCCGCTCATTACGGCAGGTCTCGACATCGCTAAGCTCGACATGCGAAGCGGTATCGAGCGTCTTTCGTATGCTGTTTCGATTATTGTGATGGCGACCCTCGTAGGTTGGATGGTTGCCGAGTGTGTGGGACTGGCGCCGGACGACTTTGCCCCATTGGGCCTTTCGCCGCTTGCCCTTACGCTCCTGCGCGTGGTGATGAGCTTCGTTGGCGTATTCGGCTTCTCGGTGATGTTCAACAGCCCGGTAAAGATGGCCGCGGCAGCTGGGTTGATCGGCGCCGTATCCAATACCCTGCGTCTGACCCTTGTCGATGCGCCGACGATGATTCCCTTCCTGGGCCTCAGCACGGGAATGCCTCCCGGGGCGGCAGCGTTTATCGGCGCGCTGGTATCGGGTCTGCTGGCAAGCTTGGCCGAAGTCAAGCTCACCTACCCGCGCATCGCCCTCACGGTGCCTTCGATTGTCATTATGGTGCCCGGTCTGTATCTCTATCGCTCTATGTATTACATGTGCACCTTCGACACAGTCAATATGCTCGGCTGGTTTGTGCGCGCAGTGCTCATCGTAGCGTTTCTGCCCGTTGGGCTGGGTGTGGCGCGTACGCTCACCGACCCTCGCTGGCGCTACACCAGCTAATTGGTACAAGGGGGACAGGTTACTTTGCACCAAATGAGTTGCGGTGAAATAGGGACTGAATTGCTGCTTAAAGGGTCAAAACAGTCCGTATTCCACTGCAACTTATGGGGTCGGGGGATTATCGGTGCCCTGCATCTTCATAAACTCAACGCTTACGAAGCGCGGGCTTTTCGTAGTCGTTGGTGACGTTCTTAAGCGACTGGTCGTTGGGGATGGTCTTGGGTCTGGCGCATTGGCGATTAAGGCCCTCCTATCCGATTGATTAGGGGGGAAAGAATCCTAGTTTCCTGCGGTCCTCGGTTAAAATAGCTTGAGACTGTATCCTCGCTCTTTGTCTGCCGACGACATGTTGCATTTAAACCCCTTGTCAGTCTTCTTGGCAGACCACTCGCCGCTGCCCAATATCCTCTCCAACTGGGCATCGAATTCAACCTGGTAGATAAACCCCTTATCGCGAGGCTCCTTCAGTCTCTTCATTCTGTCCTCAGTCTGGTTTATGAGTCCCCTTCCGTTCGGTTTTATTGACATAAGCATATGAAGCCGTCTGCTGTATTTGTTGAGCAACAAATACAGGATGCATGAGCTCACTCTGTGAAGTGCCATTTTCTCAGCATGTGTCCAAGAGATATTTCCCCATCATACTTATAGAATTCAAAAAATCACTCTGTATTGTGGAGGTCTACATGTTTGGACTGAAGGGTCCTGAATTCATTATCATTCTCGTTCCGTTGGCTGTCTGTGCCATCGCGTCCGGCAATATCGCGAGCAAGAAGGGCTACAGCTACAGCGCCTATGCCCTTCTCGGACTTATCACGGGTTTAATCGGTGTAATCGTGGCGGCAGTGCTTCCCGACAAGAGGGGCGGAGATGCCGATACTCTCCTGAAGTACAAGGAGCTCCTTGAGAAGGGGGTTATCACCCAAGAGGAGTTCGACAAGAAGAAGAGCGAACTTATCAAGTAGCGCTGTCCGCAGAAGGAGAATGCCATAACGAACTCGCCCCGCATCAGACTTGTTTAGGCTTATTTATGCGTGAAGGATGGTTCAGAGATGGGCAATGCTGCCTAGAGGGATATATAAAGAATAAGGGAAAGCCGCATACGACACCTTTGGTCTATCGCCGACGCGGCTCCTGGTCCTCCTCGAAGACCCGTCCCCAAGGATCGTTTTCACCGTGTATCTTCACAAACTCAACGCTTACGAAGCGTGTGCTGTTCGTGTTAGGGTAGTTCCACCACATAAGTAGTCGCAGACGCACGTACCACGGGCGGGCGAGATGAAGTCCCAGTAACTCCATCTCGCCCGCCCGTTTTTGTTGGCGGCGCCGCGGCGCAACACAGAAAGGACCATGCCCTTTATGCCTATCAACAAACGAGAGAGCCTGCTGTTCACCTGTATCATGTGCTTTTGCATGGTGCTCTGGATGAGCATCTACAACGTTGCCCTGCAGCACGGGGCCATCAACGGCGAGGTCATTGCCGCCGCGTGGCTCGGCTTCCCCGTTGCCTACATTTTTGCCATGTGCTGCGACTGGTTTGTTGCCAGCCCCCTTGCCAAGGGTTTCGCTTTTAAATTCCTGGTCACGCCGGGTAAGAGCTCACCGCTTGCCATGACGCTCGCCGTCAGCTCCTGCATGGTCGTTCCCATGGTCATCATCATGTCGTTCTACGGTGCGTGCGAGGGCTTGTTCCACATGCCCGGTGGCCCGCTTGCCAATCTGCAGGTGCTGCCGATGATGTGGCTCGTCAACATTCCGCGCAACTTTATCATGGCCCTGCCCTGGAACCTGCTGGCGGCTGGTCCGGTTGCTCGCTTTATCTTCCGCCATGCCTTCCCCATGGGAACCGTCTTTGAAGAGCAGCATATGGAGCTCGTACGTATGCCGGGCGCTCCCGTTGCCGATGTCGACGATGACGTTGCCGAGAGTATGGACGCCGAGCCCGTCTGCTAGGCAAGAGCCACTAACCTAGAGCGCCCGCCGCACCCGGCGATTCCTTTTTTGTAGACGTTGTCGTATGGCTGCACGCGGAAAAGGCCACAGCGGTTAACATATACTCCATATGGGTAAAGAGACCAAAGCGCCGCCACGAGTGGCGCTTTGCGTTTGAAAAACTAGCTCGTCTAAGAGGAACTAGCATGTTGGACCGTTTTACCGATCGCGCGCGCAAGGTCATGTCCATGGCCAAGCAGGAGGCGCTCGATCTTCACTCAAATAAGGTGGGTACCGAGCATCTGCTGCTCGCGCTCGCCAAGGAGGACGAGGGCATTGCCGCCGAGGCACTGCGCTCACTCGATATCTCCTACGATGACATCATGGACACGCTCAAGGAGGTCCAGACCACCGTTCCCGAGCCCAGCGAGGAGACCGAGGCCGCTAAGCTCGCCTTTACGCCGCTCGTCATCAGCGTGATGGAGCGTTCCTTCCGCGTGGCGCGCGAGAACAACCAGACCTATGTGTCGACCGAGCACCTGCTCATCGGTATCGTCGAAGAGGGCAACGGCATGGCCATGGACATTCTCATGCGCCTGGGTGTTTCGTCCGCTTCCATTAAAAAAGCCATCGAGAAGCTTACCGCCAAGGATCAAGACAAGAAGCGCCCGCTCGCCGGTGCCGGTGCCGGGCGTCCCGGTACAGGCCTGCCGTTCTTTAGCGGCTCGGACGCCTCGCAGCAAAAGGGGAGCGGCACCGACACGCTCAAGCAGTTCGCCACCAACCTTACGCAGAAGGCGCGCGACGGCGAGCTCGACCCGGTGATCGGTCGCGAAAAGGAAGTCCAGCGCATGATGGAGATCCTTTCGCGCCGCACCAAGAACAACCCGCTTATCTTGGGTGACCCCGGCGTGGGCAAGACGGCCATCGTCGAGGGCCTGGCGCAGCAGATCGCTGCCGGCAACGTGCCCGAGAACCTTATGAACCAGAACATCTGGACGCTCGACCTGCCGGGTCTTGTCGCGGGCGCCAAATATCGCGGTGAGTTTGAGGAGCGTCTCAAGAACGTGATCCAGGAGGCAACCGAAGCCGACGACGTCATCCTGTTTATCGACGAGATGCACACCATCATCGGTGCCGGTTCTGCCGAGGGATCCATCGATGCAAGCTCCATGCTCAAGCCCGTGCTCGCGCGCGGCGCTTTCCAGATCATCGGTGCCACCACGGCCGAGGAGTTCCGCAAGTACCTCACCAAGGACCCGGCCTTCGAGCGCCGCTTCCAGACCATCGATGTTGAGGAGCCAAGCGTCGAGGACACGGTCAAGATCCTGACCGCGCTCAAGCCGCGCTACGAGGAGCACCACCACGTGCGCTATACGCAGGGTGCCATCGAGGCCGCCGCGAACCTCTCCAACCGCTACATCCAGGATCGCTTCCTGCCCGATAAGGCCATCGACCTCATCGACGAGGCCGGCGCCCGCGCCCGCATTGCCGCCAACCGTGCGCCTGAGCCGGTGCGCGAGGCCGAGCATCGCGTGGAGGAGCTCAAGGCTGCCGCGCAGGAGGCCACCGAGGGCGACGACATGAACAAGGCCGCCGAGATTACCGAGCAGCAGAAGGCTGCCGAGATTGAGCTCGCCGAGGCCAAGGCAGCTTGGACGGCCGAGCTCGACGCCAGCCCGCTCACCATCGATGTCGCCCAGGTTGCCGACATCGTGTCCGTGACCTCGGGCGTGCCGGTGTCTTCGCTCACCGAGAGCGAAAGCCGTCGTCTGTTGCAGACCGAAAGCGTGCTCAAGACCCGCATTATCGGCCAGGATGAAGCTGTCGAGGCCGTGGCCAAGGCAGTGCGCCGCAGCCGCTCGCCGCTCAAGGACCCGCGTCGTCCCGGCGGCAGCTTCATCTTCTTGGGTCCTACCGGCACAGGCAAGACCGAGCTCGCCAAGACGCTCGCCGAGTACCTCTTTGGCAGCAAGGACGCGCTCATCAGCTTCGACATGTCGGAGTTTGGCAGCGAGTTCGAGGTCTCCAAGCTTATCGGTAGCCCCCCGGGCTACGTGGGCCACGACGAGGGCGGTCAGCTCACCAAGGCCGTTCGCCGTCACCCGTACTCGGTCGTGCTGTTCGACGAGATCGAGAAGGCGCACCCCGATATCTTCAACATCTTGCTGCAGGTGCTTGAGGAGGGTCGCCTGACCGATAGCCAGGGCAAGACGGTCGATTTCCGCAACACCGTGATCATCATGACGTCCAACGTGGGCGCCCGCGAGATTGCGCAGGATGCGAGCGTTGGCTTTGGCACCACCGGTGAGCAGGGTCTTACCTCGAGCGAGATTAAGGGCCGTGCGATGGGCGAACTCAAGCGCCTGTTCCGTCCCGAGCTGCTCAACCGTATCGATGACATCGTGGTGTTTCAGAAGCTTTCGGGCGAGAACCTGACCAAGATCGCTCACCTGCTGGTGGACGACCTGCGCCAGCGCCTGATTGCCAACGGCATGAACATCAAACTCACCGATGCGGCCTACGACAAGATCGTAGCCGAGGGTACCGACCTCACCAACGGCGCACGTCCGCTGCGCCGCGCCATCCAAAAGCTCATCGAGGATCCGCTGTCCGAGGAGCTGCTGGCCGGCGAGTGGAGCAGTGGCGATACCGTCCTGTGCGACGTGGCCGACGGCAAGTTCGTCTTTAGCCACGGTACGGGCGAGATCCCAGCGCCGCGTCCGGCAGGTGCGCTTGGGGGCGATACCGCTCCGGAAGCGCCGCACACCGGAAACGCCGCGCCTGTGAGCAGTGGCGTAAGCTCGGGCCCCGGCGGCATGATGCAAGCCGGTTCCGGCGCGCTGTAGGGCGTAACAAAACCTTGTGTCCACGAGGGCGTTCCAAAGGAGCGCCCTTTTTTCTGTTGGAAAGGCCCCTCGTTCAAAGTAAATCTCATTAAACATACCAACGGTGTATGCATAAGCGTTGATCAGGCGTTGAGGTTGGTTAAAGGGTCCAACGTCCCTTCGGCGCGGTCCGTCTACCTGCTTTACCTTAATAAAGTGGCGTTTCTTCGCCGTTAGCCGATGATGCGAGAGCGCTCGGCGTTTTCGACTGGTTTATGCAAACGAAGTCTGGGAATATACAAGGCACATGTCTTATTGTCTAACCGGTTGCGCCAAGGAGGCACCATGGACTACAAGATCACCGGCTATGAGCCCGCCCAGCTGTTCCATTTCTTTGAGGAGGTCAGCGCGATCCCCCGTGGGTCTGGCAACGAGAAGGGCATCAGCGATTTCCTGGTTGCGTTTGCCAAGGAGCGCGGCCTCGATGTGTACCAGGACGAGGTCTACAACGTCATCATTCGCAAGCCCGCATCTGCCGGTGCCGAGAATGCCCCGACCGTAATGCTTCAGGGCCACATCGATATGGTGTGCGACAAATTGGGCTCCGTTGAGCACGACTTTACGACCGATGGTATCGACCTGCTCGTCAAGGACGGCGTTCTCACCGCTAACGGCACCACGCTGGGCGCCGACAACGGTATCGCCGTCGCTCTGATGCTCACTGTTCTCGATGACGATTCGATCGTTCACCCCGCCCTCGAGTGCGTATTCACCACCGACGAGGAGACTGGCCTGGTCGGCGCCGAGACACTCGACAAGTCCCAGATTAGCGCCCGCACCATGATCAACCTTGACTCCGAGGAAGAGGGCGTTGCCACCGTCAGCTGCGCCGGCGGCGTCGTCGTTACCTACACTTGCCCGATCGCGCGCGAGCACAAGACCGGTAGTACCCTCACGTTCGACATCTCCGGCCTGCTGGGCGGTCACTCCGGCAGCGATATCCACCTGGAGCGCGGCAACGGCAACCTCATCATGGCCCGCATCATCGACCGCCTGATGGTTGCCGGCGAGCCCGCCATCGTTAGCTTTAACGGCGGCACCAAGGACAACGCCATCAACCGTGAGTGCAAGGCTGTTCTGGTCTACGCCGACCACGCTGCCGCCGAGGCCGCGGCCCAGATCGCAAAGGGCATTATCGCCGACGTCACTGCCGAGCTCGAGGTCTTCGACCCCGGCTTTACCTGCACTGTCGAGATTGCCGACGACGCCGAGGTCGAGGCCATGGACGAGAAGTCCGCGCTTGCCCTCATCCGCGCCCTGCGTCTTGCCCCCAATGGCGTGATCCGCCGCAACGTCGCTACCGACGGCTCCGTCGAGGTTTCCTCCAACATCGGTGTGGTTGCCACTTCTGACGACGAGGTCAAGATCATGCTGTCCCCGCGCTCCTCGATCACCTCGCTGCAGAACGAGTTCAAGGACCGCCTGCAGACGCTGGCCGATGTCCTGGGCTTCGACGCCAAGTTTGAGTTCGAGTATCCCGGCTGGAGCTATGCCGAGCATTCGCCGGTCCGCGACGTCTTTGTCGAGAGCTATCGCGAGCTCTTTGGCTCCGAGCTGCGCATCGAGTCCATTCACGCCGGCCTTGAGTGCGGCCTGTTTGCCGAGGCCCTGCACGGCCTGGACGCCATCGCCGTGGGCCCGACGCTCTCCGATGTCCACACCCCGGACGAGAGCATGGAGCTCGCTTCTGCCGAGCGCTTCTACGAGCTGCTCATCGACGTCCTCAAGCGCCTTGCCGCGTAAAGGTCGCCTTGGTTAAGCCGCTCTAAAACGGCTGGCTATGAAAACGGCCGCCTGGCGTAATGCCGGGCGGCCGTTATTCGTTACAGTGCGAGGATCCCAAGGTGCTCAAGTAGGATCTTAAGCCCGATGAGGACGAGTACGACGCCACCCACGATGGTGGCGGGTTTTTCGTAGCGCGCGCCAAAGGTATGGCCGATCGCTACGCCGGCGACGGAGAAGATAAACGTTGTGACGCCGATAAGTGATACAGAGGGCACGATATCGACCGAGAGCGCGGCAAACGAGATGCCCACGGCGAGCGCGTCAATCGAGGTGGCGATGGCAAGGATTAGGTACTCGCCCAGGTCGATCTTTTCGGCATCCTTGCCGTCGCCTTCGTCCTCATCCTCGTCTTCGGTAAAGGTTTCCCACAGCATCTTGCCGCCGATAAAGGCCAAAAGGATAAAGGCGATCCAATGGTCTATGGGACCGATGATGCCCATGAACTGGCTGCCGAGTGCCCAACCGATTACGGGCATGCCGGCCTGAAAGCCGCCAAAGAACAGGCCGAGCACAACGGCGACTTTAAGGTTGATCTTTTTCATGCCGAGACCCTTGCAGATGGAAACGGCAAAGGCGTCCATCGAAAGGCCAACGGCGAGCAACACGAGCTCTGCGAGTCCCATAGTCTGGCCCCCTCTCTGCGGGCGAACCCGATTACACGACCACTCCCTCATTTATATGAGACCCGATGCTACCACATGAGCAGCCAAAAGAGCCCCGTCCCAAATGAGCTACCTAAGCGGTGTTCGCTCATTCTGTAAGCATCGGAATTTGCGGGCGCCACAGGGGCAAACCGTGAGAAACTTATTGACGTTTATGGAGCGTATACGATGGGAGCGATGCCTTGGATAAGAACGAGCTGCAAAAGCGTATGGAACAGGCCATCCGCCTGACGGCACCTGGTCAGCCGATCCGCACCGCCCTTGACATGATCATCGCCGGTCACCTGGGCGCCCTTATCTGCGTCGGCGACACCGAAAACGTGCTCGCTGCCGGTAACGACGGCTTCCCGCTCAACATTTCGTTTACCTCGAACCGTCTGTTCGAGCTTTCCAAGATGGACGGCGCCATCGTCATCGACGGCGACCTTACCCAGATTCTGCGCGCCAATTTCCACCTCAATCCCGACCCCTCGCTCGCCACGAGCGAGACGGGCATGCGTCACCGTACTGCCGCTCGCATGTCGGTGCTCACCGACGCCATCGTGATCTCGGTCTCGGCCCGTCGTGCCGTCGTCAACGTGTATGTGCACGGCAAGAGCTATGAGATTCAGCCCGTCACCACCATCATGAGCTCGGTCAACCAGCTCGTCGCTACGCTTCAGACCACCCGTCAGTCGCTCGACCGCTCCCTGCTGCGTCTGACGGCCCTCGAGCTGGACGACTACGTCACGCTCGCCGACATCACCGGCATTTTCTCGAGTTTCGAGATCATGCAGCAGGCAAAGACCGAGCTTAAGGATTGCATTGTCAAGCTGGGCAACCAGGGCAAGCTCGTGCAGATGCAGCTCGAGCAGCTCGCCGGCTCCAGCATGGATACCGAGTACGACTTGATGATTCGCGACTACGCAAGCGATTCCTCCGAGGCAAACGCCGAGAAGATCCGTGCCGAGCTTAGCCGCATGACGCCCAAGGACTTGTCCGACCCGCAGCATGTGGCGGCGGTTCTGGGCTACGACGACTTGGACGAGGATTCCGTCATGACGCCGCTGGGCCTGCGCACGCTTTCGCGCGTGTCCGTCGTGCGCGACGGCGTGGCCGAGAAGATTGTCGACGAGTATGGCTCGCTGCAGGAGCTCATGGACGACATCAGCAAGGATCCGGAGCGCCTGGGCGACTTTGGCGTTAACAACCCTGCCATTCTTGCGGACTCCCTGTACCGCATGAAGGGCACCAAACAGGGGAACGCATAATGGCGCCCGTATGCGCCGTGGTCGTTGCCGGTGGCAGCGGCCAGCGCTTTGGTAATCCCGGTGGCAAGCAGCTCGTCAATGTAGCGGGCCGTCCGCTTATGAGCTGGTCCATCCGCGCGTTTGACCGTAGCGATAAGGTCGGCCATATCGTCGTGGTTTGCCCTGCCGAACGTCGTGCCGAGATGCGCCGCCTGGCCATCAGCCCGTATTCGTATAACACGCCCATCAGCTTCGCCGATGCCGGCGATACCCGCCAGGACTCCACTCGTGCCGGCGTGCATGCGGTTCCGGCAGGCTTTGAATACGTCGCCATTCACGACGGCGCTCGCCCGCTCATTACTACCGAGGCCATCGATCACGCTATCGACGTGCTCGTGAGCGACCGCTCGCTCGACGGTGTCGTGTGTGGCCAACCCGCGATCGACACGCTCAAGATCGTCGATGGGGACAACATCGTCGAGACGCCGCCACGCGAACTCTATTGGGCCGCGCAGACGCCGCAGATCTTTAGTGTCGACGCCATGAAACGCGCCCATGCCGCGGCGATTGCCGAGGGCTTTATCGGTACGGACGATTCGTCACTGGTCGAGCGCATGGGTGGGCGCGTCCGCTGCGTCCAGAGCCCGCGCGACAACCTTAAGGTGACGGTGCCCGAGGACTTGCGTCCCGTAACCGCGATTTTGCTCGGGCGGATGGCCGAGAGAGAGGACCTTCCCCATGTTCAGTAACCTGCGCATTGGCCACGGCTACGACGTCCACCGTTTGGTGGAGGGGCGTCGATGTATCATCGGCGGGGTCGACATTCCCTACGAGCGCGGCCTGCTGGGCCACTCGGATGCCGATGTGCTCGCGCACGCGCTGGCCGACGCTATTCTGGGTGCCTGCCGCGGGGGAGACATTGGCAAGCTGTTCCCCGACACCGACCCCGCCTACGAGGGTGCCGACTCGATGGTGTTGCTTGCCCGCGTAATGGACTATGCGCGCGAGCTGGGCTTTGAGTTTGTCGATGCCGACTGCACCATTGCCTGCCAGCAGCCTAAGATCACCCCGCACCGCGATGCCATGCGTGCCAACTTGGCCCATGCCCTGGGCGTTGACGTCGAAAACGTGGGCGTCGCCGCCACCACGACCGAAAAGCTCGGTTGGGAAGGTCAGGGCGAGGGAATTGGCGCCTGGGCCGTCTGTCTGCTACAGAAAACCGTTAAGGAGTAACGAATGCGTATCTACAACAGCGCTACCCATAAAAAGGAAGAGTTCCAGCCCATCGAGCCCGGCAAGGTCCGCATGTACGTGTGCGGCCCCACGGTTTATGACAACATCCACATCGGCAACGCCCGCACGTTCATCAGCTTCGATGTGATTCGACGCTGGCTCATCGCGAGCGGCTACGAGGTCACGTTCGCCCAGAACCTCACCGATGTCGACGACAAGATCATCAAGCGCGCCAACGAACAGGGCCGTACGGCCGCCGAGGTCGCGACGGAGTTCTCGGATAAGTTTATTGGCGTCATGCGCGCTGCCAACGTGCTCGATCCCGATGTGCGCCCCCGCGCCACCAAGGAGATCGGCCCCATGATTGCCATGATCAAGGCGCTCATCGAGCAGGGCCACGCTTACGCCGCCGATAACGGCGACGTGTACTTTTCCGTGCGCAGCGATCCCAGCTACGGTCAGGTCTCGGGCCGCAACATCGACGACCTTATGGTGGGTGCGCGCATCGAGGAGAACGAGGACAAGAACGACCCGCTCGACTTTGCCCTGTGGAAGGCCGCCAAGCCCGGCGAGCCCAGCTGGCCGAGCCCCTGGGGCGAGGGCCGTCCCGGCTGGCACACCGAGTGCGCCGCCATGGTGCACCGCTACCTGGGTACCCCGATCGACATTCACGGCGGTGGCTCCGACCTTGCCTTCCCGCATCACGAGAACGAGTGCGCCCAGGCTGCCTGCGCCTGGCACCAGGGCTTCTCCAACACCTGGATGCACACGGGCATGCTGCTGGTCGACGGCGAGAAGATGTCCAAATCGCTTGGTAACTTCTTTACGCTGGCCGAGGTGCTCGAGCAGCACTCCGCTGCCGCCCTGCGCCTGCTGATGCTGCAGACGAGCTATCGCTCGCCGCTCGACTTCTCCTGGGAGCGCCTGGAGGGTGCCGAGAATTCGCTCACGCGTATCGCCGGTACGGTCGAGAACCTGCGCTGGGCCGCGAACCATGCGACGGCCGATGCCGATGAGGCAGCATCTGAGGCGTTTGCCGCCAAGGCTGCCGAGACCCGTGCCACCTTTAAGGAGTGCATGGACGACGACTTTAACACCGCCGGTGCCATGGGCGCCGTCTTTGGTTTTGTCACCGAGTGCAATCAGTATCTGGAGCAGGCGGGCGACGCTGCCGACAAGGCCGCGGCTCTTGCTGCCGCCGATACGCTGGTCGAGCTGCTCGATACGTTTGGCGTTGAGCTTCCCGAGCCCAAGGTCGAGCTGCCGTTGGGCCTTTTGGGCGTTGCTGCCGGCTTGGTTGCCTACACTGGTGACGACGTGGACGAGGCCGCTGCCAAGATTCTCGAGGCTCGCGCCGAGGCCCGTGCCGCCAAGAACTGGGACTTGGCAGACGCCATCCGCGATCAACTCAAGGACCTGGGCCTGACGATTGAAGATACCGCCGCCGGCACCCGTATCAAATCCCTCTAACCCCCGCGGGTTTCCCAAGCACCCGACCGCCCGAGCCACGGCACCTTGCCTTTCAATCGT
This sequence comes from Collinsella sp. LCP19S3_B11, assembly GCF_052121915.1. Classification (NCBI taxonomy): domain Bacteria; kingdom Bacillati; phylum Actinomycetota; class Coriobacteriia; order Coriobacteriales; family Coriobacteriaceae; genus Collinsella; species Collinsella sp. LCP19S3_B11. The sequence continues at coordinate 25,879 of NZ_JBQKDI010000012.1, forward strand.
CGGGCATGGCCCCAAGGTCTATGCCCTCCTCTTTCAAGGCAATCTGCCGCACCTCGGGCGGTCGGTCTATTTGTTTCGTTTGATAGTTGTATTTAGGAGGCCGTCCTATGGCCGACAATCGCAAGCGTGCGCCTCGTGGCGGCAAGCAGGCCGCTTCTGGCTCGCGTCCGATTCGCCGAAATGACCGCGCTGCCGCTTCCAAGGGCCAGCGCGATCGCACCCAAGCTGCGCGTCCGCAGCGCGATCGCAACCGCGACGCTGTCCAGGCTTCCAAGGGCGAGTTTATCGAAGGCCGTCGTGCTGCCGTCGAGGCGCTGCGCACCGGTTTTCCCATCAAGTGCGCGCTCATTGCCGAGGGCGGGGAGCGCGATGCCGCCCTGTCTCGTCTGGTCGATGACCTCAACGCCGCGGGTGTCCGCATTAAGTATGTGCCGCGCGCGCAGCTCGATGCGCTGTCGAGCCACGGCGCTCACCAGGGCATTGCACTCGAGGTGGGCAACTTCCCTTATGCGGATGTCGCCGATATCCTCGACCGTGCAGGCGAGGGTCCGGCACTTGTCGTGGTGCTCGACCACGTGACCGACGACGGTAACTTTGGCGCTATCGTGCGCTCCGCCGAGGTCGTGGGCGCCGCGGGCGTCATCATCGCCAACAAGCGCGCTGCCGGCGTGACCGTTGGTAGCTACAAGACCTCCGCCGGCGCCGTCATGCATCTGCCTATCGCGCAGGTCCCTAACATTGCCCGTGCGCTCGACGATCTTAAGGCCGCTGGCTTTTGGGTGGGCGGCGCCTCCGAGCACGCCGAGGGCAGTTGCTGGGATGCTCCCTTCGAGGGCCGCGTGGCGCTTGTCATGGGCTCCGAGGGCGACGGCATCTCGCGCCTGGTGCTCGAGAAATGCGACTTTTTGACCAAGCTTCCTCAGCGTGGCATGACCGAGAGCCTCAACGTTGCCCAGGCAACGACGGCACTGTGCTTTGAGTGGCTACGCCGCAACGCCGGCGAGCTCATGGGGGAGGAGTAGCGCATGTCCAAGAAGAACCGCGCCAAGTCTAAGGCCAAGCGCTTTGGCGAAGGCTCGGCCAAGCCGATTGTCTCGGCCGCGACCTACGGCGTGGGCGGCAATGCGTTTGCGCAGGCTATCGCCGACCCGGTCTCGACGGTGCACTCCAATAAGCCCGAGCTGCTGGTGGTCGACGGCTACAATGTGATCCACTGCACGCCGCGCTACGAAAAGCTCGTGTACGACCATTCCGACGATCCGTATTCCAGCGACGTTCACGATATGGCGCGCACCGCCCTTATCAACGACGTTGCCGCCTTTGCCCAGGGCCGCTACGAGGCCGTGATTGTGTTTGACGGCGCTGGCAATATCTCTAGCGAGCGCCCCAACCTGCCGGCTCGCGGCGTGCGCATCGAGTTTTCGCCGACGGGCGTATCGGCCGATACCGTGGTGCAAAAGCTCTGCATCGAGGCGCGCGAGGAAGGCCGCGCGTGCTCCGTGGTGTCGAGTGACGGCACAATTCAAGCCGTCGTCATGGGCAAGGGCGTTACGCGCATCTCGAGCCGCATGCTGGTGGACGAGATCAAACAGATCGATAACGACGTCCGCGAGGCCGAGGAGGCTCCGCAGATCAAGATGACTCTGGGCAGTCGCCTGAGCCCCGATGCCCTGGCCAAGCTCAAGGCCCTGCGCGGGAGGTAGGTAAACCTTCTATGGGGAGCTGCTTTCTCGATTGATCAACCAACTGGTTTGTAATCAATGGGTTGCGGCTTGGCATCGCCAAAACGAATAGTTTTTGGTTCTGGCGAACAGATAAAACTATTCGTTCTGACGAATAGTTTTGAGATGTGGTCGGTCAAAGGGCCTGTTGCGCCTTGTTCGCAATTCCTTTATCCTTAATTGGCTTCGCGCGAAAGCGCCAAGTGTGCCAGTGTGGCGCAACGGTAGCGCAACTGATTTGTAATCAGTGGGTTGCGGGTTCGATTCCTGTCACTGGCTCCATGAGAGTTTCGGGCTCTGTTCCCTAGTGGGACAGGGCCCGTTTCTTGTGGGCAGCTAGATTCGACTGTCCGCCGTCAGTTTAAAAGCTTTCAGGTACAAGATGCCGCCGATAACGTACATGCAGGCATCAAACGGATCTGGGGTACTAAACTCGAGCACCATGGGCGCAAGTACTTCCCAGCAGATTGAGCATCCCACCGATAATGCCAAGCTACTTGCAAAGTTGCATATCGGCGTTTTCCCGCTCACCGTTTCGCAGAGGACGTTTACGTAGGCGGGAAAAATGATTCCTCCGCACAGATCTCCGAGCTGATAATGGGCGAAGTCGTAGGGGAGGAAAAAGTCGAAGCTCGCAATGTATCTGTTAACGAGATACACGATGCCGGCAAGCAGCGGCAGAAGATTTGCGCTGGAAATAAGCGCAGATCTGAATCGTTTAGCCACAGACCGCAAACATAGTCAGGCCAAGGCAAATGCCCAAAGCAATGATGATGATCTGGCTGCAGCCGTTACCCGAAGGGACCATGACACTCTCTTTCTCGATACATTAGTAAATTAAAGTATGCCACAGCCAGCAGCGTATTTGTTGAGCAACAACCTGTGGCTGATACCGTGTTACACGGCCTTGCGTCGGCTGAGGCATCAGCCGAATGACCTGGCACCTGTCGTGATGGTGCTCGACGATGGCGTGAGCACCGTCTACGCCCGTGACGGGCTATCGGTAGAGCACATCATCTGGCTTCGAATAATGGTGGCGAGTGCGAGTATTGGCGTTCCTCGAAACGCTCGTTGCGCTCGCCGATTAATAGGCAACCCGTTGGGGCTCATTACGTAGCCAGATTTAAACTGCTGACTTGGGTACCGCATGTATTTCGCATGGCCGCGGGAGGCTGCGCAATCGCCTGACGCTTTTTATGAGTCATGAGCTGTTTTGGTTATGCGAGATATCGAAAGGAATTCTAGGATGGTTGTAAAACTGGAAACCGTAATAAATGCGATGGATCTTGCGGCACAGGTTCTGACCAAGGCCTCTGAAGTCATTGAGAAGGCAAAGAAGCTCGGCGTCGATCCCGATGCCGTCGGTGGTGCCGTAAAGGGTGCTGCGGATGGTGCTGCTAGCGGCGCACGTGTCGTTGCCGATGGCATTGGCAAGGGGTTCGGCGTAGCGGCCGATGGCGTTGGTGCGGCGGTTGGCGCGCTGGGCGGTGCTGTGAAAGCGTTCCAGGACTCAAGAGAAGCTGCCGAGGCTCGCAAGAAGATCAACGCCGCAAGGCAGTCGATTTTCGAAAGTGCGTCGACGGCGATGCCCCTGCACAAGTTTGTCTGCCAGCAGAAAAAGGCTGCCGATGCCGCGTTTAACGGCTTTGATATGCCTGGCTGCTACCTTATCGCAAAGTATCAAAAGGGCGATCACGATAAGAACTACAGTGACTATCTGGGAATTTATGTGGGCTCAAGCGAGCACATGTCGGAGGATATCGTTTCCACGCCCACGCGCTTGGGCGATCCGGATGTCTATGCCGATTACAAGTATCATCAAAACGTGATGCTGTTCGTGTTCCCCTGCGAGCTAAAGGACCTCGATGAACGTCGCGAGCTCCTGCTGCGCTCGTTTGAAGGCAGCAGGCTCTACAACGGATCTGAGGTACTGGCTTAAGAACTTGGTTGGGGTTAGTCGACAATCTAGATTTGTAAGACGAGAACGAGCGTTCAGCTCCCAGCTGTTACAGATTTAGACAATCTGGGGGCGAGCTGAGAAGTGTCTCAATCTGTAACACGAAGGGGCGGAAAACCGTTCTAACTGTTACAGAATGAGACGTAAGCTAGGGTCTCTGCGAAACATCTCGATCTGTAACAAATAGGGAAGGAAAACCGTTCTTGCTGTTACAGATTTAGATAAACGGGAGACCGCCAGGGAAACATCTCGATCTGTAACAAATAGGGGAGAAAATGTTCTCTAAATGTTACAGATCGAGACAAAGGCCGGACCGGTCCCAGTCATCCTGGTTGAGCGAGGATATTCGGACGCACGAGGATCGTTATCGAAAGTCGATGCCGCAAGCGTACTCCACCACACCAAAGTGTTCCCTCGGGAAATGTCGCCAGCGCGGCCAAATCCGCCGTCCTTCATATCTAAATTCAGCAAAACCGCAGGTCAAAGGTATATAGATACGCCCGGCACCGTGTATTTAGATGTTTTCGTTGACAGCCCCCAAGGTTGCATCGTATTATCTTTTTCGTTCGCGGGGGCGGAGGCCCAAAAGACCAAAGAACCTGCGGATACTTGAACGATTGGGAGTTTGCCCGAGTGGTTAATGGGGACGGGCTGTAAACCCGTTGGCTCTGCCTACATAGGTTCGAATCCTATAGCTCCCACCCGTCAAGTGCCTGTATAGCTCAGTCGGTAGAGCACTTCGTTGGTAACGAAGAGGTCACCAGTTCAAGTCTGGTTGCAGGCTCCATCCGGCGGTGTAGCTCAGTTGGTTAGAGCACACGGTTCATACCCGTGGCGTCACTGGTTCGAATCCAGTCACCGCTACCATAGGTAACACGGTGGCTTCTCAATAGTATGTTGAGAGGCCACTATGGTATAAAGGCATAGTCCCGTCCGGGGACGACCTGTTTAGAGGAGGGCTTTATGGCCAAAGAGAAGTTTGAGCGCACTAAGCCGCATGTTAACATCGGCACCATTGGTCACGTCGACCACGGCAAGACCACGCTGACCGCTGCCATCACCAAGGTTCTCTCCGAGACCGAGGGCTGCAAGGCTGACTTCACTGCGTTCGAGAACATCGACAAGGCTCCCGAGGAGCGCGAGCGCGGCATTACGATCTCCGTCTCCCACGTCGAGTACGAGACTGCTGCCCGTCACTACGCTCACGTTGACTGCCCGGGCCACGCTGACTACGTCAAGAACATGATCTCCGGTGCTGCTCAGATGGACGGCGCTATCCTGGTCATCGCCGCTACCGACGGCCCCATGGCTCAGACCCGCGAGCACATCCTGCTCGCCCGTCAGGTCGGCGTTCCCTACATCGTCGTCTTCCTGAACAAGTGCGACATGGTCGACGATGACGAGCTCATCGACCTCGTCGAGATGGAGACCCGTGAGCTCCTTTCCGAGTACGAATTCCCCGGCGACGACATCCCCGTCATCCGTGGTTCCGCTCTGGGCGCTCTCGAGGGCGACGCCAAGTGGATGGACGCCATTCGCGAGCTCATGTCTGCCGTCGACGAGTACATCCCGACGCCTGCTCGTGACAACGACCTCCCGTTCCTGATGGCCGTTGAGGACGTTATGACCATCTCCGGTCGTGGTACCGTTGCTACCGGCCGTGTCGAGCGCGGTGAGCTCAAGCTCAACGAGCCCGTCGAGATCGTCGGCATCAAGGATACCCAGAACACCGTCGTTACCGGTATCGAGATGTTCCGTAAGTCCATGGACTTCTGCGAGGCTGGCGACAACGTCGGTCTGCTGCTCCGCGGCATCAAGCGCGAGGACATCGAGCGCGGCCAGGTTCTCTGCAAGCCCGGTTCGGTTACCCCGCACACCAAGTTCACCGGTGAGATCTACGTTCTGACCAAGGAGGAGGGCGGCCGTCACACCCCGTTCTTCGATGGTTATCGTCCTCAGTTCTACTTCCGTACCACCGACGTTACCGGTACGGTCAAGCTCCCCGAGGGCACCGAGATGGCTATGCCTGGTGACCACATCACCATCGAGGGCGACCTCATTCACCCGATCGCTATGGAGGAGGGCCTGCGCTTCGCTATCCGCGAGGGTGGCCACACCGTCGGTTCGGGCATCGTCTCCACGATCATTGAGTAAATTAGCTCTCTGATACAGCTGACTTAGAGAACCCGGCACTTATATGGGTGCCGGGTTCTTTTCTACGCTGGTCTTTTTGCCTGATGATTACGCTTAGCTCGCTCTTAAGTTGAGCGTGAGGAATCGATTAGATCTCGTTGGCTCCATTGATGTGTTCCAAATATGAATGGATCTACCGAGAACCAATTGATGCGAGGTTTTCATTGACAGCACTTACGTAGAGCTGATAAAGTACCAACTCGTGCCCGTACGGGGCGGATATGAAAGGTTCAGGATACATGCGTACTCTAGTTACTCTTGCGTGCACTGAGTGCAAGCGCCGCAACTATACGACCACTAAGAACAAGGCGAACATGCCTGATCGTATGGAGATCAAGAAGTATTGCCCCTGGTGCCGTCACCACACGCTGCACAAAGAGACTCGCTAGTCTCTAGTCACATACGCCAGTAGTTCAATTGGTAGAGCATCGGTCTCCAAAACCGAGTGTTGAGGGTTCGAGTCCTTCCTGGCGTGCCAGTCATTATTCCGTAAGCTCCCATTTGGGGGCTTACGGTTTACTCATGTATAAGCGCATTGCGCGGAGGTAACCCAAATGGCCAACAAGAAGAACAAGAAGAAGGCACAGCAGCAGGCGCCTGCCAACAAAGCTGCCGCCAACTCCAAGGTTGAGGCCAAGAAGGCCGTTGCCAAGAAGAGCGAGAAGGCTGCGAAGTCCAAGAAGAACGAGAAGCCCGGTTTCTTCGCCCGCACCAAGAAGTATTTTGCTTCGGTGAAGTCCGAGATGAAGCGTGTCACGTGGCCCGATAAGAAGGAGCTCGTGAACTACTCGGTCGTCGTTTGCGCTTCTCTGATCGTCGTCGGCGTCGTCATCGCTCTGCTCGATGCTGGCTTTGGCGAGGCTCTTGCTCTGTTCTCTGGATTGAGGGGCTAAACCATGTCTAAGCGTTGGTACGTCGTCCACACTTACTCTGGATACGAGAACCGCGTTAAGTCCGATCTCGAGCATCGCATCGAGACCATGGGCATGCAGGATCGTATCTTTGATATTGAGATTCCTATGGAGCGCGTCACCGAAATCAAAGAGGGTGGCAAGCGCGAGACCAAGGATTCTAAGATTTTCCCGGGTTATGTCCTGGTTCGCATGGAGATGGATGACGATGCATGGACGTGTGTTCGCAACACGCCCGGCGTCACCGGTTTCCTGGGCGGCAACGGCAAGCCCGCTCCGCTTTCCCGCGACGAGTACAATAAGATGACTCGTCGTCCCGGTAAGGGCGATTCGCCCAAGCGTACGTCGGTTGATATTGAGGTTGGTACGTCCGTCCGCGTCACCGATGGCCCGCTTACCGACTTTGATGGCAAGGTCTCCGAGGTTAACGCCGAGGCAGGCAAGCTCAAGGTCACGCTGATGATCTTTGGCCGCGAGACGCCGGTCGAGCTTGACTTTAACCAGGTCGCTGTCATCGCTTAAGTTTTCGTCCGTTCGCGCGAGCGTGCTTCTTCTGTGACTGCTCATCTCAGGAGTGCTTCTAACACGTGCGTGCTTACGATATAGCAAGTACTTCACACTCGTGATTCGAAAGGAATGACCATGGCTGAGAAGAAGGTTGCCAACGTCATTAAGCTCCAGATTCCTGCTGGTGCCGCTAACCCCGCTCCTCCCGTCGGCCCCGCCCTGGGCGCTGCTGGCGTGAACATCATGCAGTTCTGCCAGGCCTTTAACGCCGAGACGCAGGACAAGAAGGGCGACATTATCCCCGTTGAGATCTCTGTCTACGAGGATAAGTCCTTCTCCTTCATCACCAAGACTCCGCCGGCGGCTCACCTCATCAAGAAGGAGCTGAACCTCAAGTCTGGTTCCGCTAAGCCCCAGGCCGACAAGGTTGGCCAGCTCTCTCAGGAGCAGCTCACCAAGATCGCCGAGATCAAGATGCCGGACCTCAATGCCAACGACATTGACGCCGCCAAGAAGATCATCGCCGGTACCGCCCGCTCCATGGGCGTCACCATCGCTGAGTAGCGTTTTTCTAGGTAACGACGGGTGCTCCGACCGGGGCGCCCGTTAAATGTGTGCAATAGGGCACACGATACGATGTGGGAGGGCTCACGCCCGTTTAACCACAGGAGGTAATGCACATGGCTAAGCATGGTAAGAGCTATAACGCCGCTGCCGAGAAGGTCGACCGCGCCACGCTCTACACCCCCCTTCAGGCTGCCAAGCTCATCAAGGAGCTCGACACCGCCAAGTTCGACGAGACCGTCGAGGCCCACTTCCGTCTGGGCATCGATACTCGTAAGGCTGACCAGAACATCCGTGGTTCCATCTCCCTGCCCCACGGCACCGGCAAGACCGTTCGTGTTGCCGTCTTCGCCGAGGGCGAGAAGGCCCGTGAGGCCGAGGCTGCCGGTGCCGACATCATCGGTTCCGACGAGCTCGTCGCCCAGATCCAGAAGGGCGAGATCAACTTCGACGCCGCTATCGCTACGCCGAACATGATGGCCAAGGTTGGCCGCATCGGTAAGATCCTTGGTCCCCGTGGCCTCATGCCGAACCCCAAGCTCGGCACCGTGACCATGGACGTCGCCAAGATGGTCTCCGAGCTCAAGGCCGGCCGCGTTGAGTATCGCGCCGACCGTTATGGCATCTGCCACGTGCCCCTGGGCAAGAAGTCCTTCTCTGAGCAGCAGCTCGTTGAGAACTACGCTGCCCTGTACACCGAGATCCTGCGCGTCAAGCCCTCTTCTGCTAAGGGCAAGTACGTCAAGTCCATCTCTGTGTCTTCCACCATGGGCCCCGGCGTCAAGGTCGATCCCGCTGTCCAGCGTGACTTCCTGGCTGAGTAACTTCTAGTTACTGCCTGAGCAAAGCAAGCATTGCTAAAGGAACCCGATTCTGTCTCGTGCAGGACCGGGTTCCTTGCTGTTTCGGGCCAAAACCAACACGAAGGAGATAGGCGCCTTTGTGGTGGTTTTGGTTCAAAATCCCCGTTGCGCGTCGTTTTGCCTGTGTTACACTTTAGCCCAATGTAGTGAATACCCGAGGCTGAAAGGAGCCAGACATGTTCTATAACAAACAGCAGCTCCTAGGCCTAGCGCTACTAGATTGGATAGCGCGCTAGGGTTGTAATTTCGCTATAACGATTAGTTGTACCCGGGTGCGCTATCTTCCGCCGCTTTTGGGCGTGATGGGCGACACGGGTATTATTCTATCTTGAGGCACTCCATCTCTCCTGAAAGCCATCTGTATCTTTAGCCTGTCAGGAGGAAATCATGAGCCGCAAAATCGCAATCTTTGACACAACGCTTCGTGACGGGGAGCAGTCTCCCGGCGCCAGCATGAATACCGAGGAAAAGCTCGTTATTGCACGCCAGCTGGTACGTATGAATGTCGACGTGATCGAGGCGGGATTTCCTATTTCGAGCCCCGGTGACTTTCGCAGCGTGCAGGAGATTGGCAAGATCGCGGGTGACCGGTGCACGGTATGCGGTCTCACCCGTGCGGTCGACAGGGATATCGAAGTGGCCGCAGAAGCCCTCAAGACGGCTCAGAGGCCCCGTATCCATACCGGTCTGGGTGTGAGCCCCAGCCATTTGCGCGACAAGCTCCATATGACCGAAGACGAGGCTATCGAGCGTGCCGTTCACGCTGTAAAGCACGCTCGTAAGTTTGTCGACGATGTCGAGTTTTATGCCGAGGATGCGGGCCGCTCCGATCAGGAATTCCTGGTCCGCATTATCGAGGCAGCGATCAAGGCCGGCGCTACGGTCGTGAATATTCCGGACACCACGGGCTATAACATGCCCTGGGAGTTTGGTGCTCGTATTCGCGATCTGCGCAAGCGCGTGGCCGGAATCGAGGACGTTACGATTTCGGTCCACACGCATAACGATCTGGGCATGGCCACAGCCCTTGCACTCGAGGCCGTCCGCAATGGCGCGACGCAGATCGAGTGCACCATCAACGGCTTGGGCGAGCGCGCGGGCAACACGGCGCTCGAGGAGGTCGTCATGGCCATGAGGATGCACGAGCAGGATCTGGATGCACATACCGATATCGTGACGACCGAGCTTACGCGCGCATCCAAGCTCGTCAGTTCAATTACTGGTATTAACGTGCAGCCCAACAAGTCCATTGTGGGCGCTAATGCGTTTGCCCACAGCTCGGGCATTCACCAGGATGGCGTGCTCAAGGCGCGTGACACCTACGAGATTATCGATCCCAAGGACGTGGGTGCAGCGGGATCCGAGATTATCCTTTCGGCACGTTCGGGCCATGCGGCGCTGCGCCATCGTCTCGCTGAGCTGGGTTATACGTTTGGCGATGAGGAATTCGAGTCGATCTATCAGCGCTTCTTGGAGATTGCAGATCAAAAGAAAGAGGTCTTTGACGAGGATCTGGAGTCGATGATTCAGGAGCGCCAGCGCGAGGTCAAGGCGATCTACACCCTCGACGCGCTCCAGGTTTCCTGCGGCGACCCGCTTATTCCTACGGCCACGGCAACCATCACGGACGAGGACGGCGCGACACGGGTGGTTTGCTCGACGGGTACTGGTCCGGTTGATGCGGCCTACAAGGCGGTCGACAAGGCCATCTCTGCCCATGGCGAGCTGACGGAGTTCAACGTTAAAGCCATCACGCGTGGCATCGACGCTATCGGTGAGGTGACGGTGCGCATCACCGCCGAGGATGGAAAGATCTACACCGGCCGCGGCGCGGATACCGACATTATCGTGAGCTCGGCCAAGGCTTACATCAACGCTATTAACCGCATGATTCAGACCAACCGTTCCAAGGCGGGAAAGTAACAGGCACCAGCCGGGCATGCGCCCGTACGAGAGAGGAATCACATGGCACGTCCCATGACCGTAGCAGAGAAGATTTTGGCGTCACACGCAGGCCTGGACGAGGTAAAGCCGGGCCAGCTGGTCGAATGCGACCTGGACATCGTGCTCGCCAACGACATTACCGCGCCCATTGCAATCGATGTCTTTCGTGAGCTGGGTGCCACCGAGGTATTTGATCGCGATCGCATTTGCCTGGTGCCCGATCACTATGCGCCCAACAAGGACATCAAGAGCGCCGAGCAGACCAAAAAGATGCGAGATTTTGCGCACGAGCAGCATGTGACGCACTATTACGAGCAAGGCTGCGCGGGCATTGAGCATGCCCTGCTGCCCGAGCGCGGCGTGGTGGTCCCGGGTGATCTGATTATCGGTGCCGACTCGCATACCTGCACGTATGGCGCCTTGGGTGCGTTTTCGACCGGTGTGGGCTCAACAGACGCCGGCGTGGGCATTGCCACGGGGCGCGCATGGTTTAAGGTGCCGCCGACGATTCGCTTTGAGATTAACGGCGAGCTTGAGGACGGTGCCACCGCCAAGGACATCATCCTGCACATTATCGGCATGATCGGCGTGGACGGTGCCCTGTACCAGGCCATGGAGTTTGCCGGCAGCACCATCGAGGGCCTGTCGATGGAAGGTCGCATGACAATTTCGAACATGGCGATCGAAGCGGGCGGCAAGGCGGGCATTATCGAGGTCGATGATGTTGCCCGCGCCTGGCTCAAGGGGCGCTGCGAGCGTGATTACGTTGAGTATCACGCCGATCCAGACGCCGAGTATGCCCAGGTTATTGCCATTGACGCGGCCGACATTAAGCCGTGTGTATCGTGGCCGCATCTGCCCAGCAACACCCATCCGGTGAGCGAGAGCCGTCACATCATGATCGACCAGGCGGTAATCGGCTCGTGCACCAACGGACGTATCGAGGATATGCGTGCTGCGGCCGAAGTCATGCGCGGCCATAAGGTTGCCGACGGGGTGCGTTGCATCGTGATTCCGGCGACCCAGGCGGTCTTCCGCCAGTGCATGAAGGAGGGATTGACCGACATTTTCCTAGATGCCAACTGTGTGTTCTCCACGCCCACGTGCGGTCCGTGCCTGGGCGGCTACATGGGCATCTTGGCGGCGGGGGAGCGTTGCGTTTCTACGACCAACCGCAACTTTGTCGGCCGTATGGGCGACCCCACGTCCGAGGTCTATCTGGCCTCGCCGGCCGTGGCGGCTGCTTCTGCCGTGGCGGGGCACATATGCTTACCGTCTGACCTGTAGGGGCTACGGGGTCCTTCGACCTTTGCTCGCTACTGCGGACAGTCCTGGCACTTTTTTGTTCGCCGAAGGCGAACGCTAACTTTCCATTAGCTTTTTTGTAGCCGAAACGCGAACGAGGGATTTGATATTTGCTTGCGTCGAGTTCCGCACGAGCCGGAGAGCACTTAATGTGCTCTCCGTGCGAGCAGGACTGTCCGAGTAAGTAAGTAAATATCAAATCCCCCGCATTCCATGTTTGAACGGAGAATGATATGAACTTTGAAGGCAAGGTATTTAGGTATGGTCGTGATGTTGATACGGATGTCATCATCCCTGCTCGGTATTTGAACTCGTCGGATCATGCGCATTTGGCTTCGCATGCTATGGAGGATATTGATCCCGCGTTTGCCTCTGCCGTGAGGCCCGGTGACATCATTGTGGCTGAGGAGAACTTTGGTTGCGGCTCTTCGCGTGAGCATGCTCCGGTTGCCATTAAGGCTGCAGGGGTGTCGTGTGTTATTGCCAAGAGCTTCGCACGCATCTTCTATCGCAATGCCATTAACGTGGGCCTGCCCATTATGGAGTGCCCCGAAGCTGTCGATGCGATTTGTGCCGGCGATACCGTGAAGGTCGATACCGATGCGGGTGTCATCACCAACGAGCGTACTGGCGAGACTTTTACAGCTGAGCCGTTCCCGCCATTTATTGCCGAGATTATCGAGGCCGGCGGTTTGGTTGCGCGCACGCGTGTCAAGATTGTCGCGGCAAAGGCTCAGGAGGCGTAAGCGATTATGACGGTCAAGCTGGATAATCCGTTTGCAAACGGGCCGAGTAGCGAGAACTGGAGCTGCAACGTGAAGAAGACCTATAAGATCTGCTGTCTTCCTGGTGACGGCATTGGGCCCGAGGTCATTGCCGAGGGTAAGAAGGTGCTGGCTGCCGTGGGCAAGCGCGCTGGCGTAGAGTTTGCCTTTGAGGATCACCTGATTGGTGGCGCGGCGATCGATGCGTGCGGCAATCCGCTGCCCGATGAAACCCTTGCGGCGGCAAAGGCGTCGGACGCCGTGCTGTTGGCATCCGTCGGTGGCCCAAAGTGGGATTCGACCGATCCGGCGGTCCCGCGCCCCGAGCAAGGCTTGCTGCGTATCCGCAAAGAACTCGGCCTCTATACCAACCTTCGCCCTGTAAAAATCTACGACGCACTTGCCAGCGCATCGACGCTTCGTCCCGAAGTCATCAAGGGCGTTGACATGGTACTCGTCCGCGAACTTACCGGTGGCATTTACTTTGGCAAGCACGAGCGCTTTTATGACGAGGGCGGTGCGGGCACCGACGGTGTGGCTGGCCAGCGCGCGGTTGACGTAATGGAGTACCGCGAGTACGAAGTTGAGCGCATCGCCCGCCAGGCGTTCGAGGCAGCTCGCAAGCGCCGCGGCAAGGTGACAAGCGTGGACAAGCGCAATGTATTGGAGACGAGCCGCATGTGGCGTGAGGTCGTGCATCGCGTGCATGACGAGGAGTATCCAGATGTAGAGCTTGAGGACCTGCTCGTCGACAACGCCGCCATGCAGCTCATTAACCGACCGGCCGACTTTGACGTCGTAGTTACGGAGAACATGTTCGGCGACATTCTCTCCGACGAGGCGGCGCAGATTACCGGATCGCTCGGCATGCTTGCCTCGGCTTCGCTGGGCGATGGTGTGTCGCTGTTTGAGCCGAGCGCCGGCAGCGCGCCCGACATCGCGGGGCTCGGTATCGCTAACCCGCTCGCGCAGATCCTGTCGGCGGCAATGCTGCTCACGTACGCGCTCGACATGGGTGAGCAGGCTGCTTGGATCGAAAATGCCGTGGCACGTGTGCTTGACGAAGGCTGGCGTACCCGCGACATTGCCGATGCCAGTACCCCTGCCGATAAGACCCTCGGCACGACCCAGATGGGCGATAAGGTCATCGCCGCGCTGTAGCGTCGAGATGTCCGGAACCACCACAAAGGTGCTTGTCCCCTTTGTGGTGGTTACCAGGGGGTTCTGGCGGTTGAGGACTCGATTGCCTCGTGGCGCTTGAGCTCGCGGCGCATGGTTTGCGAATTGAGCCAGGCTGCCTGCCAGCCACGGATGGGGTAGCGCGCTTCGTCCAGCTCAAACTGCGTATAGCCGCAGGCGTTGATAATCGTCGTCCCGCATGCGTGCTGGCGTTCGCGTTGAAAGTCGCGAACATAGCATTGGTGCACATGCCCGTGCACCATGTAGTCGGGATTCCATGTCTCGAGCGCTGTGTTAAAGCATTCGAATCCCCGATGTGTCAGATCGTCCAGATCGCCCATGCCGGCGGCGGGCGCATGGGTGAGCAAGATGTCGCAGCCGCCGACCATCCTCACTTTGCGGGACAGCTTGCGCACGCGCTTGGCCATCTCGCGCTCGGTGTACATGTTAGCGCCATCTCGATAGCGCATGGAGCCGCCAAGCCCCGCAATGCGGACGCCGCGATACACGTACACGGTGTCTTCGACACAGATGCAGCCGCCCGGTGCATGACGCGCGTAGCGGTCATCGTGATTGCCACGCACGTAGATGAGCGGTCTGTTGATGACCGTGACCAAAAACTCAAGATAGTCCGGGTCTAGATCGCCAACGGACAAAATTAGGTCGACACCCTCAAAGCGTTCCTTGCGAAAGCACTCCCACAGGCATCGCTCTTCGGTATCGGCTATGGCAAGGATTTTCATAGAGCACGGACCTTCGGCTCATCGTCGGGCTGCGGAATGGTGCCCACCACGTTGTCTGCCAGCCAGTCCATCTCGACGATTTGCGTGCTCGGCAGCGGGGGGAAGCCCTCAATCTGCACCACGCCGTCTTGGCTATGGAGCTCGCCGCCAAATGGATTGATGGAGCCCTCGACGATGCCATTGCGGAGGAGCTGAACAAGCTTGCGCGTCTGATAGGGCAGGCCCGGAGCGTAGCGAATGTCGATAACGCCCGAGCTCATGCCATACCAGTAGTTGACGGCGCGGACCCGGCTGTCGTCACTGGTCTCGTCCCAGGTGCCATGCAGTAGACTTCGCACGATAAGCTCGTAGTATCGGCCCCAGTTCCATACCGACATGGCAATGCCGGCAACCTTGCCATCGACCAGGCGGTGGAGTCCGTAGGCCGTGGGGTCTTCGAGCGACTTTGACATGTCGGCGCCGGTCATGACGCTCACGCCTTCGCGGCACATGGCCTCGGCAAGGCCTCCGGCGGGCACATCGCCCCAGGTTAGGATAATTTGCGCACGGGGGTCGAGCAGCGAGGCGCCAATCGCAAAGGCGTTGATCTCGCTGAGTGCGCCCGAGGCGAAGACCGACGCGTGGTAACCGATGCGGTGGTTGTCCGCCATGCTGGCGGCAAGGGCGCCCAGGAGAAACTTGGCTTCGTACATCTTGCCAAAGTACGAACGGACGCTTTGGTGGGGAAGGCCGATGGAGCAGTTAAGGAACCGAACCCGGGGATATTCAACGGCAGCCCTGAGCGTGTATTCCATCAGGCGGTGCGAGGTCGAGAAGATGACGTTTGCTCCATGTTTGACAGCCGTTTCCACGGCGGCGTAGAACACGTCCGGATCGTGACAGTCCTCAAACGCCTCGGTGCGCACGATACCGCCAAAGTGCTCATCGAGATACTGACGCCCTTGGTCGTGCAGGCTGTCCCAGCTCGACGTCGCACAGGTGAATTCATGGATAAAGGCGATGCGCAGGGGGTTGGCCGCCGAATAGACGGTCTTGCCCATAAAGAAGTTGAGCATGCCGGAGGTGGACTTGGCGGGCGACTCCTCCTCATCGACGTTCGGCGCTTCGACAAGATCGACCTTGTCCTCGTCACTTTTCCCGGCAATGACCAGTTCGCGCCAGATCTTGCACAGGCGGTTTACGACGATATCTGTCGGCGTATCCAGCAGGCGGTCCTGGTTGTACACATTGAGGTAGACGAGCATGGCGTCGGCGGGCGTAATGTCCAGGTGGTCGCCGCCCGCGCGAAGGTAGGCGCGCTTAAAGAGTAGGAAGGTGTGGCGCAGGTAGTCGACCTTTTTCTGGGGCCATTTTTCGATAAGGTTCTGACCGAGCATCTTGGCGAGCGTTTCGTAGCTTCCTTCGCGCGAGAACTCGATCTCGTATAGGGGGCAGACGCGCCAAAACGCGCAAAACTCGCCGTACAGGCGGCTTTCGACGGAATCCCATTTGCCGGGGTAGAGGCGGGTGACCTTGGCCGAAACCGTCGGGGCGTCCAGGAATTTGAGGACGCTGACGCGCTTGTTGCCCTCCTGGACATAGAACCGATGCATGAACTCGGTGACGATGATGGGGTCGCGATAGCCCTCGGTTACCTGAATGTCGTAGAGGTTGGACCACTTGCGGGCGAACTCGGTGCTAAACGGCAGCAGGGGCATAAAGTTGCATGAAAAGGCGGACTGACGGCCCTTGGTAACCGTGCCGACAACCATTTCGAGCGGAATATCCCGCAGGCCGACATTCTCTCGCTGACCTAGGGGGAGCTGGGCAACCAAACTGTCGAGGTCCGTAAGGTATGGATGCTCGCATTGGCTAATGGCGCGTCGACGTCCTTGCTCGCCGCGCTTGCGTGCTTGACGGTAGGCCTCTTCCATAGTTTGCTCCCTTAGTCGTTTAAACAACTGTATGAACTATGGTACCACGAATGAAAACCTCCCATTTCCCGATGTCCAAGAAATGGGAGGCAGTTCACTGTCCCCTTTGTGGTGCTTTAGGCGATGATGGGAGCGATAGCGCGGATGCAGGCGTCGGCAGCGGTGAATGTGGTGCTGTCGTCACTGACGATAAAGATGATCTTGCCCTTGATGCCAAAGTCGCCGATTTCGCTAAAGAGCACGTAGGGCTCCTGGTCAAAGCCCGAGATGGGCGAGACGGCCGTTTTGGTGGCGCTGGTCAGCTCGTCTGCCAGCGCGTCAAGGGAAGCCCATTTAGACGTGTCCTTTACGGCAACGGGCACGGCCACACGTCCAAAGGGCATCAGATGCACGAGCGTGTCCTTGGAGATGTTGGAGTTGGGCACAATGATGGTCTGCCCGTAGGCATCCTCGATGGTCGTGTGGCGCCAGGTGATGTCCTGGACCACGCCCGACACGCCGCCAACCTCGATATTGTCGCCGGGCTTGATGATGCCCATAAAGGTCACCTGCATGCCGCCGATAAGGTTCGACAGCGTGTCCTGAAAGCCG
The DNA here is from genome assembly GCF_052121915.1 of Collinsella sp. LCP19S3_B11. Taxonomy (NCBI): domain Bacteria; kingdom Bacillati; phylum Actinomycetota; class Coriobacteriia; order Coriobacteriales; family Coriobacteriaceae; genus Collinsella; species Collinsella sp. LCP19S3_B11. Next base: position 43,034 of record NZ_JBQKDI010000012.1, read on the forward strand.
AGCGAGATGGCAATGCCGCCGACGCCAAGAGCGGCGACGAGCGCGTTTGCGTTAATGCCAAAGCAGTTGTCTAGGATAAAACTGCCGCCGACCATCCAGATGACGGCGCGCGCAATGTTGATGAAGATGCTCGATGCCGGAAGCGGGTTATCGTCGCGGTTGAGCAGGTGACGCAGCGTCTTGGAAACGACTTTGGCGGCAACGGCGGTGCCTATCGCCAAGATGCCGGCCCAGATGATGTTGTGGACCCACCGCTGCTCAAAGAAATGAAGAATCGGCTCAAACAATTCCATGTAGGGAAAACCTCCTCATGATCGTTCAACCATGATACCCACCAAAAAGCCCGTCCGATCACAACGGACGGGCCGATAACTTGAGATGGGGCGTCCGCGGTGGCGTAAGCTGGGGCGCCGGCGAGTACGCCGGCAAGGAGTGCGGCGGTCAAGCAAGACGAGGAAGAGATCCTCTCATGGCAGTTTCCTTAGTTCTTAACCAGTGGTCCCTGCTGACGCTGGATTATCGACATAATATGCGAAAACCGCCGCAAAGGTGCCTGTCCCTTTGCGGCGGTTTTGACGTCTGCGCAGATAAAACCTGCCAAAATAAACCTGTCCCTTTTTGGTAGGTTTAGCTCAGCAGCATGCGGTCGTTGGCGAGCTCGCCGCCCGAGACCTCCTCGAACTTCTGAAGCAAGTCGGCCACGGTGAGCGATTTCTTCTCATCGCCCGCCACGTCGTAGATTACGTGGCCCTCGTGCATCATGATCAGGCGATTGCCCAGACGGATAGCGTCGTTCATGTTATGCGTGACCATGAGCGTGGTCAGGTGGTTCTCGTCGACGATCTCCTCGGTCAGATCGAGCACCTTAGAGGCCGTTTTGGGGTCGAGTGCCGCGGTATGCTCGTCGAGCAGCAGCAGGCGCGGCTTGTTGAGCGTGGCCATGAGCAGGGTGAGTGCCTGGCGCTGGCCGCCCGAGAGCAGGCCGACCTTGGCGTTGAGGCGCGTGTCCAGACCAAGGTCCAGGCGTATGAGCAGCTTGACGTACTCGTCCTTCTCGGCCTTGGTGACGCCCCACGAAAGGCCGCGACGCTGGCCGCGACGCTTGGCGAGTGCCAGGTTCTCGGCAATTTGCATGTCGGCTGCGGTGCCGCGCATGGGGTCCTGGAACACGCGGCCCAGGTACTTGGCACGCTGCGACTCGCTCAGACGCGAGATGTCGGTGCCGTCGAGCTCGATAACGCCCGAATCGAGCGGATACACGCCGGCGATCATGTTGAGCAGCGTGGACTTGCCGGCGCCGTTGCCGCCAATCACGGTTACAAAGTCGCCATCGTTGAGGGTAAGGTCGACGCCGGTAAGAGCGCGCTTTTCGGTGACGGTGCCCTTGTTAAAGGTCTTCTTGACGTGCGAGAGCTTAAGCATCTGCCTCATCCCCCTTCGTGTAGGAGCTGCGGAGCTTATAGCGCTCCCAAACCACGGGCACGCATAGGGCCACGGCGACAATCACGGCGGAGAGCAGCTTCATGTCGTTGGCGTCCATGCCCAGCTGCAGCACGATGGCGCGGATGAGGAAGTACACCACGGAGCCAAAGACGGCGGAGGCAAGACGGACGCTAAACTGCGTGAGACCGCCGGGCAGCAGGCGGCCGAGCACCTCGCCGATAACAATGGCGGCGAGACCGATAACGATGGCGCCGGTGCCCATGCCAATGTCGGCGTACTTCTGGCTCTGGCAGATGAGCGCGCCCGAAAGGCCAATGAGGGCGTTGGAGAGCACGAGGGCGATCATCTTAGTGGAGTTGGTGTTGACGCCCAGGGCACGGATCATGTACTCGTTGTTGCCGGTGGCGCGCAGCGCCGAGCCGATCTCGGTGCCAAAGAACCAATACAGGATGGCAACGATAGCAACGGCGAGCAAGATGCCCAGGATGATGGCAACGGTGGACTGCGGCAGGCCCGTCATATTGCTGACGGCCGAGAACACGGTGCCCTTGGCAAGGATGGGCGTGTTGGATTTGCCCATGATGCGCAGGTTGATGGACCACAGGCTGATCTGGGTGAGGATTCCGGCGAGGATCGCGGGAATCTCAAAGACGGTGGTCAGAATGCCCGTGACCGCGCCCGCAATGGCGCCGGCGCACATGCCGGCCAAAACGGCCAGCAACGGGTCGGCATTGTTGTTGACGATGAGCACGGCGCAGACGCAGCCGCCGAGGGCAAAGCTGCCGTCACAGGTCATATCGGGGATGTCGAGCAGGCGGAACGTGATAAACACGCCAAGCACCATAATGCCCCAGAGGACACCCTGCGAAACGGCGCCCTGCAATGCAATGAGCATGCTTCATACCTCCTAGGATAGGGTGGACACGTGATTTTCCATAATAGCGGTACCAATGCATAAAAGAGCAGCGGACGGACATTTTGTTTTACCAAAAACAAGCAGGGCGAACGCCGGTCTTTAGCGTTCGCCCCAATGACTCAGATATTGAATAACACAGCTATGGCGCAAGCGCGTGCCTAGCTGCGTTACCGCGCATGGCGCTACTCGTCTAGAGCGGAAAGGTCGATGCCCAGGGCCTCGGCCATCTCGTCGTTCTTGACGACGACCAGATCCTTGCTCGAGAGGTGCTTGATCGGCATATCCTCGGGCTTGGCCTCGCCCTTCAGAATCTTAACGGCCATCTCGCCCGCGGCGTAGCCCAGGTCCTCATAGTTGATGGAAAGGGTGAACAGGCCGCCGGCCATGCACATGCCCTCCTCGCCGGTCACAAAAGGAAGCTTGTTCTCCTTGCAGATCTGACCGACCTGCGAAGCGCCCGCGGCGATAGTGTTGTCAGTGGGGGAGTAGAGCGCGTCGACCTTGCCTACGGCAGACTCGACGACAGACTGGATCTCGTTGGAGCTCGAGACGGTGAAATCGGTGTACTCCAGGCCCAGCTTGTCGAGTTCCTTCTTGGCGGCCTTGATCTGGACGTCGGAGTTGGACTCGGCGGTGCAGTAGAGCAGACCGACCTTTTTAACGTCGGGCAGGACCTTCTGCATCATCTCGAGCTGCTCGGCGACCGGGGTGAGGTCGGAGGCGCCGGTGACGTTGGTGCCGGGCTTGTCGTTGTCCTGGACCAGGCCGGAGGCGGCGTAGTCGGTGATGGCGCAGCCCACGATGGGGATATCGGCCGTGGCGCCGGCGGCAGCCTGTGCGGCAGGCGTGGCGATGGCGTAGATCAAGTTGACGTTGTCGCCCACAAACTTGTCGGCGATGGACTTACACGTGGACTGGTCGTTCTGGGCGTTCTTCTGGTCGATCTTGACCTTGAGTCCGCTCTTCTTGATGGCCTTGACAAAGCCGTCGTTGGCGGCGTCGAGCGCGGAGTGCTCAGTGAGCTGCAGAACGCCGATGGTGTAGTCGGAACCGGCGGCTGCAGAGCCGGAACCAGAGTTGCCGCCGCATCCGGCGAGCGGGGCCAGTGCGAGCAGGCCGGCGGAGACCAGAAGGCTCCTGCGGCTGATGGTGATGTCGTTCATGTCATTACCCCCAGTATAGAAATTGCTGGAAACACTGCACTCAAACAAAGTGCAAGTGGGTCTATAGTAGCGCCGATGCCCATTTTTTCAACAACCTGTCGGGTTTTTTAATACTGAACCGGATGGACGGCGGGGGATTCGGCGGGCAACGGCAAGACTTAGGCGGCGGGCGCGGGCCGCTCCCCCTCGTCCAGCGCGGCAAAGAGCTTCTTGCCGTCGAGCAGGCGCGTGCTAACGTTTCTCATGCGGCCGACCTCGACGGTGCGTAGGGTGTCGTCGGAGCCGTGCCCGTCGACGACCGTTCCCAGCAGATACGAGACACCGTCTCGCTGTTTGATGGCAAAAGGCCGAACGGTCATCCTCGTCACTTCGATCTTGTCATGTGTCGTGACGCTTGAAATGTCAAAGCTCACCGTGGTTCCGTGGTCGATGGCCCGCTCGATGAGCTCGCAGGTATCGATGCGTTTGGCGGGCGGTCGCGTGGTCTTGGCGGGTTTGCCCTCTGCGCTTGGTGCCGGCTCGGACGTATCGAGGTAGCCGCGAACGTCGGCGCTTGCCATGGCGACCAGATGGCGCGCTATGCTTTTTCTGGTCGCGATGGGTGTGGAGCGGTTGCGCATGACCATGCCATGGAGTCGAATGATTTCCTCGTCGGAGAGCGGTCGGGTGAGAAGTCGGTAACCCGCGCCGCGCTTGTACTCAATCTCGTATCCGGCATGTCGCAGGGCGGAAATCGCGGTATGGATGCTGCGCCGCGCTGCCGAGATGGGCATGCGAGCGGGGTCGTCGGGATGGGCGAGACGCTCGATCAGCTCATCGGGAGGAAGCGCTTTGTCCTCACCGGTATGCTCGCTTAAGAGTTGCAGGATGCGCACAGCGCGATAGGCTGCCATGGAAGCAGCACCCCTGGTCGTGGCCTCGTAGTTCTCAACAGCGGGTTTGGCCATTGCGTTCACGTCCTTTCCGTTTTTGGGTGATGACGGTACGGAGCCTAGGACACGGGGTTTGCTTAGGGGCACAGGGCACTCTGGGTGGTCGGTAGTCGTCGGCAAGCGGCGGATCGATTTTTCAACAGCCCTGATCAGCTGACCAAAAGCTTGACAAAAGCCTGACGGATGCTGTTGAAAAAAGCGCCCCTCGGCTTGCCGAGAGGCGCTGGTGCGACACGCTGTAACGCGCGGGACGGAGCTGTGGCGATTAGAAATCGGCGTTGCCCACGGTGCGGGGGTGCGGAAGGACGTCGCGGATGTTGCCCACACCCGTCAGGTACATGACCAAACGCTCGAAGCCCAGGCCATAGCCGGCGTGTTTGCAGGAGCCATAGCGGCGCAGGTCAAGGTAGTACTTGTACTGCTCGGGGGCCATGCCCAGGTCCTTGATGCGGGCCTCGAGAAGATCCAGGCGCTCCTCGCGCTGGGAGCCGCCGATAATCTCGCCGATGCCCGGCACCAGGCAGTCGGCGGCGGCGACGGTCTTGCCGTCATCGTTCATGCGCATGTAGAAGGCCTTGATCTCTGCCGGGTAGTCGGTCACGAAGGTCGGGCGCTTAAAGTGCTCCTCGGTCAGGAAGCGCTCGTGCTCGGTCTGCAGGTCAACGCCCCAGCTGACAGGATAGTCAAACTTGTGACCGGCGGCGACGGCCTGCTCCAGGATCTCGACGGCCTCGGTGTAGGTGACGCGGGCAAAGTCGGAGTTTGCCACGTGGTTCAGGCGCTCGATCAGGCCCTTGTCCACAAACTTGTTGAGCATGTTGAGCTCGTCGGGGCAAGTGGCCATAACGTCCTTAAGAACGTACTTGAGCATGGCCTCGGCGTTATCCATGTAGTCGTTCAGGTCGGCAAAGGCCATCTCGGGCTCAATCATCCAAAACTCGGCGGCGTGGCGCGTGGTGTTGGAGTTTTCGGCGCGGAAGGTGGGGCCAAAGGTGTACACGTCGCCAAAGGCCATGGCAAAGTTCTCGGCATTGAGCTGGCCGGACACGGTAAGGCTTGCGTGCTTGCCAAAGAAGTCCTGGCTCCAGTCGACCTCTCCGGACTCGGTGAGAGGCGGATTTTTGGGGTCGAGCGTGGTCACGCGGAACATCTCGCCGGCGCCCTCGCAGTCACTCGTGGTGATGATGGGGGTGTTGACGTAGACAAAGCCCTGCTCTTGGAAGAAGCGGTGGATGGCGGCAGCCGCGACAGAGCGGATGCGGAACACGGCACGGAACAGGTTGGTGCGCGGGCGCAGGTGCTGCTGGGTACGCAGGAACTCGACGGTTGCGCGCTTCTTCTGCAGCGGGTAGTCCGGGGCGCTCGTGCCCTCTACCTCGATGGAGGTGGCAGAAAGCTCGAAAGGCTGGGGCGCATCGGGGGTCAGCTTGACGGTGCCGGTGCAAATGAGTGCAGCCGAGACGTTTTGGTGGGCGATCTCGTCGTAGTTGCCGAGCGTTTCGCGGTTCATGACGACCTGCAGGTCGCGGAAGCAGCTGCCGTCGTTGAGCGTGACGAAGCCAAAGTTCTTCATGTCGCGGACGGACTTGACCCAGCCGGCGACAGTGACGGTCTTGCCGCCGAGCGACTCGGCATCGGCATAGAGCTGCGCGATTTTGGTGCGGTTCACGTATCCTCCCATAACGGTTGAATGATAGTTATCCATATAGTTCGATATTCTAGCAGCTCGGCTCATTTGGGCTATACAGATAAGGCATTGACGGGACGGTTTTCAAACGAAAAGCGCCCGCGGCCAGATGGTCGTGGGCGCTTGCGTGTTGCCTATTGGCTGTACGGCGCAGGACTCGTTACTTGGTCTTAGCCACCAGCAGCGGGTCGCCCAGCTTGACGAGCGGGTTGCCGCCGATAAGCGTTCCAGACTCGCCGACATGGTCGATGCTCTTAAGACGATCGAGCTCGGAGATGATGACGGTCACGATGTCCTCGTGGCCAGCGGCCTTAATGGCATCGCGGTCGAAACTGATGAGCGGCTGGCCTGCCTTGACCACATCGCCCATCTCGACAAAGCGGGCAAAACCCTTGCCGTTCATTTGTACGGTGCCCAGGCCGACATGGATGAACACGCGAAGGCCGTCCTCGGTGATCATGCCAATAGAGTGGTTGGTGACGGTGGTGGCGCCGATGCGGCCGTTAGCGGGCGCATAGATGGTGCCGGTGATGGGCTCGATGCCGTAGCCCTGGCCGAGCATACCCGAGGCGATGGTCTCGTCGGGAACCTCGTTTAGATTGACGAGCACACCGTTAACGGGAGCGTAGATGACGCCTTCGCGGGTGGCGAAGCTTGCTGCGGGCGGTACGGACGCCTCGCCCGACGAGTTGAACGTGGACTTGAGCGAATCGAGCAGACCCATAGATGCCTCCAACGTATCAAGTGCGCATGTGGCGCACGCGTAGTTTTGCCGGAAACGTTTCGTGTGTGTTTACCGGCTCGGTCAGCGTCCCTATTTTACGCTGCTCAACGACGGCCCTGAGCTGGGATTATGTGATATATCAGTTGAAGGGAAACTTATTGCGGATACGTTTCGATGCCGTGCGTCCAAGTGGGGTACGCTTGAAGGCGATACATAACGTGCGCACGAATCGCGCGAAGGGAGCATATATGATCGTCGAGAGCCATGCGCTGTGGGGCGAGGAGCCGACTGAGGAATATCCGGCGACGTTTACCTATATGGGGGCCGAACCGCTGCCCGGCAAGCCCAATGGTCGTCGCCCGGCAGTGATCATCTGCGGCGGAGGCGCGTTTACGCACATCGCCCCGCATGAGCAAGATCCGGTGGCCTTTGCCTTTTTGGATCACGGGTACCAGACCTTTGTTCTCAACTATGTCACGAGTGGCACGGGTGACGTGAGCTTTCCGCACCCCCAGGCAGATCTTGCCAAGATGGTCGCCACGGTTCGTGCGAATGCCGACGAGTGGCATGTCGATCCCAAGCGCGTGTGCGTTGTGGGCTTTTCGGCGGGCGGCATGATTTGCGCCTCGCTGGCAACGCAGTGGAAGACCGGCCCCTTCGCGGCACTTGTCGGGGCGCGTCCGGACGACATTCGTCCCGATGCCGTGGTGCTGGGCTATCCATTGCTCGACTTTGCCTATGTCCGCGACATGCAGACGCGCGATCCGCGCATCGACTTGCGCGTGCCCAAGACAGGCGGCAAGACGGGGCGCGATTTGCTCAACGACTACCTGTCGATGGTGACCGGCGGCGAGGCCACCGAAGAGCACCTGGCCGATATCTGCCCTACCACGCATGTTTCGCGTCAGATGCCGCCGACCTTTGTGTGGGGCGTGTCCGATGACAAAACAGCGCCGATCGCGCAGGTCTATCCGTTTGCTCAGCGCATGGCCGAGGAGGGCGTCGCTTGCGAGATGCACGTCTTTGACCAAGGCGGTCACGGCCTTTCGCTCGGCAATGCCAATACCGCGGTCGACAACGAGGGCAAGCAGGTGGCGGTTCGCCCTTGGATTCGCCTAGCCTTCCGCTTCCTGGAGCGCCATCTGTAAGAGTAAGAGGGCCAGCCCCATCCCGTCCCTCATAACTTGCGGTGAAATAGTTCCTGTTTTTGCTGGTTAAAGCCCCAAGCAGGAACTATTCCACCGCAACTTCGTTTTGATGCCCGGGCCGGAAACCGCGTCCCAGTTTTGCCCCTCAAGGTGGGATACAGTTTCCCGCAGAGGGTCGATCGGGAAAATGCGTCCCGGTCTGAGCGACGATTCCGGGATGCATTTTCCGCAAGATGCCTCAACCGGAAAACGCATCCCGTTTCGGGCGTGAATTCCGGGATGCGATTTCCCCAAGGGGCCCCATTGGGAAGCTGCATCCCAGAATTCGCCCGGATAGTGGGACACGGTTTCCGGAAGGGTGTCGTTTGAGAAGCTGCGGCCCGGAGTCCCGCCGTTTGGTTGCTCCGCATCCTACTTATTGGCGCAAAGTAACCTGCTCCCATTGCACCAATGATCCCTTGGTGACGGAGGGAAATGAATCATTTTGAGCGGCGGTGCCAAGAATTGGTCCGCTACCGCCCGCTGCTTTCCTACCAAACGGTGAACTGGGCGTTCTCCGTGTTCCAATGGACATCGCGTACGTAATCGCGCACGCCCGCCGCGTCCCGCGCTTCGAACAGTTCAAGAATATGGGCATGTTCGGCATTGGCTTTATCGAGCAGCTTGCACGCCGTTTCTTGATCGACAGTCTCGTAATCGCGTTTGATAAAGCAGCGCTCGAGCTGCGCAATCATATCGCGTAGACGATCGTTGCCGCAGCGGTTGAAGTACGTCAGATGAAAGTCTCGCTGAATGTCGTCGTACTTTCGGATAAGACCGCCTTGGATCGCAAGGTCCATGGACCCAACCAAAAACTTCAGCTGCATGATGTCCTCTTTGGTCAGGAGGGGACAGGCGAGGTATGCCGCCTGCCCATCGAGCGGCCCCATAATCTCAAAGACTTCAACGGCGTTTTGTTGATCGAACCCACGGACACGGAATCCGCGACGGGGGAGATTGTCCAGGTAGCCATCGCTTGCCAGCTGAATGAGCGCCTCGCGAACCGGCGTGCGCGACACGCCCATGGCATCGCAGATCGCTTGCTCGCTCACGCGGTCGCCAGCCGAAAGCTCGCCGGCATCTATGCGGCTCGAAATATAGTCGTATACATGATCCTTCAAGGGTCTTCTGAGCGTTTCCATGAGCTTGTGTTCCTCAACTGTATATTTTCAAAATTAAATACGTTTCGCTTGAATAGCTCAGTTGAATTATAGAACGACCAGTTAAATCGCGCTACTTTGCGCCGATAGGTGAGAATACGCTTACCGATGAATACCTACCGTTCAGGATTGTATACAATATACAAAATAGGAAAACCGCCTTAAGATAAAGCCATCGAAAGGAAGGCGGGCGCAAAGAAGTCCCGCTCTCTGCTAAGAGATCCAAGGAGGATCATCATGACCAAGTTCAGCCACGTCATCATCCGTCGTCCCGGCAAGTCCCTGAGCAATGGCATCACGAGTGCCCCCGAGCTTGGCCAGCCCATCTACGAGCGTGCCATCGAGGAGCACTACGATTACGAGCATGCGCTCGAGCAGTGCGGCGTTGACGTGTCGGTGCTGCCGGCGCTCGAGCAGTATCCCGACAGCTGCTTTGTCGAGGATCCGGCCGTCATCACTCGCTGCGGCGCCATCATTACCAACCCCGGTGCCGACAGCCGCAACGGCGAGAAGGACGAGATCGAACCAGCCGTCCGTCGCTTCTTTGACGACGAGCATGTCAAGCACATCGTTTCTCCGGGTACGCTCGACGGCGGCGACGTCATGATGGTCGGCGACCATTTCTACGTCGGTCGCTCCGCTCGCACCAACGAAGAGGGCATCCGCCAGTTCTGTGAGATTCTCGAGGGCTGGGGTCTCGAGGGTTCCGAGGTTCCGCTGGAGGAGGTCCTACACCTCAAGACGGGCGTCAACTACATCGAGGACAACAACATGCTCGTTTCCGGTGAGTTTATCGATAAACCCGACTTTGCCCAGTACAACAAGATCGTCGTGCCCGAGGACGAGGCTTACGGCGCCAACTGCATCTGGGTCAACGGTACGGTCATCGTCGCCGAGGGCTATCCGACCGTGCTCAAGGCCGTGCAGGATCTGGGCTACAAGACGCTCGTCGTCGATACCTCCGAGTATCGCAAGGTCGACGGCGGCCTATCTTGCCTGTCGCTGCGCTTCTAACGCGATAGCTGTAACAGTCTGATGATCGCTTGACCGATGGCCCGGCACCCGATTCGGGACGTCCGGGTCATCTTTCGTTCGATCACATGATGAAGGGGGTGCACATACAATGGCCTCTAAAGTTCAAAACGACGAGATTATCGACCCTAATGGCCTCGATCTCTTTCGTCTGACCATGATGGTCATTACCGCCAGTATTTGTGGCGGTATCTTTTCGCTTGCCGGCGATATGGCAGCAGGCGGGGCAAATACCGGTGCGGTTATCGTCTCGTGGGGAATTTGCTTTATCGGCGTCTTTGCGCTGATGATGGTGTTCAACGGTTTGTCTCAGGCTCGTCCCGACCTGACCGGCGGCATCTATGCATACGCTGCGGCCGGTTTTGGCGATTACATTGGATTCAACTCCGCCTGGGGCTACTGGATCAGCGCATGTCTTTCCAACGTGAGCTTTGCGCTCTTGCTGTTTAGCGCGCTGGGCTATTTCTTCCCTGCGTTTGGCGCGGGCAACAACCTGCTTTCCATCGTCTGCGCCAGCGCGTTTTTGTGGTTCCTTACCGTCCTTGTGCTTCGTGGCGTTAAGGAGGCTGCGGGCATTAACACTATCGTCACGTTGGCGAAGCTGGTGCCGCTGGGGCTCTTTGTGCTGAGCATCGTGCTCCTGGGTAAGTTCAACGTCGATATCTTTATGGACAACTTCTGGGGAGAGCCGGCTGGTCCTGGCTTTGGCGAGCAGGTTGTCTCGACCATGATCGCCCTTGTCTGGGTCTTCACGGGCATCGAGGGCGCTGTCGTTATCTCGGGCCGTGCAAAGTACGTGCGTGACGTCGGCCGCTCGACGGCGCTCGGATTTGCGGCTGTATTTACGCTGTATCTGATCATCTCGATGCTGTCACTCGGCATTATGCCGCGCGAGGAGATGGCGCAGCTCGCAACGCCCTCCATGGCGGGAATTCTCGAGTGCGCAATCGGTCCGGTTGGCGCTGCCATCGTAAACCTTGGCGTTATCCTTTCGCTGGTCGGCGCGCTGCTGGGCTATGTCATCATTGCGTCCGAGACGCCGTTCGAGGCGGCGCGCCAGGGATCCTTCCCTCTGGCGTTTGCCAAGACGAACAAGCACGACGCCCCGGTGGTAACGGTTCTTGTGAGCTCCGGCATCACGCAGCTCTTCTTGATCGTGTCGTATGTGGCGGCGAGCACCTACCAGTTCTTCTATAGCTGCGCAGTCAACACGATTCTGGTTCCGTATGTCTGCTCGGCTGCCTATTACATGGTGATTGGCTGGAAGAACGAGCATCTGGACGGGCCGCATGCGCCCAGCGTCGGCAAAGCCCGCTTCTTCGGTACGCTCGGCTTCATCTACACATTGTTCCTGGTGTGGTCGACGGGTCTTCAGGGCGTTATGATCACGACGATTCTTTTTGCTCCGGCCATTCCCGTCTATATGTTGGGCGAGCGAGGTCGCGGTAAGCCGGTGCTTCCGCATCTGCACGACAAGCTGATCGCAGCGGTGGTCATTATCGTAGCAATCATTTCGCTGTATCTGCACTTTGCCGGCATTGCGCCGATTGTCTAGGACTTCGGTAAGCTTCATCGCTTGGTAAGCCGACTGAGGCATCGCGTGCCGGTGCCGTTCGGTAATCCATAACTGACGTGGGCCTCTGTAACGTACCTTTGTGAGCGCCCACTAAACCCGCGCAGGTGACTACGGTTGCCTGCGCGGGTTTTTGCAGTTGTGGTGAAATGCTGCCGGCAGCTGGGGACGTTCCTATTGCTGGCACTCTGGGACACTCCTTGGATGATCCGCATACAACGGAGGAAAGCGGATGATTTTGACGAGGGGCGGGCGGCTGTTTCGGTCCTCGGGGAAACCACGTCCCGTTTCGGGCACAGATTCCGGGTCGCAGTTTCCCCGAGGGGCTCGATCGGGAAAATACGTCCCAGTCTGAGCGCCTATTCCGGGACGCAGTTTCCGCTAGAGACCTCAGTCGGAAAGCCCATCCCGTTTTAGCGTTGGGACTGCGGACAAAAAGTTGGACCGTTGAGGTCCGGAACGGAGTCCGCATGGCATACAGTAGGAGAATGGTGGAGAGGGCCAGGGCGCTTCGCGGCGCCGGGCTCACCGTCATGGAGATAACCGAGATACTCGGCGGGCCCGGCAAGACGTCCGTCTGGCGCTGGATCAGGGACGTGCGCAAGCCCGCGGGAAGGGCCGGTGGAGGAATGGACCTGCCGCGACTCGTCGGGGACGGCCCCGACTACCCCGACATCGACCCGGAGGACAAGGACGCCCTGATCGAGCGGCTCAGGCTCGAGAACGCGGTGCTGAGGGCGGTGCAGGACGTTTTAAAAGCCGAGAGCCTCGACGGGATGTCGAACAGGGAGAAGACCCTGGTGATAGACCGCCTGAGGCCGTGCGGGAAGTGGTCCTTGAGAGAACTCACGAGTTCCTTGGGGATATCAAAGAGCTCCTATGAGTACCCGCGCCGCGCGATCGCGAGGCCCGACCGGCGCGCGCCCCTGCGCGCGCTCGTGCGCAGGATCTTCACCGAGGACGGCGAGGGGGCGCGGGGGTACCGCTTCGTGACGGCGCGCCTGCGCGAGCTCGACGAGCCCGTGCGCGCCTCGGAGAAGGTCGTCCTCCGCATCATGCGCGAGGAGGGCCTGGTCCCCAGGTGGATGAGGAGGAAGAGGAGGCCCTACAGCTCCTATGCGGGCGAGCCGACGCCGGCCCCGCCGAACCTCGTGCGCCGCGACTTCCGCTCGGCCCTGCCGAACTTCCTGTGGCTCACCGACATCACCGAGTTCAGGCTGCCCTCCGGCAGGAAGGTCTACCTGTCGGCCATCAGGGACTGCTTCGACTCCTCGGTCGTGGCGTGGAGGGCCGGCGAGAGACCGGACGCCGCGCTCGCCAACTCGACGCTCGAGGACGCCTGCGCGCTGCTCGCGCCCGGCGAGCGCCCCGTCATCCACTCCGACCGCGGCGGCCACTACCGCTGGCCCGGCTGGATCTCGATCTGCGAGGGGCACGGCCTCGCCAGGAGCATGTCCGCCAAGGGCTGCAGCCCGGACAACGCGGCGATGGAGGGCTTCTTCGGCCTGCTCAAGAGGGAGTTCTGGCACGGCAGGGACTGGTCGGGCTGGACCCCTGCCCGCTTCATCGAGGAGCTCGGGGGCTGGATCGGCCGATACAATACGGAGAGGCGCAGCGATGCGCTCGGCGGCCGCACGCCGGCCGAGTTCCGCGCCGCGCTGGGAAGGGCCGCGTAACGGTCCAAGAAATCGTCCGCAGTCCCGTTTCGGAGTGGGATGCAGTTTCCCCAGGAGCCCCCATCGGGAAACTGCATCCCGGAATTCGCCTGAATAGTGGGGTGCGGTTTCCGAAAGGGTGCCGTCTGGGAAACCGTGTCCCGGAATCCCCTCCCGCGCCTGGTTGTTCCGCATCGCATCTATTGGGCAAAGCGATCTGTCCCCATTGCAACAATCTGTTGATTGAACGTCGCTGCATGTTCGCGCTATCATGCATGGTTAAAATTGGTTAGCCATGGCAAACGGTTAGCAATGGTGAACATAAATGCAACGCCCTGTGGGCGTCGGGGGAGGAACACGGACGTGAAGCTCGATACACTCGAGATTGGAAAGGACGCCGTTGTCGCATCGGTGGCATCGGATGATCAGGCACTCCGACAGCATATTTTGGACATGGGCTTAACGCCGGGCACCGAAGTCACCATGATGAAGTACGCCCCCATGGGTGACCCGCTCGAGATTCGCCTGCGTGGCTACGAGTTGACGCTTCGCAAAGACGATGCTGCTCGCATTGAGCTCGTGGGTATTCACGACACCGATACGAGCCCGCGCGTTAACGCCGCAATCGGCACGACGGAGCACCCGGCGCTCGGTGAGGGGACGTATTCGCCCCGTGCGGCAAAAACGGCCGTGCCCGAGGGCGCGCCGCTGCACTTTGCCCTCGCCGGCAACCAAAATTGCGGCAAGACCACGCTGTTCAACCAGCTGACGGGTTCCAACCAACATGTTGGTAACTTTCCCGGTGTGACGGTCGACCGCAAGGACGGTACTGTCCGTAACCACCCCGAGGCGAGCGTTACCGACCTGCCCGGTATTTATTCGTTGTCGCCGTACACGGGCGAGGAGATTGTCAGCCGTCAATTTATCCTTGACGAGCATCCCGACGCCATCATCGACATCATCGATGCCACCAATATCGAGCGCAACCTCTACCTGACGCTGCAGCTTATGGAGCTCGACTGCCCCATGGTCATCGCGCTCAACATGATGGACGAGGTGACGGCCAACGGCGGCGCCGTGGACGTCAACCTGCTCGAGAGCCTGTTGGGCGTGCCTGTTGTCCCCATTAGCGCTGCCCGCAACGAGGGTATCGGCGAGCTGGTGGATCACGCTCTGCATGTGGCGCGGTTCCGCGAGCGCCCGGGTCGCCTGGACTTCTGCGCGCCCGATGGCCCGGACGGCGGTGCGCTGCATCGCTGCATCCACGGCATTGCCAACCTGATCGAGGACCATGCCGTGACGGCCCGCATTCCGGTGCGTTTTGCGGCGACCAAGCTGGTTGAGGGCGACGAGCTGGTGACCGAGGCACTTCACCTGGATCGCAACGAACTTGACGCTATCGAGCACATCATTACCCAGATGGAGGGCGAGGCCGGCACCGACCGCCTGTCCGCGCTGGCCGATATGCGCTTTAGCTTTATCGGCGACGTGTGTGGGCGCTGCGTCGTCAAGCCGCACGAGAGCCGCGAGCACGTGCGCTCCGTTAAGATCGACCGCATCCTGACGGGTCGCTACACGGCCATCCCGGCGTTTCTGGTGATCATGGGCCTCGTCTTTTGGCTGACGTTTGGCGTGATCGGCGCGGCGTTGCAGGGACTTATGGAGGACGGCATCGCTGTCGTCATCGCCTCGGCCGATGCGGTTCTCAAGGCGTTCGGAACCAACGACGTGGTGCGCTCGCTGGCTGTCGACGGCGTGCTTACGGGCGTGGGCAGCGTGCTGACCTTCCTGCCGATTATCGTCGTGCTCTTCTTGTTCCTCTCCATTCTGGAAGACTCCGGCTACATGGCGCGCGTGGCCTTTGTCATGGATAAGGTGCTGCGTCGCTTTGGCCTGTCGGGCCGCAGCTTTGTGCCCATGCTCGTCGGTTTTGGCTGCACCGTGCCGGCTATCATGTCGACCCGTACACTCCCATCCGAGCATGATCGCAAGATGACGGTCATGCTCACGCCGTTCATGAGCTGCTCGGCCAAGTTGCCGGTTTACGGCTTGCTGTGCGGAGCATTCTTCCCGCAGGCGACGGTCCCAGCCATGGTCTCGCTCTATCTGATTGGCATTGCGGTCGGTTGCATCGCGGCTTTGGTGCTCAACCGCACGGCATTTAAGGGCGACCCGGTGCCGTTTATCATGGAGCTACCCAACTACCGCCTGCCGAGCATCAAGACGACGGTGATGCTGGCGTGGGATAAGGCCAAGGACTTTATTACCAAGGCCTTTACCATCATCTTTGCCGCCACCGTGGTCATCTGGTTCCTCCAGACGTTTGACATCCGCTTTAATGTGGTCGCCGATCAGTCGCAGAGTCTACTTGCCGGTCTGGGTAGCATCATCGCGCCGGCGTTGGCGCCGCTTGGCTTTGGCGACTGGCGTGCATCCACGGCGCTCGTCACCGGACTTATCGCCAAGGAGAGCGTCATCTCGACCCTCACCGTGCTTTTGGATGCAACGTCACCCGCGGCGCTGTCGACCATGTTTTCGCCGTTTACCGCCTACGTGTTCTTGGTCTTTACGCTGCTGTACCCGCCCTGCGTGGCGGCAATCGGTGCCGTCAAGAGCGAGTTGGGCGCGCGCTATGCCGTTGCCGTGTTCGCGTTTCAGGTGACGGTCGCCTGGATCGTGGCGTTTGTCGTGCATTCGGCGGGCATATTGCTGGGGTTGGCTTAGCTATTTACTGACAGCGCAACCTCTGTGTATTGAGTTGATTGCGGCCCCGCATCTGTACTGACGGATGCGGGGCCGTTGCTATATAATCGCCCACCGCCCAAGACAATCGGAGAGGTTTCCTACATGACTCAGGCAAGACAAGATGGCATCTCGCTCAAGCAGTGGCTCCCGCTTATCGGGCTCGCCTGCTGCGCGTTCGTGTTCAACACATCGGAGTTCATGCCCATCGGCCTTCTGACTGATATTGCCGTATCGTTCTCGCTCACCGAGGCCCAGGCAGGCATCATGATTTCGGTCTACGCCTGGGGCGTCATGCTGCTGTCGCTGCCGCTTATGGTGTTTGCCTCGCGCTTTGAGTTCAAGCGTATGCTGCTCGGCGTGCTCGCCGTGTTCTCTCTGGGTCAGTTCCTGTCCGCCGTGGCGCCCACCTATCTTATTTTGGTTTGCGCGCGTCTGGTGGTCGCATGCGCACATGCCGTGTTCTGGTCGGTCGCCTCGATTATGGCCTCGCGCCTGGTCGACACCCGTCACGGGGCGCTCGCCATCAGCATGATCGCCACGGGCTCGTCCATCGCACAGATCTTTGGCCTGCCGATCGGCCGCGCCATCGGCCTGGCCGTGGGCTGGCGCATGACGTTTGCCGTGGTCGGGGCCTTTTCTGCCGCCGCGGTGGTGTACCAGGCAGCGGTGTTCCCGGCCATGCCGGCGGGTGAGCGCTTTGCCGTTAAACAGCTGCCCGAGCTGCTCAAGAACCCGTTCCTCATCGCGCTCTACGCGGTCACGGTTTTTATGGCGACCGGCTATTACACAGGCTACAGCTATATCGAGCCCTTCCTGGCGCAGGTCGCGCACGTCGACGCGGGCGCCATTACCATGACGCTGACGGCGTTTGGCTGCTCCGGTCTGGTGGGCAGCTGGCTGTTTGGCCGCCTGTTCGACGGGCATCGCTTCCCGTTTTTGGCTATCACGCTCTCCGGCGTGCCAGCGGCCCTGCTGCTCATAGGTTCGGCCGCATCGTCGCTCGCAGCAGTGCTTGCCGTCTGCGTGCTGTGGGGCTGCTGCGCCACGGCCTTCAATGTGGCGTTCCAGGCCGAGCTCATCAAGTACACGCCGGCGGATTCGTCGGCTGTCGCCATGTCGATCTTCTCGGGCCTTTTTAATCTGGGTATCGGCACGGGCACCGCGATCGGCGGCGCCGTGGTTTCGGGCCCCGGTATCGCCTGGATCGGCTTCGCGGGCGGGGCGATTGCCGTCGTGGGCGTCATCCTCGCCATCACGGTGATGTTCCCGGCCATACGCCGCGCAAAGCCCGTCGCCTAATCACGTTTCCTCATCAGTTGCGGTGGAATAGTTCCTGTTTAAGGCCCCTGAAGGTCCAAGCGGGAGCTATTCCACCGCAACTTATTTTGGGGGGTGTTCCTATAGTTTTGTCAACTGGGCAATGCTGTTTTCGAGATTGAATCGCGACATGCTAACGCCAGGCCTTTCGGCCGATGGGCTCCAATCTGTTCGGAGCGCTT
>NZ_JBQKDI010000013.1:0-57447 GCF_052121915.1 Collinsella sp. LCP19S3_B11
TTAGCTTTAGCAATCGCAAGCAAAATCGACAACGACTTTGTGGATAAGATTAAAGCTTTGACTCCATCGACTGATGTTAAGATTGACCCAGCTGGTTACGGATGGGTATTGAATGCTCAAGTAGCTTTTGGAGAAGAGTTCGACGATGAAACATTCTTGTTCATCTCTCCTAAGAGTCGTGCTAACATCTTGAAATCTGGAGACTTCGTTCACATTGACCAAGGACGTAAGATCATCACAGGAGAATTGGGAGAGTTGTTCGGTATGCGTATCGTAATCTCTAACAAACTTGCTAACGACGAAGCATTCGTTATCAAACGTGGTGCATTGAAACTTATTATGAAACGTGGCTACAACGTAGAAACAATCCGTGAAGGTTTCAAACGTCAAACGACTATCTCCGCTGACCAACACTACGTAACATACGTTCAAGATACTACGAAAGTAGTTTACATCAAAGGAACTGTTACACCCTAATGCTCCCCAAAATCTTAGCTCAAGCGACGTCACTGCCACTAGTGTGACGTTGTCTTGGGAATAGGGAAGGGGGAAACTAATCGTGGCAATTACTTACAACATTTACAAAGGTTCAGAGAAGATTGCTTCTGACGTTGCGGAAAAGACTTATACAGTAGACGGCTTAGACCCAGCTACCGAATATACTTTTGGAGTATCTAGAGTAGAGAACGGTACAGAGTCTGATAAGGCTACTTTTAAAGTCACTACAGCAGCTCAGAAAGTAACTGGTATCACACCTTCTCAGCAAACTATGTCAATTAAAGTAGGAGATGCTGACCGAGCAGTGTCATTCGCTGTTGCACCAGCTAATGCTACGAATAAAGAGTTGACTATTGAATCAACTAACCCAGCAGCTGCAACATATGTTGGGGGAAAAGTTCATCCAGTAGCTGAGGGTACAACTGACATTACCGCAACTGCTAAAGACGGTTCTGGAGTAACTGCTAAAATTGCTGTAACAGTATCTCCAGCAGCGGAGTAAGACTAACAAGGGGTTAGGGAAAGAATCCCTAGCCTCTTTTTTATAGGAGGTCATTATGGAAGAGCAAAAAGCTTTATTAGATGCTTTCAACGCCTATCAACAAGCCGACCTTCCTCCAGATGTAGAAGCTATTGATATATCCGAAATCAAGCTTATGCTAGGCTACTTCAACTCGTCTATTCGAGACAACTTGCTGAAAGTCCTTAAGAAACGTGCCAGACAGCATATCTGCCAAGTTATCAACGTCGAGGTAACCAAATTCCCAATGGAGCTTGATTACATAGCCGATGAACTAACTGCCGCAAGGTTGTCCAGTCTGAACTCGGAAGGACTTAAAACAGAGTCTACTGACATCACTCGTTACGACTACAAAGACGACATCTATTTAAACTGGATGTCAACTCTCCACGCATGGGCTGATAACAACGGCACATACAAGGGTAGAAAGTTTAGGATGATGTGATATGAAGATTAATGAAATCATTGACCTCATCCAGTACAATGACTTTACTGATACTGACGACGACTTCGGAACGCTTATCCCAACGCCTACCATAGTTGCTAGAGGGATTCCTGCCGCTGTCGGAAGCATGGCCACAGACCAGAAGCTACTTATGAACCAAGATGTCCAATGGCTTCCAAGGTATCGGGTACAGCATAAGATATACGAGTTGAAAGACTTAGTAATTGATGCGGTAAGATTCCACTCCACTGGCAAGGTGTATAACATCTATGAGAATAATACCACTGGAGTTAACCAAACAGTCTCTTACCTAGTTGAGTACCGAGACTATAGACGTACTAAGGAGGATGGTACTATATGGGAAGGGTACGAATAGACATCATAAAGAAGATTAACTTCGACAAACTTATCGACGACTGGTTGGATGAGACTGAGAGAGCTATGGACACAAATACCCACCAGATGAGACAAGCTGTTAAGTATAACATCCACGCTCATGACAACATTGATACGTCTACTTTGATTAGCAATTTAGAGGCTGAGACAAAAGTCTCTAGAGGAGGGCGTATCTCATATGGAATAGTTAAATCAAACGTCTCTGGAAACCCTAAAGGACACAGAGGCTATGCTCCAATCGTTGAACGTAACTACCCAAACTTTATACCGGCTTTGGAAGAGTATACGGACAGGATGTTGGATAAGCTTATGAAAATTAACATCTAGGAGGATTCTTATGAGTAGACCATTATTCCGTGCAAGAAGTTCCTCCGTAAGTCTTCAACGAGCTATCGTAAAAGCTCTCAGAGCAGAAGGTATAAACGTCTGGGATGGAACTAAAACAATGCCCGAACTACCCTTTGTAAAGATTGGCGAAGAGTTGACATCTGGTAAAGTCACCTCAAAAGATACTTACGGAAAGATGCACAACTTAACGCTTCACTTATGGAGTGACTACTCAAGCTCTATAGAGACTAAAGCTCTGGGAGACTTTTTGGTAGATAGGCTTGTTAACTCTCCATTAGAACTGGAAGATGGCTTTTGCGTAGTCAATGCAAATCTTGACCACGTGCGTTATACCGAAGCTTCTAATGGAACATTTAAAAACAATCGAGGATACTTGTTCTTAGACTTTGAAGTCGCAGACTCTTTAGTAAATCCACGATAAGAAAAGGAGAATACACATGGCAGAAGTATGTAAATCACGCTTCGTACGAGGCACAGCCGTTCTGATTGAAGTTCAAGATGAAGCTGGCGAATGGACTAAAGTAGCAGCCCAACGAGGCGGAACATTAAACCGCTCCGCAGATACTTTGGACACCACTAACAAAGAAGGTTTCGGATGGGCTGACAACGAGCAAGGTCAGAAGTCTTGGTCAATCGATTGTGACGGATTGTTCGTAGAGGACAATGCAGGTTTCCAAGCGTTGAATGCAGCTTGGGTAAATGGAGACTGTGTTCGTGTACGAGTTCATTTCCCATCGGGCTTGACATATGTTGGACAAGCTATTCTGACAGACTTCCCGATCGACTTACCATATGACGATGCTGTAACTTACAGCTTGACATTCAATGGTAAAGGTGCTTTGGAAGAGCAGCAAGTAGCTCCAACAGTCTTGCCAACAGGCTTGACAGTAAATGGGGTACCACCCGAAGGTATTACAGTTGGAGGAACAGCTACACTGACTCCGGTATTCACTCCGGAAAATACTTCCGATAAGTCTGTTACGTACACTTCATTAGTACCATCTATCGCAACTGTAGATCAGAGTGGTAAAGTAACTGGTGTAAAAGCTGGTACAGCATCTATCAACGTTCGTTCGACAGTCAACACAGCAATCTCTACAACAGTAGATGTTGTGGTAAAGGAAGCATAGCAGTAACGCCACCAAGCAACCTAATGTCAAGCGACGTTACTGCGACATCTGTTAAATTAGCTTGGCAATAACAATCAAGGGGTTGGGGAATTAATCCCTAGCCCCTTTTATCATGGAGGACTAGACATGCTAATAAAATTTCAAGGCAAGAATATAGACTTGCGAATGACTTATAAATCAATCCACTTTCTTGAGTTAGCCTTCGGGAAAGCTTACATAGACTTCGTAGCAGAGCAAACGCCCTTTAACCAGTCTCTCTACTTATTCTGGGCGATGCTACAAAACATTCCCGAATATGAGGGTAAAGATGTACTGGAAGTATCTGATCTTCTACAGAAGTCTCTGGATGAGTATGAATTTACTTTAACAGAATACTTCGAAAAAGTCAATCAGAGTTATCAATCTAGTATTATAATTAAACAACTCTTTGAGAAAGAGCCTAACCCAGATGAAGAAAAGTCTCCCAGAAACATCGGAGGACGTCGATTCTCCGCTTTTAGACGTAAGATACTTCATGATATTATGTTCAGACTTAGAAATTTCAGTCAACGATTTCTGGACAAGCACTCCTAATGAGTTTAATGGATTGATGAGAGGAGCTTACCAACGTCATGCAAGAGAGGCTGGACTGTTCTTTACCTTGTTCAAACAGCCTGCTAAAGGTAAGCCAATAAGCTACGACGAATATGTTGGTTTTAAACTTTACAGAGACCTAGACTATATTCCAGAATCCGAGATAACTACGGAAGACTTACTGAGAGATATGGACGAGGAAGACCGTAGAGCTTTTGCCAAACAAGAATTAGACAATGTATTTAATATGTTTGATTAGGAGGAACTATAATGGCAGATAAGGAAATGCGAATAAAGGTTTCCGTAGATAATAACCAATACGTCAAAGCCATGCAGTCTATGGGAAAGGTTCAAGATGGAGTTACTAGCAAGCTTTCTCAGTCTGCTAAAGTCTTATCTGGAACTACTGGTACTGTTGAGAAGTCTCAGAAAGGTATTCTAGGGATGGGTAAAGCTTGGGTATCGGCTAACACAGGCTTAGGTACCTTTACTGCTGGACTAACTCCAATGACTGCTGCTATCTCGCTTGGGTCACAGGCTGTTAAGATAGCTGGTAAGTATGCTATTGATGCAGTTAAAAGCTATGCTACCTTTGAAGGAACTCTGAAACAGGTTCAGATAGTTGCTGGAGGTACTCAAGCAGATATGGACATGCTTGGGGACAAGGCTATCGAAATTGGAGGTAAGACTTCCAAAGGTGCTCAAGAAGTTGTAGAGGCCATGGTAGACTTTGCCAAGTTAGGTTTTACAGCTACTGAGACAGCCGATGCGATGGAGGGTATCGTATACGCAGCCGAAGCTTCTGGGTCAGCTGTTGATACAACTGCTCAAATCGTTGCCGCAGCTTTGAATACATGGAACCTAGCAGCTGGCGACTCGGAACACATTGCCGATGTTTTGGCAGAGACTGCTAACAAGACCGCAGCTGATATGACAGACTTAGGATATACCTTCCAATATGCTGGAGCTTCTGCTCAGCTAGGTGGAGCTTCTATGGAGCAGTTAGCAGCGTATACCGGTATCATGGCTGACCAAGGCATCCGAGGTTCAAAAGCTGGTACAGCTCTCCGGACAGCCTTCACTAACTTAACTTCCCCAACTGATAAGGCAGCGGCTGCTTTAGATGAATTAGGAATCAAGTTAGAAGATGCCGAAGGTAAGGCACGGCCGATCCCAGACGTTATCGCAGATTTACAGAACGCAGCTCAGAACATGTCCAAAGCTGAAATCCTAGATCTATCAACAATCTTATTTGGTAAGACTGGTGCAGCTGGTATGTCAATGGTCTTGCAAAAGACTAATCAAGAGACAGACGACCTAGTTCAATCACTGGTTAACTCCACAGGTACAGCAGCTAAACAAGCTGGGGAGATGCGTAAGACTATGGAAGGACAGCTCGATCAGTTAGGAGATAGCTGGGATGCCCTTAAGCTAAAGATTGGTAAAGGCATTACTGGTACTATTGGGCTTAAAGGTGTAGAACTTGCTAACAAGGGTTTGGACTTAGTTAATGATGCCATTGATGGAGTTACTAAACAATTTGACAGAATCAAAGACTATGAGAAATGGTTTGGAACAGTTAAAATGCCGTGGGATGAGTGGGCAGAAGCTTTGCGCCCAACTTCGACAGAGGCTAGTAGATTTACAGAAGCTTTGGTAAATATGAAAGACAACCTCATGGAAGTCCAAACTCAAGACCCTATTTCAGCCATGTTTGGAAGCAAGGCGCAGGAGCAGATTGAATTAGTTAACCAAGTGTTTAAAGACCTAGACGCTCAAGCAGCTTCTTTCAGCTTTATCTCCGCAGATAAGTTAGATGAGCTTACGGTAGCTACTGGTACAGTTGTATCAACCCTACAATCTACTAGTGCACAGGTTGCTGTAGAGACTGCTAAATGGCAGGCTGACCCTAACTACAATCCATCGAAGGCTATAGCAGCAGCCGTTCAAACTGGATTACCTGACTTACAGACAGCTCTCGGAACACAGTTGGCTACCATTCAAGAAAGCAATACGAACAAGTTAAATGCCTTGACAACGTTCATCAACAACAGTGATACGATTGATAATGAGCATAAAGCAGCTGCTCTAGCAGCTCAAGCTACCCACAATGCCAACCAAGAGCAATCTATCTCTGACAACAATGCTAAGATTCTGGAGCTGTATTCTAACCTTGGAAGCATGTCTGTCTCAGAACGTGAATCAGCCTTGGCACAGATTGACAGCTTGACCCGCCAAAATGCTCAACAAGTAGTTGATACTACAACGGCTCAAAAAGCTGCAGTTATCCTAGCTCTCAAAGCCCAAGCATACTCATCAGGAAGAATCACACAAGAACAGAAGGATAAGGCTATTAAAGATGCCGATGCTCAGAGAGACTCTACTGTACAAGCAGCTCAGCAACAGTATGTCCAATCTGTTGCTGCCATCAAAAGCATGTCGAGTGAAGCTATTAGAGCTACAGGGAAGACTAAAGTGAAACTTATCCAAGATGCACGTAACCAGATGACAGAGACAGTCACGAATGCTCAAACGATGAGGGACGACACGGTTGAGGCTATCGAAGGTATCGAGACTAAAGCTAACTCGGTAGATGGTAAAGAGATTACTGTAAAGGCTAAAAAGTCTGGGTTCGACACTGTTATGACAGCTATCCAAAATCTAATTAGTATAATTCCTGCTGGAGGAGTTATCAACCTAGCTGTAAACGCCACTAGGACTATTGTTGAAAAGGTTTCTAAGTGGGGTAAAGCACGTGGAGGTCTAGTCTCTGGAGCAGGCACTCGCAAAGCTTCCGGTGGACTTGTCAGTGGAGCTGGAGGATATGGAATAGGTTCTGGTTCAGCTACCTATAACCCTAACATGACAGCCTTTGGAACAGGCAACCAATTGGGACAAAGAGGCATTTCACAGGGGGTTACACACAATGAAAGAGGTCGAGAAGCCATCATCCCAATCCAGAATGGGACTTACATGAGACCATTCGCAAGAGCTATTGCAGACGAGCTGAAAGCTTCTGGAGCAGCAGGTGGGGGAGATATTCCAGAGATCATCGTACCTGTTTACCTAGACACTACGGAAATCGTCCGAGCAACCTCTAAAAAGATGACTGAGCAACAGCAGTTCGATGCCAAGCTTACGAATCGACCGAAAGGAAAGATGAATCGATGAACTCAACATACGTTCCTGTATATACTCCTCATACGACTTATCCCTTAGCCCCTTCGTTGAGCTGGGGGGGCGGCGATGCTCTAGGATGGATTCCCTATAACGTAGACTCCATGACAGAGATTACCCCAGCTTCTGGAACAACTTATGTACAGTCTCAGCAGATTCCTGAGAATGGTATTCAGATCACTCTTGGATTCGACGTGATGGGAGCTATTGCAAGAGAGTTTCCGGAGTTCTTCCAAGACTGTTACATCGAGGCAGACAAGATTGCCAAAGTCCGTGAAAGGACTCGTGAGTATCTCTTCTCAGTAACTGCCAATCATAATGTGGAAGTATACTTAGAAAGTGAAGATACACAGCTTGCTAGAAAGTCTACTGGAAGCCAAGGAACTTTCACTTGGACAATATCTTCTGAGAAACCTTTGGACGACTATACGTTTGACAATGGATGGGTTTATCTGTCAGTGGTCGTGCCAGCAGCTACTTCACTAGCTGACCTAAACCTGTCGGCAACAGTCACACCTAAGTTTCTCTTTGACCCAGTCTATGACACGAAGCCTCGAACATTCCGTTATAATGGATTGAAACAACCTTACTACCTATTTGTAAGAGACATCAACCGCTCTGTGCTACCAGCTGTTAACAACCTTCTGACAGCCTATGACAGAGGCAAACGTAACTTCAACTATGGTAAAACTTATGGAGACCGTGTTATCTCTATGAACTGCTTTATCAAAGCTAACCAAGAAGATGATATTCCATATCTAATCGAAGACTTGGCAAACTTCTTGGACATTGGAGAAACAACTATCCGATTTGCTGACTCGAAAGACCGTTCTTGGAAAGTCGTATTTGAAGGAGCTTCTGAGATAAACCAAAGCCTTAATGTTGGAGACTTCACATTGAACTTCCGGTGTATCGAAGTAACTTCTTATGGCGAGGAAGTAACTGGTAAAGTAACTATGGACACCGACGAAGGAACCTTCTTTCAAATCTTCAATGAGGGGACAGCAGAGACTCATCCAGTTATGAAAATAACCTTTGAAGAAGATTCTCCAATGGTTAACATTGTAGGTATGGGAGAGTCAGAGAACGTAACTCTTGGTTATGACTCGTCGGAAGGAACTGGAACTGGTACAAATTTCGACCCAATGCCTTGGCAATTCTCAGAGTTCTATGATAACATGAACTCCTTGAAACAGATGGATAATAATACGACTCCTAGTTTCTTATTATATCAAGACTTTATCAGAAACACAACCCTTGAAACTACGGTTGGTACATTGAAACTCAAGAATAATAAGTTCCCTAAAGTAGATCGAAAAACTGTCGGGTACAAATGGTATGGTGGAGGCATTACAAGAGTTAACCCGAAAGCTTTGAATGACTTCGCCTTGGAGATAGCTTTTTCAACTCAAGGAAATCCTCAATACTGGACTGACCATCATATGTATATAATCCTGTACGACGACCAGATGATACCTTTTGCCAACGTAGCTTTCGGCTATGTAGCTAAGCAGAAGAAGATTCGATTCCACATTGCAACTATGGGCTCATCTACTCAAGATGAAGTCCGTATCAGCCCTGGATGGGGAGGTAAAGAGTGGTACAACTTTACTGGTAAGATTACTATCGAACGTAAGGATAACCGTTGGAGACTTCAAGCAGGCCAGTTCAAGTCTAAGAAACGTTCTCCAATGATTGGCTCTGACTTACAGTATGGCACTTCGATGCTGAGGAACGTCCGCTCGACAGGCTTCCGTTCACTTCCTCAAGAGACTTGGAATAGGAAGTTTGCAGCTTATGGAGTCTTGTATGCAAACATTGACAACAGACCTCAGATTAACCGATGGGCAGTCCATCACACTAAGTGCTGGGAAATCTTGCAAAAGCCTGCCAACAGCCCTCAGATAACTCGCTCATTCAAGAAGGACGATGAGCTTATCGTAGACTTTACCAAAGGCCAAGTATGGCTTAATGGAACAATCGCCCCATCTTATGTACAGCCTTCCACAGACTGGTTCTCGTTGAAGCCTGGCAAGAATACTTTGGGAATATCTGGAGTAAAGGGTAAGGTGGAGTATGAGTACACCAATCGCTACAAATAAACTTTAGGAGGAAACTCAATGATTACAGTCTTAAGTCCACAGGGAGTATATCGTGGAAACTACGTAAATAATATTCCAAATGCTACTCCTTATTTTGATGACAAATTTACCGACAACTTAGAAACAATGCAGACTACTCTTGAGTTTGCAGTACCCCTCCAAAGCGAAGATAGTGAATGGTTGGAAGGATTCGGAACAGTCTTGTACCCAGATAAAGATAACGTTCTTAGAGAGCTTACTATCATCAACGTATGGGAGGACTGGTCACAAGAGCAGCCTCTCAAACGAGTGGTGTGTGAAGACTCCTCTGTGGATGCTTTGTTAAAGTCTCACGTGGTACCTTTCACAGCAGGTAACTTACGAGATGCTATTGCAGGAGCTTTACGAACAACTCCTTGGGAGTATATTATCGGGTCTGATACAATCAACATCGGCTACGAGTTAGTTGACGTAAAAGAGTACACAGATGTCCGAAGCACTCTGGAAAAAATCCGAGAGCTGTACGACATCGAGTATCGCTTTAGTGTTAAGTTTGATGGACAACGTATCACAAGAGTGCTCCATGTCTATAAACGCTTTGGAAGTAACACTGGTAAATACTTTGTATATGACCGTGATCTAATCAACATTGAGCGTACAGTAGACTTCGACAATATCCATACAGCCATCCTTCCTTACTGGATGGAACAAGACGTTGTTAGAACGCTTGCAGGATACTCTCCTATTAACAAAATTAATGGATTCCGGAAAGACAATCCAATGGATATTATCATTCATGAAGCAGCTCACAACGACTATGACCAAGGAGACTATGCAAAAGTCCTTATCATGAAGTCGTCTTCAACAGACCCCGAACTAACTTATCTTGAAGCTTGTAATAAGCTGTTGGACTACATTGCTCCCACGTATACGTACACAGTTAACGTACTACTCCTTGAGAATGCTTTGGGCTTTGAAGGGACTGAACAAATCCATCTAGGAGACACTGTATGGCTTAAGGAAAAAGTTGGGGATATGGAGTTAGGTTTGGAAGCTCGGGTAGTCGAGTTGGTAACTTCTCACAACAATCCAGAAGACGACCAAGTAACCTTTACTAACTTCAAAGAGATTTCCACGGCTGACTCGGAAGATGTCTTAGCTCTTCGGGATATGATTAATCAGATTCAAAATCAGCAAGACCAAATCAATCAAGTAGTTGTCCAAGTAACTGAGGACATCACAGTATTGCAACAAGGCCAAGAAGGAATCATTGAACAGCTTGGAGACGTGCCTTCTGTAAGCGTTGGGGATACGCCTAACCCAAATCCTAAAGAAGGAGATATCTGGTTCCTTGATGCAGTTGACCCAGAGACTGGTAAGACGTATTCAACAATTAGAATATGGAATGAAACTACAGGAGAATGGCAAGACCGCTACTCTGCAAAGGATGCCGAAGAAGCGCAAGCTGCTGCTAACGAAGCTGCTCAAGCAGGTAAAGATGCTCAAGCTGCTGCCGATGATGCTAAAGAAGCTGCCCAAGATGCCGCAGCAGCTGGTCAAGCAGCGCTGGACAAAGCTAATCAAGCAGTTACTGATGCAGCCAATGCAAAAGCTCAAGCAGATGCTATTCAAGTAGATGTTGAAGGACTCCAGACAGACGTTACAAATGCACAGGCTGATGCTACCAAAGCTCTGACAGACTCTGCTACAGCGATCTCTAAAGTTGGTCAAGTTGATAGCAAAGTAACGACTGTCACGAATGATGTTAACGGTATGAAAACTACCATCTCAGACATTGAGACAGTTCAAGGAGAGACTACTCAGAAGCTTACAGAAGTTGAAACGAATGTTAATGGACTTACCGTAACCGTAGGACAGGTTAAAACAACTGCCGACTCAGCTCTTTCAAAAGCTACTACTGTTGAAACGACTGTGGATGGTTTGAAAGCAACTGTTGGAGAAGTCAAGAAAACCGCTGACGGAGCTATGTCCAAAGCTACTCAAGTAGAAGCTACAGCAGATGGTTTGAAAGTAACTGTTGGAGAAGTCAAGACAACTGCTGATGGAGCGATGCAAAAAGCTACTCAAGTAGAAGCTACTGTGGATGGACTTAAGACAACTGTATCGGAAGTTAAAACTACTGCCAATAATGCTTTTACTAAAGCTACACAAGTTGAACAGACTGCTAATGGATTGACTAGTACGGTTAGTCAAGTGGAGTCAGATTTAAATGGGTTAGAGATTGGCGGACGGAATTATTACAGACAAGACAATTCTGTTACAGTAACAGATCCGGACGTTAAATTTGAAAGAACAGCAGCAGCGCCTAACGGTTTTAAATTAACAGGAGCACAAGACAGAAACGGTACTGTTAGAATTAATAACGTGATTACGTCAAACGGATACTGGACAGTTTCTTTTGATTTAAGAGGGTCACAAAGCGTAACATCGTATTTCATTCTTGATATTTGTGATTTGAATCCTACTATGTTTGCAGTTACTGCTGATAATAATTGGCGAAGAGTATCCCTGACTGTCAACGTTACTAATTACACTGCGGAAGTTTATAACTTTGTGGAGTTTCAAAATATTGCTTGGGCATATTTCTTCATCAAAGATTTTAAAGTGGAAAAAGGAAATAAAGCAACTGACTGGACACTAGCACCAGAGGACATGGCCACCGCTTCCCAGATTACCCAATTAGCTGACCAAATCAATTTAAAAGTTAATAAGAATGGAGTCATTGCACAGATCAATGTTTCTTCGGAAGGAGTTCTGATAGACGGTAAATACGTCCACATTACTGGTACAACGACCATCGACAACGCTGTTATCAAGACTGCCAACATAGCTGACCTAGCTGTGTCAAACGCTAAGATAGCCAACCTAGCAGTCAACGGTGCCAAGATTGCTGATGCATCTATTACAACAGCTAAGATAGGAGACCTCCAAGTATCCACTGCCAAGATTGCTAACCTAGCTGTCACAGATGCTAAGATAGGCTCTCTGTCAGCCAGCAAGATTACAACTGGTACATTGGATGCTGGAAAGATTAGTGTAATCAACTTGAGTGCCTCTAGCATAACTTCTGGAACACTCTCTGGATTGACAATTCAATCTCCGTATGATCGACCTATAACAGATGGTTCCACAACTTGGCAACGAGGAACTCTTACTCTAAGTAACGGTTTATATACCAATGAGTGGGAAACCTATGTTAAGTCTACAGGAGTCAAAAACATTTCAGGTAAGCTAATTATTGACCACCAAGCCCTTTCCTCTTATCAATTGGATAGTTCTGGACAATTAGAATACAACATGCAGTTGTCTCCTTACGCACTAACACTTCAAACCAAAGATGGCAAAGGCGGTTCGTTTTCTTACAACGACTTATATAGTATGCCTCGAGCAGGAATACCAGCAGCAGCTGGATTTGAGCCTTATAGCAGCGACCCTAGTTCGGGTAACTACCCTTCTGCAACTAGGAAGGGCCGGTTAGTTCAGTTAGCCGGTTCATTTAGAAATACAGTAGTTATCCCAGCAAGCGGAGATATAAGGAAAATGGGTACAGCACCAATATGGGCAAGGCCTATTCAGGATGTCAATACAATTGTTCAGGGTTCTCAAATGAATAGATACTTATTATCTGTCCTAACAGATGGAACCATCGGAGTAGCTAGATATGGTACAAGTTCAAACTATGAACAAATAAATACAGGTCATTGGTTAAATATTGCAACAGTATATGCAGGACGAGATGTATAGGAGGAATATGAATGACTGATAAACAGAAACGCTTTGCCAATCTTTTCAAGGAATCTGGACATGAATTAACTCCAGAACTTAGCAAGCTTTTTGACGAGATTCTAATGGAAGAATTTAATGATAACCCTGAGCTTATGACAGCTTTTATGGACAACCTCCAAGGCATTCCTGAGTCTCCACTAGATCAGCAAGTTGTTATGCTTCAAGAAACTGTTCTACAACTTTCAGAACTACTTATGGGAGGAATGTAAAATGGATAAATACTCTCCACTAGCACGTCTCTACGCCCTAGCTATTGTAAAAGGCTTGGGCGGACGGACTATCAACAGTGTTCCATCTAGCTTACGTGAAGACGTTCAAGCAATCTTGGACAATCATATGGACGAACTAAAAGCGATGTTATAGGAGGAAGCCTTATGCAAAGAATAAATTTAGATACTTCTCGAAAGGCTACCAACCAAGACGTAAAGGTTTATATACGAACTGGGGAAAAGGAGTTTACAACTATCGGAGTCAGTCTTACAACGTATGGTATCCCGAACGACTTGACTGGCTTCACGGTAAACTTTGAAGGAGCCAATGCTGAGGGAAGATTTAGTGGTGGAGGTGCAAAGATTGTCAACGCCGCTAACGGACAGATTGAATACACCTTCACGCCTACCGATGCAGCTGTTGAAGGCTGGTTCGAAACAGCTTACTTCGTCATTAAGAAGGGCGATGAAATCGAGGGCACCACAGAGGCTTTCAGAGTCCATGTAAGCCGTCGGGTAGACATTGACGATACACAGGCAGCAGCTGGGGTAAATACTCTACAAGAGACTATTAATGCCTTGGAAGCTACTTTCAATGAGTGGAAAGCTTCTCGGGAAGCTGATTATGCAGGGCTACAGACACAGGCTGATGCACTAGCCACTCAAATAACTTCTGCAAAGGCTGACTTGGATGCTAAGGTAGCAGCAGCTCAAACAGCCGTCGGAACAGCTAAGGCAGATGCTCTGGCAGCAGTTGACGATGCTGTTGCAAAACTGAATACAGCCATTGAAGATTTTAATGCAGCTGACTTCTATACTAAGGCAGAAGCCGATGCACTGCTGTTGCAAAAGGTTGATCGATCGTCTTACGATGGACTGTACACAACGTCTAAAGCAGCTATCACTCCAATGAGTGGATTTGTGGAATATAATACCAATAGCGCTTCGGCAAACTTCCCACAGGCTATCAGAAGATTTGGGGTGGTAACTACTAAAGGAGCTTTCAAAAACAATTCAGAGGTAGTATTGTCGGGTAATGATGCCATATTTACCATGGGTCAACTCCCAGTAGGGTATCGCCCGGCAGAGGATTTGAACTTTATCGCCCAAGGTTCATGGATGAACAAGTATCTTGTTACTGTTACTAAAGGTGGTCTGATAACTGGTGCAAGGTATGGTACTAACTCTACAGTAAACATTCCAGCAGGCTCTTGGCTAAATATTGGAATGACCTTCGTAGCATTAGAACAGGACACCTAAGTCATTTTGTGGGTATATCCCACAGAGGAGGAATTAACATATGAAATACATTAATAAGAGCGTTTGTCGAGGCGTAGCAGGACGACGTGCCAGAGGATGGAAGCCTTTGGGTATCGTTATCCACAATGATGGTGGCTCAATGACTCCGGAAGCTTATGTAGAATGGCTTGCCAATAAGTCTACTACACAGCTTCAAGCAGGCTTTGCTCACTACTATGGTAACCGTAACACAATGGCTCGTGTAGAAGATACTTACAATGGAGCTTGGCACGTAGCTAACTACAACGGTAACATGGACTATGTCGGATACGAAGTTTGTGAGTCTCTGAAAGTTTCTGACAAAGACTTCATCGCAAACGAAGAAGCAGTATTCCAACAAGCTGCTAAAGACATGAAAGACTGGGGATTAACTCCATCTCGAACAACTGTTAAGCTTCACAGAGCCTTTGTACCGACTGATTGCCCACACCGTTCATGGGCGTTGCATGTAGGTAGAGGAGCAGCTGATACAACAGCTAACCGCAACAAGTTGGTAGACTACTTCGTAGCTCGTATCAAACACTACATGGGCGGAGGAAACAACAACAGCAACTCCGGAAGCAAGCCAAATACTGGTGGAAACAGTGGAGGTAACAAGATTACAAATACTACTAAGTTTAATAATGGAGACAAAGTAAAAGTCTTGGCAAAGGCTACTAAATATCAGACTGGTCAGTCTATCCCAAGCTTTGTCAAAGGTCAGACTTACACCGTTAAAGACTCTAAAGTAGTTAACCAATCAGTCTCCAAATACGCCTTCCTATTGGATGGAGTTAACAGCTGGTTCTTGGCACAAGACTTGCAGAAAGTCTCTGGGGGATCCACTGGATATGCTGCTAAGAAAGTCGGGGACACAGTTACTGTCCAAAGCTTTGCCTCTCGCTATCAAACAGGAGAACCTATTGCCAGCTTTGTAAAGGGTAAGAAGTATAAGATCAAGCAGGTTAAATCCGTCAAACAGTCTAAGTCAAAACGTGCTTACCTGTTAGATGGAATCCAGTCATGGGTTCTTGAACAAGACGTTAAATAGCATAGTAAAAGACCTCTCACAAAACTGTGGGAGGCCTTTTTGTTACTCTTCGGAAGCAGCGGTATTCATCTTTTCAAAAGCTTCGTCAAAGCTATCAAACAGCTCGTCGAAGTTTTCAAGGAACGTGTCAAAGACTTCTGCCTCAGCTCCGGAAAGAGGTTCTTGATAGTTATAGGAGATGTTTGCAATGGCGTTTACCAAGTCTTGGGTAGATAGCTCTCCGAAGGTTATCTCTTCTTTCTGGAGCTCTTTCAAGGCTTCGGTATACTCGTCTTGCACAGCTTTTGGAATGTTCCAAGAAGTTCCACCAGACTCGTTGACATTCTTAATTAGATTGCCCTCATCATCTCGTTCTCCAAACTCTTCGATAAGCTCCATCTGCTCTTCTGCATAAGCTTCCTGCTGCTTGTTAAGCCATTTTATAAAGCGTGTACGCTTACGGCTCTCTTGACGAGTTAGGTTAGGCATGTTGTAAAAGATTCGTGCCAAGATTGTAATATGAGCGTTTGGAATCTTAGCTGTTAAAAGTTCTGGTAAAGTCATTTAATCATCCTCCATAAAGTTATATCAATAGTATATCATACAATCACTAAAATGTCAAGCGAATAGATCTTCCAACTCTTCGGCAGAGAGCTCATTAGGGTCATGGAAGTCTTTTCGACCAACCTCTGAAACAGCCTTCTCAATAAACCTATTCCACTTGAATTGCCGAAGCTGCATATAAGAAGCTGTCGGAAACCTTGCAGAGCCTCCCCAATCTTTAATAGCTAACTCCATCCACTTCTTAAGAACCTCGTTTCCGTAAGCCTCCATATCAGACTTTATGCGAATTCTAGTGAGTTTCACATTAAGAGTTGATGGATTCTGCTTGAAATGAATCATATTAAGGTATTCGAGATAAGTCATGAAAGTAGTTGTATTCCACAGCTCTATTGGAAGAGACTCATAGTCGTCTGTCCTAACTTTGTTACCTTCTGAATCCTTATATAACTTGTCGTCTAATGTTCTTGCCCAAGCCATTTAATATACCTCCATTCATCTAATGGAATAATCTTATCATACATAATGGAGTCTGTCAATAGGTTAGGCGAAGCCTAGCTGAGGGTTTCCCGAAGCTGATGTTTTAGCTTTAAAGAGCTTTGAACAGACTCGTCCTTAAATCCAAGGACTTCTGTCGAAGCCCTGTTCACTTCGTTCACTAACTTCTTAACGTTCCGTTTCACTTCACTAAGGTCAAACCCCTTAAAACCATTATACAAATTTACAATAAATCTGTCAAGCTATAAATGGAGTAAATCTATTAATCTTAAACAATTCTTAATAAACTAACAAAAATAACTCCAATCGCTTGACTTACTTCATATATTATGGTATACTTATAAATGTAATAAAGATTAGGAGGAATAAATTATGTCAAAAGGATTAGATGCTATTCAGCGAGTTGTTGAACAGGAAACAAAAGTAGATCGTGAACCAAGTCGATTGACTTATTTGAAAAAAGGACAGAGCATCCGTGTGCGTATTCCAGAGGACATTGTAGACAACCTGCACGTCTATAAAGTTGTTAGTGTGTTCCAAAAAATCTTACCAACGCTTTCTTACGCAGCAGAGGGACGTTCAGAACGTGACCTTTACAATGAAGCGTTCGAGATCATGCGAGAAGACTTTGCAGCAGCTAAAGCTAACGGAACTGTAGCGGCTGACGACAAAGAAGCTTATCGAAACTCCATGATTCTACAACCTAAACCAACTATCCTATTTGGAGTAATTCCATTAGCGGACTTTGTACAAGGCAAGAAAGAGAACCTTTACGAAGCCGGACAACCGTTGTTGTTGGAGACTAACTTAGGTAAGAATAATGCTAACATTGATGCCTTAACAGCAGCTTTGACAAAGCCTACGAACGCTAAGAAATTTGGTAGTCGTGCTTTTGAAATTACTTGCATCGCTTCTAACCAATACTCTTTTGCAGCTTTGGATGAGGATGAGTTAGAGCCTAACGAGAAGAAAGTATTCGAAGAAACTGCTGGAGTATCTATTCCAGATGAAGTATTCGACGGCTCTCTATTCGAAAGCAATACTGAAAAACAATTGAACGACTTACGTTTAATCGGCTTTGACACTACTCGTTTGAAAGGCTTCGAAAACGGTCAGCAAGAAACTGGCACAATCGACATTTCTGACGAGGATATTCCATTCTAAGAGGGGCGCAAGCCTCTCCTAGTCTTATTAGGAGGAACTATGGATACTATTAAAATGACTACAGAAGAGCAACTAGCATTAGTTGATTTCATGGCTATCTACAATCTACTAGGGCAACTAGCACAGGGAGACTTCGTTAACTATGACGACACTGCGACGGCTATCCGAATCCACGACAACATGCGTGTGATTGAGTCTGTATTGGAACATGCCGAAGACTCGGTAGAGTTCAAAGACGTTCGCAAGCATTTGCTAAACCTTTCAGATGTCTTGGTAACACGCTGGAAACACTTCTTACCAGAAGCTGACCTAGCAGCTATCGAAGAGTCTACCGATAAGTTCCGTGAAAAAGCTATTGAACGTCTTGTAGAGAATGGACTTTCAGAAGAAGAAGCTCAAGTAGCTGTAGGTAAAATTGGTCTGAACGGAGGAAACTAGATGGCAGTTGTTGGAGTGATCTTACTAATCATCTTAGTAGCCTTTCTGGCAGCTTTGGCAGGGGCTCTGTGGGTGCTATGGACAATCGTCCATTTGGCTTCCGTTACTATTGACGAAGCTGACGATGAGCCTTTCCAAAAGGTGCTAGATTTATTTGAGGATGCTATTGAAAAATATTATCGAGCAAAATTTGGCAATGACCTTGACTCAGTAGAGTTAGTCATGGACGTAACCTACAATCATGGAGAGGATGAAGACTATGAGCAAGTTTAGTTATATAGCCGGCTACCTCCATGGAAATAATGTTTACCAGACGTTGTCCGAGTTCTACTTAGATGACGTGCACATAGAATCGACAAAGTATATTGGAGGCCTCCCTACAAAAGAGTTGTTTACCGCAGCTCTTACGGAGGCTGCCAGAGAAGCTGCTTACGATGTTGTGGCAGAGGCTGCTGACAACTTCCACAAAGACATTGTAGTGTATGCACACATAGTATATCAAGGGCTCTGCGTAGAGTTCCATAAAGAGTATAACTTACACGACTTCATTGACTTCGAAGACATGAGCGAAACAGTTGAGAACGACCTTGCTAACTGGGCTGTGATGAAGTTTGGAACAGTTATTGCACAGCTTCCGGAGATGATTATCAATGGATTATAGCAGACTGTACGTGGGCGACAAAGTTTTGTACCAAGGAACTACCTGTGCTAACACAGTGACTAAGGGAAAGACTTACGAAGTAGTCCGCTTGACAACTAAGCCAAAGCATGGTATCATTATAGATGATTCAGGAAACGATAAGCTCATTCAGATGGGCTATCTGTTTGCAAAGATTGGAGGAAGCTAATGAAGTACGATACTAACAAAGAGATCAATGAAACAGCCGATGCTGCTAAACCTATTCTAGAAGAGCTAGAAATTGATCTTAAAGAGGACGAGTACGTTATCGTACAGCCTTATGGAGATGGCAATGCTATTATCATTCGAGTTGTTGAGGAAGAGGATGGTAGAACTATTAAAGTAGAAGTATCTGACTCAGTTGTTGTACTACCTGCTAAAGATGGTGTACTGGATGTATTCGCCTAAGATTGGAGGAATCTGAATGAAGCGATCATTAATCATTTGGGTAGATGACGTTGGCACATTAAAGTTTGAGAATGTCAGAGACTTTTCCGACGACAAAGAAGTAATCAATTTCACTTATGATGGAGTATCTACTAATGAGACTCGGGCAGCAACCTTCCACAAGTCTAAATTAGTTGGATACGCCTTTACAAAGGAGGGAAATAAACATGTTAGAAACTGTTGAAAAACGTATCGCTGAGCTTCTTGCGGATACTGGCAAAGAGGTTACAGACTTGCAAGTAACTGTTGAACATGGAGTTGAGAAGCCTGACTTCAAAGGCGACATGTACGTAGCCCAAGCAAAGCTTGATGGAGAAGCTACTCCATTAGCTAAGTGGACAGTTGGCGACAACTTCAAAGACGACCCCGATATGGTAGAGCCTTTGGCAAGAAACCTAGTTGACCGTATGTTGGAAGACTATGGGGTGGAAGAAGAGTAACTAGCAATTAGCCCACTGGAAGCTCCTGACGAGGTTCTTCAAAAAGAGCAAGCCCAACAGCTCACAGAGGTTGAACGGCTGCTCCAGTCATCTTTTTGGGCTTTGGGATGGACGAGTCTACGAGATGGATCAAGTGCACGAACCATACAGTAGCATGTAAGTAGAAGCTGTTGGTAGGGCGGCTTGCCTCAGTTATTTTGGAAGGCTGAGGAACAAGCTTCTGCAAGGGTTTATGGGAGATACGCTTCGGAGAAATCTTCCAGAATATTGGCTTAGACTTAGAGAGTAGCTTTCCGAAGAGTGAATGAGTCGAAAAAGAACGGACTAGGAAACCCTGCCGAAGTCCTTCGAAACCTGTCACTAGCCGTGAATAGTTTGTTGACTGTCTTGTCACAGTCCGTGTTTCTAGAGGCTGAGGATACTCCCCTATCCAAGGCCTTTGGACTCACAGAAATACCTTTCCCATTTAATTTAACCAACTCCTTACGAAAACAAATCCAAGAAGAGAAGGACAGTCTTGCCAGAGGCTGTCTTTTTGTTTATATAAAAGCTTGACAAGAGGCTGACTACGTGGTATGATAGGTTTATCAAAGTTATGGAGGTTAGCTATGTATAAAGTATACTATATCACTTGGAAAGGCGCCCATGACGTTTTCTGGCTCTGTGCAAACAGCCAAGAAGAAGCTGCTTGGATAGCCTCCACTATACAAGGTGTCGAAGAGATTGTTGAAATTATTAAGGAGGAGAATTAATATGAAACTTTTGGAAAACTTGAAACATGAATGTGTAGAGGCTCAGGCAGTGCTTCCTAATTACTACGAATACGAGCCAATGCTTACTTGGGAATCCGTTGAAGAAGCTAACCGAAAGATTGACTTCACGTTAGGAGAAGCTGTTAGAAACTGGGCTAACACGTTTGCTGACCAATTCCCAGAGCAGTGGGCAGAGCATGATGAATATGCTTATCGCATGCTTTTTGGAGAGTCTTTAATGGCTTTACCAGATGAGGAGGAAGAGTGATGAAAGTCAAAGAGCTTGCAGAAGTTATCTACCCAAATACTTCACTGTACATTGACGGTGTTTCTAATGTAGCTGGGTCTACCTTTATGAAGCTGTACTCCATCGAGTATCTTGTGGAGTATTATGGGGAACGGCTCGTTGAAGAGATTGAAACAGAACACGACTACGATGCCAGCTTCTTATATATTACATTGAAGGAGGAATAATAGATGTTAGAAAATGTTGAAAAAGAGTATGGCGTTTATGTTATTGGAGGAGACCCTCTGGATATCTTAGACCACGTTTTCCCAAGCTATGAAGAAGCTTTAGAGCATGCTAAGACGTTCCATGAATGTGATACTGTAATAGTTGGAGTAGTTCGTGAACAGGAGGAAGAATAGATGTTAGATATGCGTGTAGAAGATTATCGAATTAGCTCAGATGGCAACCAAGTAATCGTGGAAAAGGCTCGTCGAACAGACTCTGGAGAGATTTCCGTGCTAACTGATAAGAAGACTGGCGAAAAATTTGAGTCACGGTCTCTTGTGGGCTATTACCAAAACTTGTCGAAGGCTCTGGTAGGTATCCAAAGAGACTGGGTACTATCTAATAACGGACATTCCATCAAAACTATCCAAGACTATAAGAAGGCTATCGACGACATTACAAAAGCTTTCGAAGAGTCAATCGGCTTAGGGGAGGAATTTTAATGGATGCCAAGTTAAGAGAGTTCCATGCAGCCTATTGTGCAGCTTACGATAAGCTTTCCACAGCTGATGAAAAGCTTTCAGATGCTAGAAGGTACTCAGAGCTTTATGTAAGTAGTGTAGGTAACTTTCCAGAAGCTTCACTAACCCTGTCAGGAGATTACTCTGATGATAGAGTATTAAAAATACCTCGCAACTTACTCTCAGAAACTGTTGCAGAGTATATCTCACTTTTATCAGATGAAGTGAACGAAGCCGAAGGAGAGTTACAGGACTTAATTAATAGTATGAAGGAGGATGATCGATGAGCTATAAAGTAGAAGCTTGGGTATGCTTTAATGGAGGCGCTGATGTAGAGATGAAGGTAACTGTTCCAGAAGATGCTACAGAAGAGCAGATTGACGAAGCTGTCAAACAGGCTGCTATGGCACATCTCGACTGGGGTTGGGAAGACCCTTATGAAGAGCCTTATGAGGACACCTATCCATGTGGCTGTTGCATGTGCTGTGGATGCGACTGTGATTGGGACTATGATGAAGAAGATTGGGAGGACGAGTAAATGCTATTTAAAGCTAAACCAAAAGCTTCTGCACTGGAATCGACAGCCTATTCCTACCATTATGGAGAGTGGAATTTCCCTATAGATGCTGACGGATATATTCATGGATGGTATGTTGATGGGTATATTTTAGGAGCTATCGAAGAGTCTACCGAAGAGTATATTGCGCCAGAATTCTGGTGCCCTATTGAGAAAGACACTTTGGAAATTGATTTAGAGGCTATCTCAAAAATTGCTAGAGGAGAGGTTGAAGGGACTGAGCACATAGACAAGCTGTTAGCCCTTGAGGAACTTATTCCACGTGTGCTTTATTCAGATAGTTATAAGGAGGACAAGTAAATGTGGACATGGTTTTGGAAGAACTCTAATACAGAGACTTACAGTAAATACGGACTCCATGGTTCATTCATTGGAGACCCTCCTCGAGTAGCTGTGGGAGATGTTTATACAAGAGTTGATGGATACGCTCCATTAAATTATATTGTCACAGCTATTGACAAAGAGCGACAATTAGTTAAAATGGAATTAAACGCAAGATAATGGAGGGCTTCTGAATGGCTTTGGACAAGATTCATTTAACTAAAGACATCCTTGTGATGATTGATATACCAGAGTACCTAAGCCGTTATGATGTTTGGGAAAATGCTAAGTGGACTGACGAGCGACTAGTCTGCTCCAGTCCTTTTCGACCGGACTATTCGCCAAGCTTCTTTGTAAACTTTAACAATGAGTTTGCAGGGACTTGGGGAGACTCTGGTAGTGGAGATTCCGGAAACTTTATAAAGCTTGTATCACTACTCGACGAAACAGGCTACGAAGAAGCTTTGGACAAGCTTCGGGACGAGTTTATGTTAGGGGCTTATGACACTCCACAGATAAGCGTTGGGGTAACTGCTACCCAGAGTCGTGATAGCTTCCGGAAAGTCCCTTGGAATAAGTCTTTGTATCTACTTTCCAGAGGTATTTCAGAAGCTACTCAAGAAGCCTATGAGACATCTGAGGGAGACGACTTTATAAGACTTCCATATGTTGATGGAGTAGGAGAGTGGAGAGCTATTAAGTATCGTAAAACATTCTCTAAAGACTTCTTCTATGAAGCTGGTAACAATCATATCAAAGACTTGGTATTCGGCCATCGAGTTATTTACAAAGAGAATCCAACAACTCTTGCAATTTGCGAAGCTGAGATCGATGCTATGACAGCTTATGAAATGGGATATGTCGGAATCAGTCTTGGTTCAGCTAACTTGAGCGACTCTCAGATAAAGCTTATTCATAAGTTCGGAGTAGATAATATTCTGATAGCTACGGACAATGACTCCAAAGGTAA
Organism: Collinsella sp. LCP19S3_B11; assembly: GCF_052121915.1. Taxonomy (NCBI): domain Bacteria; kingdom Bacillati; phylum Actinomycetota; class Coriobacteriia; order Coriobacteriales; family Coriobacteriaceae; genus Collinsella; species Collinsella sp. LCP19S3_B11. Next base: position 23,315 of record NZ_JBQKDI010000013.1, read on the forward strand.
CATGGCTGCTGAGGATATTCGCAAGGCCTTTGCAAAGACTCACAACGTTTATCGGGCAAATCTTCCGAATGGAGAAGACTTGAACGGATACTGGCAGAAGAACCACTCCAAAGTAAAATGGATAAAGCTGTCAGAAAGCAACTTACTAAACTTTCGAAAGGTGTGGTTTTAGTTATGGTAAAATATTTTTACTTAGAATGTGTAGACATTCCAGAGGATGCTTTGATTGCATGGCGGCATGAAGATGAAGTATTAATAAGCGTTCGGGAGGCTGACGAGGAAAACATTTCAGTGTTAAATTTAGAAGGAGTGAAGCAGCTGTTAAAGTTCCTTACAGAGCAAGCTTCTATATTGGAGGACGAATAATGTTAAAACGAATATATAGTAGGCTTGACCCAGATGAGTTTATAGAATTAGAAACCATATTAGGAACCTACCTTACTGTTGAATCAATGTATCATCCAAACCACGACTACTCTGGAAGGACAGGAGAGGCACATACTTTGAACAACTTTGTATCACTAGACAAGCATGAGGTCAGAACACTCATTGGAAGTCTGCAAGAAATGCTTAAAGAGATGGAGGAATCAGAATGGATGTAAAAGTAACTGTCTATTTAAAATCTGGTGGAGATACTAGCATGATAATTTATGATACTACATTAGAAGAGCAGGATAAGCAATATTCAAAATTCTTTGAGAAAGGTATTGAAAATAATATTATATGCCACCAAACCAATTCTGAGGTTATGTTCATTCCAGTTTCTAATATTGCAGGTCTAAGCTTAAAAGAGCTGCCTAAATAAACTTTCTGAGAGGCCTTGACAAGGCTTCTTTTTTATGCTATTCTTAATGAGTAGAAAAGCCACTAAAGGAGTTGCTAAATTGAAGAAATCAACCTTACTTAAAAAACTGATATTAGAGACTGGCAAAACTGAGGAACAAGTTAAGCAAACGCTATCTCACATCCATCTCCAGTTATTCGGGCTGTCTGGAGAGAGTGGCAAGTTTGGCTCTGCTAAGATACCTCTGGAATATAATGACTTATTCTTATTCAATAGCCCTGCCAAGGATGCTCAGCCAGCTACTTACGAGCTTTTGGAAAGCTATGTCAAGAGTTTCCGGAGATACTTTTCCAATCCAGAAGAGGAATCTATCAAGAATCTTTACTTGTGGAGTCCAGAGAAAGGTAACGGAAAGACTTCCACAGCTGCGGCACTGCTTAACGAATATATGTTCACAGCATGGAAAGCTTCGGTAAAGCTTAAGGCAACTATTCCACAGCCTCCTGCATACTTCCTAGATGTTAACAGCCTACAGACTTTGTATAACCGTTTCACTAGACAAGGAGTTTCCTATGACGTTACAGAAGAAGCCTCCAGAAAATACTATGCTGAGATGGATGTTGCAAAGGCTGCTCCAATGCTTGTAGCAGACGACATAGGAGTTCGATCAGCTACAGAGGCGTTTCGGGCAGACTTGCATGAAATTATCAATTACAGAATGGTTAAAGGACTTCCGACAATCTACACAAGCAACCTCCCACTAGTTGATATGGAGCAAGTCTTTGATGAACGTCTGTATGATAGGATGCGTGATAAGACTGTTATGATTAGGTTTGAGGGAGACTCTAAACGTGGGGTCAAGAATAAGTCCATTAAGGAGGCTAAATAATGGAAGAATCATGGAAGCCTATCACTAATTTTGAAGGTAAGTATGAAGTAAGTAATTTAGGTAATGTAAGAAGTTTAAAATACAGAAACAGCTCAGCAATTAAACTACTAGTTCTGACTACTAATGCTGATGGAAGAAAATATGTAGACTTGTATCAGAATGGAAACCGAACGAGAAAGCAAGTACACACATTGGTTGCTATTGAATTTGTTCCTAACCCAGACAGCTTAAAGGAGATTAATCATATAGACGAAAATCCCCTTAATAATCGAGCAGATAATCTCGAGTGGTGTACCAGAAAATATAATGTAAACTACGGCTCACGGAATATTAGACATTCAAAAGCAATGAAAAACGGTAAGTTATCAAAAGCAGTTGAAGCTTATTCTTGTGAAGGTAACTTAGTATACACATTCCCAAGTGCCTCTGAGGCAGGTAGAAATGGCTTCCATGCAAGTCATGTCTCTGCTTGTTGTAGAGGGGAATTGAAATCACACAAAGGCTTAGTATGGAAGTATATTAATAAGTCTAAGGGAGGCATTTAACTATGCGGAATGTTATTGGGGAGTTGCTACTTTCAAAGGTTATTAACGAGAATGATGTTGCAGCACTCAACCGCCATGGAATATCCAGAGAGATGTTTCCGGTAGCTTCCGAAAGGGATGCTTACGATTTTATTATACACTATTCAAGAACTAACGAAGGTAACGCCCCTAGCTTTGCCACAGTTATTGACAACGTTCCGGAATTCGACTACATTCCAAATACGGAAGACTCTTTTACTTATCTGTCGAAAGAGCTTAAGAAGAAGAAGTTCCAAGTAGAGCAAGCTAACTTCATTAATAATAAGCTATCAGACTTGTGGAATGAAGCTGATAAAGCTAACGATCCCGAAGGCTTTGCCAACGACATTATTAAAGCTTTCGAGGAGATGAAACACTCCAACAGAATATCTGGAAAAGCTGGCCATCTTTTAGAACACGCTGGGGACTGGTACTTGGAAGAGTTCTACAAGCGTAAGGAAGGCAAGTCTATCCGCTTTTGGAAGAGTCATTTTGAAGGACTTAATGACATCATCGGAGGAGGTTACCAAGAGTCTAATATGATTACTTGGTATGGCCGTTCTGGTAGAGGTAAGTCCACTATCACACTTATGGAAGGCCTTGAGGCAGCTTATCAAGGAGCTAATGTATTATTCTGGGTACTGGAGATGCCTAAATATGAGTTTGCCAGTCGTGCCCTAAGCTTTATCTCAGCTAAGGAAAAGCTTAAGAATTCAGTTATTGACGGAGTTGACTACTTAGCAGGGTTTAGCGTATACGACTTGACAAAAGCTTCTTTCAAAACTGTTGACGAGGAACAGTCGTTCGTAGACTTTGTAATGAAGTTGAACACAGTCTTAGAAGGCTCAATTACAATTCGTGCCATTGATGATGAAGACTTTATAGATCGATCAGTAAGAGCATTGGAAAGAGACATTGTAGAGAGTGAAGCAGATGTTGTAATCGTTGACCCAGCTTACTACATGGACTACGAGAAGAATACCTCAAAAACTAACGGAGGAGATGCCGCAGCTACTTCCAAAGCTCTTCGAAAGCTTGCCGGACGTACAAAAGTTGTTATGCACGTTATTACACAGGCTGAGGAAGACGACTCCGAGAAGCGTGGCGATGAGCGTGAGCTAAACATTCCAAAGCGTAGCCAAGTTAAGAAGACGAAAGCCTTGCTGGAGGATGCAGCTATTGTGTTAGCTTTCGACAGCTGTGATGGAATCTTTGGGCTAGAAGTTTCCAAAGGCCGTTCCGGAGGCGAGGGAGAAGGCATAGAAGGAATATTCTTACCTTCCATTGGGTATATTGAGGAGAACAGTCAGCAAGTCGTAGAAGAGTTGTTTGCAGACGATATTGAATTTTAAAGGAGAATGTTAAATGAAGTATAGAGTAGACTTTTTCAAAGAAGGGGTACAAATATGAAAGCAGTTAAGAATCCACTTTTTGTAACAACCTTTTCCAACAACTGGTCAGTAAGCGTGGCAAGAGTTGATGATGGAGAATATCGCTGGAGCGTATGCTATACAAATCCAGAAGGCTACTCTGTTTATAGTATGTATGAAACAGCTTCGGAAGTCTTTTCAGAGCTGGCTAAAGTACAGAAATATGAGGAGGACGAATAATGGTAGAATTTATGTTAAAGCTCTGGGCTTGGAGCAAGTTTTTTGAATGGGCTTTTGGAGCAGTCGTGGTAGTAGTTTTCGTAGTAGCTTTGTTAGTATACTGGGCAATCCCTTCGTACAAGCTTCGAAAAATAAATAAGAAATAGTATTGACAATTCCTCTAATTGATGTTATGATTAATTCATAAGTTGATTGGAGGAATTTTAAATGACATATGCACAACGTATGAAAACATTCTACAAGGCTCATGAAAACGACTTGGCCTTGATTGGTAATAAAATTGAATCACATAACTTCCAAGTAGTCTATGACAAAGACTCCGGAGAGTTTCTGAAAGTCCCTACGAAAGTCTCTTTCGCAGCTTGCAAAAATAAGGCATGCAAACTGTGTAAGGAGATTACTGAGCTAGGTAAGATAGCTGATGAAGTAGCTCATGCCAGAATCATTAGCAGAGGCTGGGAGAAGGCTTCTTTATACTACATTGCACGACTGGCAGATACTGGGATGAATTTAGAGGACATTGCAGAGGCTTTGGAAACGACTCCAGAAGTTATCCGAGGGCTGATTAAGGACGATATCGAATCTGAGGGATGGTCGATGGAGGATGTTGTACGGCTATTCAGAACGACTTTCCAAGTCTCTACAACAGTTATGTATGAGCTAATTCCATATACTGCGGAAGACGTTCGGAAAGCTATTTTAATAAACGGTAAAAAGCTTACTACACTGACTGGTAAGCCACTACATTTAGAGGAGGAAGAAAGATGAATAAATACCATATATACTACCGTTTAATTGGGTCACAATTCACTGATTACTGTGTAGTAGTAACTAATTCTATACAGTCTGCAATTGACAATGCACTAGAAGATATAGAAATTAATGAGCACGTTTTTTTTATCAGAGATTGATATTTGTCACGTTGAGAAAGTGGAGGAGGAAGAGTAATGAGAGAATATAGTTCAAGAAGATTATGGAGCACTGTAGGAGGAAAGGTAGTTATCCCAGAAGCTATTGCAGACTATTTGGAGAGCTTCCAAAGGGGAGGCATCTGGACTATGAATGATAAAGAGGATGCTGCACGACGTATTTGTAATGTTGGTTGGGGGCATTGGGTAGAAGGATCTACTGGAGAAAAATATGACTTCGGGGAAGATCCTAAGAAGTATCATAATATGTTTGGAGGAGAGACTCGTTTTCATATCCTTCGAGCACTTATGGACGGCTACGTAGTACATGCTCCAAAGGTTGCTGTAAGGTTTGGCACGAAGTTTGCAAAATCATTCGAAGTAGATTCAGAACGTACTTCAATGACTTATCGGTGGATGCCTGATCGGGAAGATGAGTACGGCTATATGAGAAGCTATGTACTAACACTTTCAGACTACCTTGAGCCATGGAATTACAGAGATGCTTTAATGCTACAAGAAGATTTTGGAGGGGAGATTGTTAAGTATGGTTAAGAAACTGTTTGAAGTATATGTGACGTATGGTAAGGGCGATGGTGAAGAGCTTCGGGAGAGCTGGGTAGCAGAAGATACTCCAGAGAACCGAGCAGCGTATTTGGACGACCTTTGTTACAGTGATGAGTTTGCTGACTCTGAGAGTAACTTCATAGACGGAAAAAGCAATATCATGAACTACTACTGTTATGGTGGCGATTGGGATGATCCTACTGGGGGATGGTTGCAGGTAAGTAGTTATGAGGAAAAGCGAGAAGACCTTGCCAACGAGTATGACAAGGAAGTTAAACGACTCAAAAAACAATTCGGACGTGGAGAGTGATTATATGAATAAAGCATTATCTTTAGTAGACATTATTGAACAGCTGCCTGACACGCCTGTGGGAACACGCTTCGAAACAGACTATGGAAGCGAGCTTTATGTAAGTACTCAAACAGAGCCTCAAGCAGACAGTCAAAAGGTTCTTAAATGGAAGTCCAATGACAGGTTAGTAGGTATTACCGAAGTAACTGTTGGAACTACCTACTACCTGATTCCAGACTACATTGAGATTAGCTGGCAGGAAGCTTTTGAAATGATTAAGGAAGCTGTTGAATCATTCCACCATCGAACAACAGGAGTTTTCATTGAAGGTGACGGTGGATTCCAAGCGATCACTACTATAGATGACTTTGAGGAAGACCTTGACATCGGAGACTTCATCGACCTATTCCGTATGACATTTTATAAATCTAATAAATAATCTTTGGAAGAGCTCTTGACAGGGCTCTTTTTATGCGCTATTATAAGAAGGTAAACGAAAGGGGACAAACTGTATGAAGATCTCAGTGAATGTGACATCAGTTACCGAAGATAATAAAGCTAAGGAAAAGATTAAGAAAGCCTCTAAGGCAAAGGAAATACCAACTATGGAAGAGTCGTGGGAGCTTATCTACAGCCGTAAGAACTCTCCTACAGACTTGGCAAGACTCCAAAAGGTGGAGGAATGGTTTAAGGAAGGAAAGATTGGCCGAGAAGCTGGCAAAGAGTCCAAAGCCTTTACCAAAGCTGAGGCACTACGCCTTTACAAAGCTATCCAAGAGGCTGAACGTAAGGAAAAGATTGAGGAAATGGCTACTAAAGAGTGGGAAAAGTATCCACTGATCTCTCAAGAAGATGCCGAACAGTGGGTTGATAACTGTCTGAATGCTGACGACGACTACTTTGCAATGGACTTTGAAACAGTCGGAGATAACGGTGGTAAATACAAGTATCGAGAGCAGATAGCAGGCTTCTCACTAACCTACCGATTCAATGGAAAGCTTGTCAATGGATACTTACCAATCCTCCATTACAAGGAGACGGCTACTGGAGAGTTTGTCGAAGATCCTCGGAACGTCAGCAAAGGGCTGTCCTACCATCTCATCGAAAAGCTGTTCCACAGCCCTAAGAACTCCATCTGGCATAACGCCACTTTTGACTTAGGCTTGGTAAAGGCTGCCTTAGACATCGAAGCAACTCATATGCCACACGATACAATGGTTATTATGAAGCTATTGAATGAGAACTTAAGCGACGTTCGGACACCTGCATTTCCAAGCGGAGTCGGATATCAGTTGAAGAACCTTGCAGAATACTTCTTGAAGATTCCGTCTGATACCTTCGGGGAGCTGTTCGGAAAAGATGCAAAGTTTGGCTACGTTCCATTGGATGCCGCTAGATGGTATGGTGCAAAGGATACTTACGTAGGCTTCTTGCTCTTTGAATGGCAGATGAACATTCTTAATAAGTCTAGCTTTGCAAAAATTAAGAAGTATTATGAGCGTATTGAACATCCATGTATCAAAGCTACTTTCATCATGGAGTCAGAAGGCTTTGTAATTGATGAGAGAGAAGTAGCCAAACAGCGTGAGGAAGGCTACAAGCACTTGGACGAACTCCAAGAGGCTATTCAGGAGACTTTCGGGGACGTTAACATTGGCTCTCCACAGCAGTTGTCTAAGATGTTGTACTTTGACAATGATTGGAGCAAGTATGTGACACGTGATAAGAAGTCTATCCTCAGTGGTCATGTAGGCTTTGACGACCATTACATTAGCAACAACCGTAAGTTTGCTTTAGTTGAAGGCAAGAAGCTTTTAATCAATCCTCGGGTAGTTAATGGAGAAACTGTCGGAGACTCTCTGCCAGCCGACTCAGATGCTCTGAAAGCCATTGCCAAGCATCACGAAGAAGTCCAGTTGATTCTTGATTGGAAGGATGAGAGCAAGCATTTATCAGCCTTTGTAGATAAGATTAAAGACTTCATAGAGCCCGACGGAAAGCTGCACGGAGACTTCAAACAGGTTGGTACAGTAACTCTACGCTATGCCGCAGCTAACCCAAACCTCCAACAGCAACCTTACAAGGCTCGTAACATGTTCGGTATTGGAGAAGATTCGTTAATCATGTCGGCAGACTTCTCACAGCAGGAGCCAAGGCTCATGACTCATATGTCTAAGTGTAAGGCTCTTATTGAAGTCTATCAACAGGCTCGTGATCTATACTCTGAAATGGCTTCGGCAATCTTTAATAAACCTATCGAAGAGTGTGGAGATGGCTCCATCTGGCGTAAACGTACCAAAGTCGTTGTATTAGCTATCATGTATGGAATGTCGGCATGGTCTTTGGCAGAGTCTTTGGGAGTATCCAAGGATGAAGGACAGAAGATGATTGACGACTTCTTCAAAGCCTATCCGGAGGTTGATCGATGGATAAAAGATAACCAAGAAGAGGTTAAGAAGAACCGCTATGTAGAAACTCTTTGGGGGACTCGCAGACGGTTTGTGCAAGAGGATTTCAGCGTCCTTAAGAAGGCTTGGAATGACTTAACTCCAGAAGATAAGAAGACTCGTTCAATGGTTAACAGAGCACTCCGCCAGACAACTAATTTCAAAGTCCAAGGAGGAGCTGCTTGCCAAACTAAGCAAGTAATCGTTGCAATGGTTCCGAAGTTGCAGGAGCTGTCCGAAAGACGTGGCAAGAAGCGTTGCTTTAATCTGCTTGCCCAAATCCACGATGAGGTCTTATTCAAAGTTCCAAAAGACGTTACTCCCGAGGAAGTAGCAGCCATTGAGGATGTCATGATTAACACTGTTAAATTAATTGTTCCGAGCAAGACTGACATTGCTATCGGAAAAGTCTGGGGCAAGTTGGTAGACAGAGAGGAGTTTTTTAATGGTCGTTAAATGGAGGCCAATTAAAGGATTTGAAGGTATGTATGAGGTAAGTAATACAGGGATTGTTAGGAGTTTGAATCGTAAAGTATTTAATGGAAAAGTTTGGTATCTTAAAAAGGGTAATATAATTAAGTCGTCGTTAAATCATCCTAAAGGATATCTAAAAGTAGGTTTATGGAAAGATGGTAAGCAATATATTCACTATATCCACCATCTTGTATATGAGGCGTTCCTTGGAGAAAGAGATTTAACTAAGGAGCTCAACCATATTGACGAGGATTCACAGAATAATTGTTTAGAGAATCTCGAAGAGGTAACTCCATTAGCTAATAAACATCATGGAACACGCATTGAGAGGTGTGCTAAGGGGCATCTAAAACCTATTGAAGTTACCTTCGAAGATGGTTCAACTATGAATTTCAGTGGCCAGAGACCTTTCATGCAGGAGCACCCTCAATATAAACAGTCGGGGATTTCTAAGGCGCTAAAATATGGCATCAAATATAAAGGTACATCCTTTAGATATATTAAATAGGAGGAAGATTAAATGAACGAAGAGATTAAGCAAGAGATCGCCAAGAACTTTACGAAGGTTAACGACTACATCATGGAAGCAACTAAGCGAGAGCTATCTAAGACGTGTAAAGACGGTCGTTTCTTAGACCACTCCCTTTATGCTCTAGTAGCTAAACACGATGTCGAGCAGGAATTCGAAAAGCTTATCAAAACTTTCGAACTTATCGACGAGGAGCGCAAGCTAATGGGTAAGCACGACTCGATGATGAGGGACTTTCGAGATGCTGGTAAGCCTTCTGGATATGCTTTGAAAGACTTCAAGAAGCTATCGAAAGACCAGTTGGCAAGGGTAGCCAAACTCCAATCCAGTATGATTTATGTAATGGCTGATTGGGGATACTACAACGACGGTAAGGAAGAGAGACTTAACGAGATTCGCAAAGAGTTGGAGGACATCTACAATGAAGCCTAATTTGAAAGACTATCTGATAGCTACTGGACAGTTTTTAGGGGCACTAACCATAGCAATTTGCATCATTTTGCTACTATTACTAACCATCTTCGTTCTAGCAAATTACCAAGTAGTGGCAATAGGTCTTGGCTTTGTTATAGGAATAGCTGCATTAATCTGGTTTTTTGGAGGATGTATTCATACCCTAGCGATCTCCCATGCAAGAGACAGACTTGACAAAGACGATGAAATGTGATATAATGGGACAGGTAGAGGAGGTCGCTTTATTGACTAATGTAGAAACGATTCATGAGGCTCCATTAATATACAATGGAATCCAGTCAGACAAGTATTTCATAAGCACCCGAGGAGTCATTCGAAATATTAAAACGAATAAGTGTTTGACTCCTCAAGATACTGGCTACTTACATGTACGAATCCCTCACGGAGATCAGACGATTAATGTTAGGATTCACAGAGCTGTGGCAGAGACTTTCTTACCCCGACCGGAAGGCTGTGATGTAGTCAATCACAAAGATGGCAACAAGCAGAATAACGACGTTTCCAACTTAGAGTGGGTAAGTCAATCAGAAAACGTTTTGCACAGCCTTGAACAGCGTTCGGGAGAGATTATTCTAGACGACTTCATTGTAACAGTCCCTGTAAGTGGATTCCGAACATATCATATTAAAGCTGTGTCCAAAGAGGCTGCTAAGGAAGTTATCAAAAGCGGTGGCACAACCCCACGCTCACAGCATTTTGAAGAGCTGATTGGGAAAGCAACTATCATAGAATTTGGACAATTTTAATCATGGAGGTTTACATTTAATGGCAAAAGGTTTAGCAGCAGTTAACAAGGCTTCCGGACAGACTTTGGCACAGAAGATGGCAATAGACTTTGCACAGGAGCTTGATCGCTTTTGTGCCACCGGATTTAACACAGACTTACAAATAACTAAGCAACTCTATTCTCAGTATATCAACGTTCTTGACAACAACCCCTTTGAAGACTTTCCGAAAGGCGTTCCATTCTTCCGTTCAAGTGGCACTGGAAAATGTCTTCGTGAGCAGACTCTCCGAGCGATTGATGCCTTAGAGTTTACCAATAATGCAGACAAGCGTTTGGTAAGCCCTTGGCAGAATCGTTGGCAAAACATCGGTACAGCTATCGGAGACATGGTGCAGTTGTATGTCTTAATGATGGAGAAGCATTATGAACGACTTGTTGGAGAGCCTTGCCACTTCCGATTTGAAAGGACTCCAGAAGGTTACCCGATGTTTGAAGAGTTTTCCACGACGTTCCAAGAGTTCAAGAGTGGTAAGATAAACTTCATTACCGGAGGCTCTTTGGACGGCATTATGATTTACACTGACCCAGAGACTGGAAAAGAGTATCGGGTAGGACTTGAGGTTAAGTCTAAGCAAACAACTTATGCAGCGACTGGTCATTGGTCTATGAAGGAAGCTAACTCCAAACACGTATGGCAGGTTACTAACTATGCTATGCTAAAAGACCTTGACCAGTATCTCATCGTCTATGTAAACGCCTCTCACAAAGGCTGGAACATGACTGAGGAAGACTATGCCAAGTACCCAGATTTCCGAGTATTTGGGGTGGAGACTCCAGAAGAGAAGAAGAAAGAGGTTCGGAATCGTTTCTTCACAGCTGTTGAAATGGCTCACGAAGGAGTATTTCCAAAGCTTTCATTGGCTGATTTCCAATTCAACGACTACAAGACAGCTTGCGCTTTAAGCCTTACCTATAGGGAATTAGAGGAACTTAAGTTAGAAGCTTCCACTAAGTTTGAAAAAGAGGCTATCAAAGAGATTGAACGGATTCGAAAGGATATTGTGTAATGGAACAATGGAAAGAGATTCAAGGATTCCCAGACTACTCCATAAGCGATCATGGAAATGTATATAGTAAACTTTCTAAGAAGTTGCTAAAGCCTAATAAATTAGCTAGGGGATATTATCAGGTATGTATTTCGGGCAAGAGAAAGCTGGTTCATCGATTAGTGGCAGAAGCTTTTATTCCTAACCCCGAAAATAATCCCCAAGTAAATCACATTGACGAGGATAAATTTAATAATCATGTCAGTAACCTTGAATGGGTAACCGCCAAGCAGAACTCTAATTATGGGACTCGGGAGCTTAGAAGAATAGCTTCCGTTTCCAAAAAGGTTATCGCTACACCTATTAAAGAAGGAACTCCAATCTTATTTAACAGTATAATTGATGCAAAAGATTGGGGATTTAACCCAAGTCATATAACCTCTTGTGCTAAAGGTAAGCGAAAAAGCCATGGAGGGTACACTTGGGAGTATTTCTAGGAGGAAGATTATGAAGATCACATATTACACAACTTTCACAATTACCTATCTAACCCCTATCTCCAATGAGTCTGGGGACGACATTTTCTATGAAACATATAGCTTCGAAGCCTCAGAAGGTTTTCCGGAGACGAAGGTTGAGGAGATGTTAACTGACCTTCATACAAATGGAGCAGTAATCATTGGAACAACCGAGGGGCTACTGTATTTAAACAACCACAACATCGCTTCTATCATGGTTCATAAGGAGGAAGATTGATGCGTTTCATGGCTTTTGACATCTCATCTGTTTCAACAGGTGTAGCAGTATTAGACCAAGAGGCTAACGGTAACCTTACGTTAGTCTTTACCACAAACATTATTACAAACTCCAAGGATAAGACTGGCAAACGCCTCCGAATATTTGCCGAAGAGATGACAGGACTTCTCAATGAGTTTAAGCCAGACTTTGTAATTAAGGAGACGACAATCTGTCGGATGGCTACTCAATTTATTAATATGAAGTTCTTCGCAGCCTTCGAGCTAGTCTTGGAATTAGAAGGGTACCCACGCTACTATGAGTATGGCCCGACGACTGTTAAGAAGGTTGTCGCAGGCTCTGGGAAGTCCTCTAAAGCAGACGTAGCAGAGGCTATCCAAATCTACACAGACGTTGATGTATCAGATATGACCACAGATGAAACCGATGCTATTGGAATTGCTCTTACTCATATTGGAAAGACTTCTATGCTCATTCCAAAAGCTGAGATCAATGCTGCTAAAGAGTTTGATGAGAAGCAGCAGGAAGCTATGGAGGCTGTCGGAGATGATGTTTAGAGTCCAAGTAACAATAGCTTTTATCTTTAAAGTTGTTATGGAGCTTGTGCAGTATCTATTCTATATCCTAGTAGCACCTGTTGCAACATTCGTGCAGGAGCTGATTGATAGCCTACTAGCATTTCCTTTTAGAGCTATCCGATTTGCTTGGAAAACCTATTGCACAGCTATGAAGACAGGAGAATTTCCATCACAAGCAAGGAGGAAGATTAATTGATTAAAATAGCATTAGCAGGAACTGCCCGGGCTGGCAAAGACACTTTTGCAAACGTCTTGGAGCAAGAATTATCCAAACAGGGTTATGAAGTTATTCGAGTAGCGTTTGCAGACTACTTAAAAGAAATCTATCAGCAATTCTTCGGTCATTTAGTCAACAACGAGAGGCCTCGGGATGCTTACGTAACCCTTGGAAATGCTTTTCGTGAGATTGATATAAACTTTTGGATTCGTCCAGTAGAGGCCATTAGAGATTATTTTGAAAATACAGAAGGCTTCGGAAAGCCAGTAGCAATGATTATCACTGACACACGTTACTTTAACGAAGCTCTCTGGGCTAGTCAAGAAGGCTTCTTAGTAGTCAAGGTAGATGCTGACCCACTGATCCGCCAAGCTCGTGCAGAAGCTTTGGGAGAGACTTTGAAATTAGATAATGAAGGGGATTCTGAGGTTGATCTCATTCAGCCGGACGTGACTATTCTAAATAATGGAGAAGCTGATTTCCAAGCTATGCCAGCAGTTGCCAGAGCAGCTATTGAAGAGTATAAAGCGAGGTTTGGGAAGGTTGATTAGATGCCATTGTATAATGAGATAGGTTTTTACAGAGCTATTACAGAAGCTGAGACAGCAGGGCAGTGTGCCTTGCATCTCAAACGCTTTGTGACAGTTGTCCTAAGACGTAGTAAACTTCCAGCAGAAGTCAGAGGGCTGTTTGTAGAAGAGGCCTACGAGCTGTTTCATAAGCTTTGGGGGGAAGATGTTCCAGATACCTTAGCTCACGCCTTAAGCACCTTCTACATGCAGGACGACACCACTGGGGGTCTTTCTGGAGACAATAAGTATGCTAAGTGTAGCAGCTTTGAGTATAGTTTCTACTCTTATCGAAAAGAGAAGCGGATAGCCACCGAAGACTATTTCCTAGAATCGGAATTTAGTCCTATGATAGAGAACTCCAAAGTCTATGGAGACTACATGGTTGACCAAGACTACTGGATTTGGCTTGAAGAAGTTATTGACAGAAGCAACCTTCGATCTGATGAAGAATACGTCTTCCGGAAGAATGTTTTGGAAGGCATATCCCTCAGAAAGTTGGAAGGATATAACGGACTTTCTAAAAGCACTCTAGGCAGACGACTGAAAGATGCACGTAAGAAGTTTACCAAAGCAGTTAAAAAGTATGGCAAAGAGGCAGGGTAACTCCTGTCTTTTTATTTTGCAAAAACTGTTGACAGATTCCAAAAGTCATGATATGATTAATTCATAAGTTAGTAGAGAGGATGTTGAATATGATGAAGCGGTATGAAGTAATCTATTACCTAGACTTTGAAAGCACTCCACGAAGTTATGTAGTGATAGCCCACAGCCCTGAGGAAGCTGTTGGAAAGACTTGTTGGAGAGAACGTGGGAAAGCTGTCCGAGTAGATATTGTTAATGAGGTTTAAGGAGGAATTGGAATGAATCCAGAAACATACGCAATGGTTAAATTAGCTCCAAAAAGAGTTAAGCCACTTATCACTTCTTTGTACATGGCTAACGCATCTTTGAATGAACGGATTGAGCAGCTTAATGACCGAATTGAATTTGAAGAAAATCGTACTCAGAGAGAAAGTTATAGGGTACGTGTGGCACGATACAATGACCAGATTCAAATTAATTACAATGTCATTGACCAACTGAACAGCTATTTAGAAACTATGGGGATGGAGTGAAGACATGACTAAAGACACCTATGTAGAAAACATTACAAGAACCTTTTGGAAGAACGTGGATGCTCTTCGACAGCTCCATCAGATGTCTTGGGTAGAAGTCTGTGGAGACGGAACCTCTTCAACAGGCTTTCGGAATAATACTCCACCAACCCTTGCAAAGATGGCTAGGATCGCTGAACGGCTCCATACAACTGTTCCAGAGCTTTTAGATGACAGTAGGTTGCCAGAGCCTACCGAAGAACTCTTCATTGTAACCCTCGGGGGATGGACTCTTACGAAGCTAAATAACAATCAGGCAGCCTTTACAAAGAACTGGGCTAACGAATCTTTAATGTTTTTCCGAGACATTCATGTAGCCTGTGATGCTGCTAAAGAATTTCCAGATGCTATAGTAGAGCTATGGAGCTAAGAATTTTTGAAACAGACGAGCTACAGCTTCTCGGAGAGCTTGTGGACTCGCATATTGAAATAGCTCATTCAGCACGTATTCCTTTGGAAGGATCGGCGCTGTCACAGGAGCTGGTCGGAGAGCTTTTAGAAAATAATTCACGAAAGCTGTTGACATTGTACAAGATACGTGGTAAGATTGGTTTATTGAAAGAGGAGGAGATATTATGCAAAGATATGTACGTTTGTTGAATAATGGAGGGTACCCAGATATTGACCAGTATGTCGGAAAAGTTTTCCCAGTTCCTTGGGATAGTTACAACCTAGTTGAGGTAAAACTTCCGGATGAGGTGTCACGATTTTTTAGCATATCTGATGGAGAGGCCGAGTACGTAGAACATCCAGAAGCTTCCCTAGATGTTGCTTTGAGTAATTTTATGAAGCAGTCGGATGAAATGATTAAAGCCCTAGAAGAGACTCAAGCAGCGTTAAAGGCCGCTCAGCAGGGGACAAAGGAGCCTAAAGTAGGAGATTTTGTAAAGATTAAGTCCAAGGATAATTTGGAGGTATCTACCAAGCTATATACAAGTCGTTGTGGTTACGTTGGAAAGATTGTAAAGGTAAGTAACAGACTAGCAGAAAGTCGTAAAGTATTTACTGTAAAATTTCCACAAGCTTCTTTCTCTTTTCTGGAGTTCGACCTCGATCACTATGAGGCAAAATTTTACGAAAGTGAGTTTACAGTTGTGCCAGAAGGTACGGAAGGCTTACAAGGAGTCCAGCCATCTATTGGAGTATTTGGGATAAAGTCGGATCTAAAAACTCTAACAAATATTCCCGAAGAATGTATTAGTATGACAGGAGAATTTTACACAGAATTTTTGGATGGAAATGTAACAATTACAGAATAATTTTTTGACAGTTGCCGAAGGGTAGCTGTCTTTTATTTTTGCCAAGAAATTTGGAGGCAGATTTTTCAAAATATTTTTCTAAGTTAAGGGATATTTTTAAAATTATTTTTCTAGGAATGGAGTAAATTTTTAAAAATTTTTCCTTTAATTTTTCAAATTATTTCAACAAACTATTAAAATAGCACTATAACAGCTTTTTAACGTCGTCAGAGGAGCATTCTAAGCACGTTTCAGATCAAAGATTGGACAATCATCCGTTAAAAATCATCTGACAGCCTTTCAATCAGCCTCCATAATAAAAACTTACCACGTCTTGGCCAAGCTTTTGCCACAGCTGCCAATAAGACTACATCAAGTAGCACAAAACTATTCAAATAACTCATATCCATCCTAAAATAACATTTAACTAATGGATTTCCCCAGAATTTTATAACAGTCCCCCGGGATTTTTAAGAAAAATCACTTAAAACATCATGACAGGCGTACGAGGTTTCCAGCAGCTGTCCACAGGATGCACCCCGGGATTTTTTAACAGTTTTCACTTAAAACGTCATAGCCTATACACAACATTATCAAGGCTTTTCCACAGCTTTTAAGCTTCTTTTAGACGACTTTTGAACAAGATCAGGAAGAAGTCTCGCTGAAAGTTTTCTACTATATAAGGCGACTTTTTGGACAGCTTTCGAAAAATAAAATAAAAAACTTTTAGCAAAGCTATTGCAATTTAAAAAACGTCATGGTATATTGGTATCAAGTTAAGAGAAAGGAAGTTGAAAAACATGACTTATAACATTTATACAAACGACAATTTTTACGCCACTTGTGGAAGCCTAACTGCTGTTTATAGTCTTGTAGCTAGTCTTGAAAAGTATATTTCAAAAGATAAGATAAAAGTGTTGACAGTCGCTTGATATTTTGATAAGCTTATGACGAGATCAGGAAAGGAGGTTTTATAATGGTTGTTTCATGGCTGATTTTAGCGCCTGTATGTGTCGTGGCAAGCGCCCTTGCTTTTGTTGCTTGGTTAGATGATTAAAATAAAATTGTTGACAGCTGTTTAAAGAGCTGTTACACTGTACCTACAAAATAAAAAATTGAAAGAGGTTATAAAAATGAATAAAAATATGATTAAAGAATTTTTGAGCGAGTATGAAGAAAATGGCACACTGTTAAATATAGAAATTAATATCGGCAATAATGATATTACTATTGTGGCAGATAATGAAATGAATGATATGGAAGACGGTTTTCTAACTGTTTTTATAGATACAAACTCAATAGAACTAACAAATGAATTATATGAATATTTGAAAGGTATTAAAAAGGAAAATACAAAATTGCAAATTACTACAAACTAGATAAAAAATAAAAAATTGAAAGAGGTTATAAAAATGAACGAACAAAAACATTATATCACAGTCGGAGAAATTCTTGAAACTATAGAAGAAAGCTTTGGGCTGAGCGATTGGGAAACTGTTAAAAAGGAACTTGAAGCAATGCAAAGCCCAATCAACTTTACAGGAAAAACAGCACCAACTTTAAGCAAAGATCACTTTGGGCGAATCTCTTTACTAAGCTTTTTTGAAGAGATGGAATATGCAGGCGAATGGTTAACCGTTGACGAATTTAAAGACTATTTCAACGAATTAGACAACGATTGGGGAGGCGTTTCATGGTATGAATATGGTGCCGACAATACTTACAATTATTGTGGCTACCTTGAAAGAGATTTAAACTTTATTATCTATGAGAATGATTGCACAGAAGAAACTCTGGTTTTCTTTGCTGTCCATATTGGCATAGACGTGCGAGCAGGTTATACAAAATACTTTTCGATGAAATTCGACAACCTTTACAAATTTCAAGAAAAACTGTCTGAACGCTTCGAGCTTGCTTTCCTAGAATATAAGGACAGTGACGGAGATATTCAAGGAATATCTTTATATGGTTCAGCAACAAGCGAATATATCGAAGGCTATTTCAGATTTGACGATAGAGACTTCGAAGAATGTATTGACGTATACGACAAAGAAACGGCTATCGAAAGCCTAACCGAGTTTATGAAAGATAATGAAATTGACTTTGTCGAAGGCTCTTTGGAGGTTGTCGACTAATGGTTAAAAACGAATATAAAAGCATGTATGAAGCAGAAAAAGAGAAGAAAGAAAATAGCCTCGTAAATAAGTCTTTCAAACGAGGCTTCACAACTATCAACAGCTTAAAACGTTCCCTAGTCCTAGCAAAGACTTCTCAAGAGGCATTACAAGGCTTGCCAAACGATTCAAAAAGCTATCATGAAACTATGCAAATGCTAGAGGATAATCTTTTGAAAGCTTCTGCTCTTATGTTAAGTGTAGAACTAGATTTTAGAAACATACACCACAGTTTTAAGAAAGGAAGTGAGTGACTTGCTACCTATCTTATGGGCAGTTTTTGGTATAGCTGTCTGGACTACTCTTAAAAAAGCTTGCCAAAAACTTTCCGACTACTTAGAAAGACGAAAGGACAAACAATTTCAAAAAAGACTTGAAAAACAGTTTGAGAAAGCTTATAATAAAGTCACAGGCAAAGGCTTGCTGAAAACGTATCGAAGAGGAAAGCTATCCATAAATAACCTAGCGTTACTTTTGGAGGCTGTCAAAGAAGTTGACCCGCTTCTCTATGAAGACGTGGTAAGAAAGCTTTCTGATATGATTAGAAAAGAAGAAATAAGGAAAGGACTGGCAAAGCCTAGTGAGCTGATAGAAACACCGAGCTTTTTTGGAGATGATTCAGATGATGACTTGATAACACTTGATAAAGATTTATAGAAAGGGCTAGTGACTATGAAAAATAAACAAAAAATAATTGCCATCATTAACGATCTGAAAGCTGATAACTTTTTTAACATCGACGATGAAAGTAGAAAAAATATTCAAGTAAGCATTGAACTATTGCAGTCAGAATTAGGTATCACTGAAATCGAGTTGCAAAAAGACTTAGAAAGTAGATAAGAGAGGAGGTCATGAAATGTTAGAATCGTTTATTTTCATAGCTGTTGCATTAATTGGTGGAAGCTTTTGCACAAGTCGATCAATGAAACAATTAGACGAAATTATAAAAGAAGCAGAAATTTTTAAATAAACTATTGAAATTGTAAAAAAGCTATGCTACACTTTTTCACACCTATAGATAAACATGGGAGGCATACAAAATGAAACTAAAAAACTTTACAATTACAATGCTAACAATTATTACAGTTTTGAATATAACTTTTCTCATAGGTACAAAAGCTTATGAGAAAGGCTATCAAGAAGCTTCGGAAGCTAACAAAGTCAACAATGAGCTTCTCGCAGAAGCAGAAGATACTATCGAAAGCAACCGTAACATGATTGCAGACCTTAATAAAAAGCTAGACTCGTACGCAACTATCAAGGCAGACTTTGTTATAGTTGAAAGTGACACGAAAAAGCTATACGTCTACCCTATCGACAACGATAAGAAAACTATTCAGACATTCAAAGTTGACGAGGGAATCGGTTTGGAGGCTGTCAACAAATAATCAAATAGGCTTAGAAAGGCTACTCCGATTGTGGAGTGGCTTTTTTAATTATTAAGAAAAGATTAAGAAGTGATCTGTTATTGTTTGTTAAATTAAATGCTTTCAAAGCCGGCAGATAGGCTTTTATTCCACTTGTTTATACGTGTTGGATGTTATTCTTAAGAGGGCGTGGGACTTAACTTTTTTAAAAGGGTATCTGTTATGAGAGTAACAGATTATAATAAGCTATTATAAAAGCTATTCCATTATCTATTACCAAGCATGCTTTCAACAGCCTTTGCAAAAGCTTCCCAAGGCTTCCCAAAGCTTAGGTAAGTAACTGTCAACAGCTTATCCAGAAGCTATTAGAAAGCCTGTCAACAGCTTATCCTAACGTATAACTAAATAGTCAGAAGAGAAGTTGCACCATTGATTGGAGTAGCTTCTTTTTATATCCTCTTAAATAGCTCACGAGAAGCCCTCTCAGACGTTTAACTATAGCAAGGTAAGCTACTATTATCCTATCATTTGGAGGGCGTATATGAGAATATACAAGGCATATATTCAAAGGCTATTATAACAACTATTATAGGCGTTACTCAAACGGTTATTCTGGAACGTGGTGCACAACTATCCGAGTAGCTGTTCCGGTAACTGTTCGAGAGTCTTTCTGATCGTCTGATAATAGCTTATAATGGAGTATGTTGCATGGTGTTCGATAGGCTGCCAGGCACCTTGCCGCAGCTGTCAGAGTACAGTCAATAAGTCAAACATAAACGTAAAACCTATATAGAGCCGACAACCAACTGCCGACCAGCTGTTACTGTCCTTATGGAGTGGCTTCTGTAGGCTATCGAACAGCTGTTCGCGTATCTATTGACCTAGTTTACATAATGTGTATTATACAAAGTTGACATGACACATTGACTCAACTGTTCGACAGTCTCGACACACGTTGACCGACGACCGACCGACGAGACACACGACAGACTCACGAACAGCTGACACGATAAGCTATCTGACAGGCTTCCCAAGGCGTACCATACACCGTTGACCCCACCAAGGGAGGGGGTCTTGCCACAGCTGACCGAAGGCGCGCGCACTATCAGCCTCTTAGAAATTCTGCAAGTTTCCGTGTGAGGCTGTCCGATTTATTTTTTCTGGATCTTCTATATAGGGCTGTCCGATAGCTTTCCGACAGACTCCGAAAACGGCTGGCCAATTTTATTTTTGCAGTTTTCCTAATAAGACTTCCGACAACTGTTACGATCACACGCACGATAAGCTGTTTGGTTAGTTTATTTATAACTCCATACATAACAAAATAAGCCGCCCTTCGACAAGCTGTCAAAAGGTGGCTCAATCAATTATTATGGAGGCTTAGGCAAAGCTCCAGTAGAGACCTTTGTGAGTCTTTTGGCGGCCGTTACAGCAGCTACTGATATGCCCCGGATGGAACCCCATACGAATAGCCTCTGCGGCACTTTTGAAGGTGTACACTATGTTTCCTTCTGAGTCCTTTGCAACAACTGGCTTGGAAAGTTTTTCTGTAGCTAGTTGTCTAGCCGTTCCATGGAGGACATTATGCTGATAGGTACACCATTCGAGGTTGCTGGCACAGTTGTTAAGTTTATTCTCGTCTATGTGATTTACTATTGGAAAGTTGTTGGGGTTTGGACAAAAAGTCTCTGCAATAAGCCTATGCGTGTAATACGACTTACCATTTACCCTCACTCGACGGTACCCAGTGGCTTGCACATAGCCCAAACGTTCCCTTAACTTGCCCTGCGCATCTAAAGAAGCAACTCTTCCAGATGGATGTGCCATAGCTGTAGGGATGCTGGGGATAGGCTTCCATTCTGACAGGTATTCAATAGCTTTACCAAGGTTCTTCCGAGGCTTTCGGGAGGCTAATGAGTGACGTGCATTATGGCTTGCTGTGCAGATTTCTAAATTCATTACATTGGCGTTTGTTTTAACTTCGTCAATATGATTAACAACCCAGACTTCTGGAATATCTCCAATAAAAGCTTTGGCTACAGCCCTGTGAATACGCAGAGAGCTTTTTCCTCTACCCACAGAAACTGAGGGATAACTTCCTGCAAGAAAACCTTTCAAGACTCTCCCACGTCTCCCCTTAATCTTTCCCTCCATATTGACAAAATATCCCTCAGCCCCTTCAACAGGCTTCCAAATAGTTGGGTCATAAACTCCTTCAAATCTAATCGGCTTCAAATAACTTTCCTCCTATACTTATCAAAGCCGCCTTCCCACAGCTTTGGAAAGCGACTCTATTAGCTTATTTATATTTAGTGTCCAGCAGGTTTATGATAGCTCTTACTAAACTCTTCCGCTGCTTTTTAGCTGGGCTCTCCTGCATCAATGCCCCTACTCTCCATGTTGGAGTGCCATGTTCTTCACGAGCTTCTTCAAAGCGTTTAGCAGTTGATTCCAAATCCTTTCCAGCAAACCTCTTCATAAGCTCAGCTTCCTGCTGATGTAACTCCTTCCAGTAGCTATCGTCAACGACTTCCGACTGAGGCTTTCCCAGAGTCTCATTGCTGAACAGCTCAGTGGAGTCTTTGGCAGACTTCTTGGCAGCTTCGGAAACCTTTTGAATTCCTTCCAATAGCTCCGGAATCTCCTCACGAGACTTCTCAAGTAGTAGACTGTCTAAAGCATCCTTAGCCAATATGTCCGCAGCCTTTTGGACAGCTTCCAGAGCAGATGCCTGCCACTGCTCCTCCATCCGCTCTCTGGTAGCCTCTAGGCAGTCTTCAAAGGTTACCTTCTTAGTAAGTAAATAACGGCTATCACGAGCCTCAGATAAATCGAACTCCACTTCCTCAGCCTCTTGTAAAGTCTCCAAGCGGTCGGCCAATTCATTTAGGGTGGAAGCATGCTTCGTAAAACTTTGAGTAAAGTATGCCTCAACGTCTCCTTTCATGACTAGTATGGAGTCATCTTTAACATACTCAGCCACAGCCCTCAGAAGCCTTGGCAACAGCTTCTCTGAAATCACTAGGCGACTATTGCAGTGGTCTACCCGAAGGTCTGGCTGATATTCTGTTGGAGTGCTTGGGTTATACTTTTTGATGTCAATGGAATAGTCTAGCATAAGATAATTCCTCCAGTATCTTCATAGTCTATCTCAATGTCGTTGATGGAGTCTAGGTAAAGGTCTGCTGAGCCAGATGCCCGATAGATGCTGATAGGAGTGTCCATAGGATAATCCAGTAGCTTGTGGACAAGCTCTCCAATAGTTCCGGCAGGAAGCTTTGTGAATGACTGTTCCAAGACGTCTGCATCTAATCTATCACTCCATGGGTCGAGTAAACCTCCAATGTCGTAGCAATTAGTTTCCGAATCTACTGATAGGACTTTGTAAAGGTCTCCTTCATAATCTAACAGTAAGTCTCCTTTGGAGTATTTCATTGGTCTATTTACCATAGAGTCACTTCCCCTTCCTCAAATTTACTAATTATTTCTACATCTTTTACGTCAACTTTCCATCCATTAGTGTTCCATTGGCAAATACTAACACTGTCAGTAGGATCATGCTTGGACAGCTCATGGATAAGCCATGCCACAGTTCCTATAGGAGCTTTTCGCCATATCCACTCAGCACTTGCGCTAGGGTAATTGAATACTTTACCATTAGCTACTCTAATAGTATATTGCTTAAATTCCTCTGAGGCTTTAATTACCTCGGCGCTCATCCGTGGTTCTTCTGGATCTCTCCCAGCATCTACTAAAACATCTCCTACTTCAAACTTCATTTAATCTCCTCCAATAGTTTTTTACGAGCTTTCCAATGCTTTTCCCCAGCCCTCATGTCTCTTGTCACATAGTAGTGGAACTTTTTCATAAGCTGGTGGTACAGTATTTTAAGCTTTTTCATAAAAATCCCCTCCAATCACATTAAACAAAGTACAATAAAAGCTACGAAAGAAGCTCCTATCAATAGCAGCATTCCAAAGACTAAGCCAAGGAATTGCCAGAATTCTTTAAACTTGCCAAGATAGCATAAAACTGCTATGAATGGAGCCAGAAAGATGATCCAACAGATAAGTAGTAGTAGTAAATTCATCATACAGCCTCCTAAAAACTTTTATAGAGTTATCATAACACAAAAAAAGAGCCCTGTCAAGAGCTCTTCGCAAGTTTGTTAGTTGATTTTAAAGGCATTTTCAAATTCTGCGTCTGCCATCCACTCGCAGCATTTAGATTTTTCCCAGAATACATTAACAGGAAGTGTGTCATTCGGGCTATCTTCTACTTCAAAGATAATTGCCACATCCCCTCTATCAGGGAATACCATAGCATCTCGAACGGCATAGGTACGGCCTGATTCGCAGGTCAATGACTTAGCTGGGTAAGCAACACTTCCAGTCTCTTTCAGTGGTTCTGGATGCTCCAGCGCCTCGATTCTAGCAGCTAATTCAGTCGTACTATTAAGTGCTCGGTCAGCGGTGTACTGAGCGTATAAAGCGTGGGATTTAGCAGCATCTGCCTCCTCTTGTAAATTAGCCTGTACCAAAGCCTCCCCAAGGCGTTCTCCATCAAGGCTGATTGGAATAGTCACATCGACTTCTTCATTAAGATATTTGACATCTGAGGCAGCTTCATCGAAGCGCCCTTGTAAATAAGCATCCAAATCTAAGCCTTCTCGTAATACTCGTTCATAGTCTTCGTGAGATAAAATAATTTTAGTCATTTAATAGTCTCCTTAATTGAATGGAATGTGGCGTTCACGGAAAAATTCTGCCATGTCTCGTCCAGTAGTTGTTGTAATGTGAGGTAAGTCGGTTACAATTTGCTGTCCAAAGTTATCGTAAGTTTGATCGTCTTCAAATTCGAGACTTAAATCTTCGACAGGCTCCACGACATCTGTGATAATGTCTTCCAAAGCTTCCTGAACAGCCATGATTTTACCTAATTCAACTTCGTCAGCATATAAAGCATCTATCCCAAGCCGCTCAATACGTCATTCAATTAGGTATTTAATAAGTTCTCCTACATTAAACATTATACAACCTCCTTCAATAAGTCAGGTCGAAAGCCTGTCCAAGTTACTTTTCCATTAATCACTACAGGAAATTGACTAAAACCACTGTCACGAAGGTGTTGCAACAACTCTTCGTCAGTTTCGTCAACAACAATCTCCTCAAACTTCGTTCCTTGCTTGTTCAAAAACAGTTTCGTCTGGCGGCAAGCGGCGCAGAAAGTACGCTTAGTATAGATTTTTAACAAGTTACCAGTCCTCCATATTGTAAAAATAGTTTCTTAATAGCTTTTCGGAATTCTTTCATTTTGGCACCTCCCTATCTAACAACACATTTCTAGAATAGCCCACAAGATCATCCATAGAATTAGGAATGTCCACAAACCTAGAAATAAAGCCGTTGCTGAAACGCCTACCACGAATAGTAGGAATAACCCTATTAGGAATAGTAGAAAAGCTACTAAGAGGCTTATCCAACAATTAAATTTGTCACTCAAAACTCATCCCACCCTTCCACGTAGGCGTATTCCTCTTCTGATTCAGGCTCCTTCTGATAGTAGTCTCCCTTTGCTAATTTCAAAGTACTCCGGATCTAGTTCAGATCCTATGAATCCTCTCCCTAAATTAGCACAGGCTACTCCTGTAGAGCCGCTCCCCATAAAAGGATCTAGTACAACGTCTCCCTCATTAGTTAAATGTTCCACTATCCACTGCATTACAGCTACTGGCTTCTGTGTAGGGTGACCCTTGCCTACCTTTTCGCTACTTGGAGTTAAGCCTGATTTAATCAGAGGTCGATCATAGGTATCACTGATCCGGTTGAATGTCCACTTTGCCCCCTTCTTAACTGCCCATACGGCTACCTCATAATCTACAATAAACCTCCGATCTCTATTACGAGGCATCGGGTTAGATTTTTCCCAGCGAATCATATCTTTAACCTCAAACCCTAGTGACTCCAAAGTAGCAGCGATCTCTCCTAGGTTTTTCCAAGCATTAAATATTAGGATATTTCCTCCCTTTTTAAGTTTTGGAGTAGCCAGTTCGATCCATGAGCTTAAGTCAAACTCCTTGTCCCACTCGCCAAAGTCAATCCCTCCTCTGCCCATGGACTGGAAGTTGTTATCTCTACTGATGTTGTATGGGGGATCTGTAATAATTGCGTCAATGCTGTTATCCTCCAGTGTATTAATGAACTCCAAGCTGTCTCCAAAGTTTAATGTAATCATTATAAATCACTCCTCATAATATTCATAATAAATCCAGTAGTTGTGCCAAACATTTGTGATCGCCAGTGGAACTCCCTCGTATGAGTACTACGAAGCATGGCAATGCTTAAGTCGATGAGATTCTCCTATAATGCCACTTCGAAGTCCTTTGGTCGCCGTTGAACATCGTGCGCAAAGATTGTCATTTGGAATCCTCCCTCAGCTCTACCAGAGCCGTTGTATCGCCGCCACTCATAACATTCCAATCAGATGAACTAAACGCTCCATAGAACACTCTTAGAATTTCATAGGATTTAGCAAGCTCTGTAAGTTGTTCGTCGATACCTGTATACTTGAGATGACCGTCTTCATCATACTTAGTGAACCCTTTCAGCTCTCTCCACTCAGTCATCTACTCCACCTCCAGTATCTTGGACATCCGTTTGATAGCTTCCTCAGCCTGTTTGCCAGACTCTTGAATCTTATTATCCAATCGTTCCTCCAAAGCATCTCGCACAGCTTCCGGAAGGTATCTGTCCAATGACAAATCCGCCATCTGCTTACGAGCTGTGGTCATGTTTGATAAAGCAGCTAGGTACACATCCAAGTTAATGTCTAGTGAAGTATCTAGGACAGTTTTGTGAGTAAATTGTGGAACGAATGGTAGATCAGTCTCTTCGTCAACTAATTGCAGTTCGTCTGCATAAAACCAGATAACTTCTCCCTGCTCCAATCCAACCATGACATTGGGGTCTTCTACCCTTCTGTTTGGATTCACTGTTCTAACCTCGCCGATAGTTCCTATAGGAACTGTTGGAGATGAAATTACATACCTTCCCGATAAGTCCTGGAAATACCTTACTTTGTCGCCTACTTTAAATTCTGTCATAAATACCCTCCTAATGTTTTACTAAGTTGTTTGTCTAGCCTAGAAATCTTTCTAGCTACTGTTGATTTAGGTACTCCTAAAGACTTCTCAATTTCTCTAACACTAGACTCTCGAATGTACCTTTCAACGAATAGTGACAATCTTTCTTTATCATACCATGGAAGTATCTCAGTTGTCAAGTAAATGGCATCAATCCATCCATCTTCTAAGGAAACTTCCACAGCTAGATGGTCAAGAAGCCCCATCGGAAACTCATGGGCATACTTCTCAGAGGGTGTCTTCATTCTACGGTGCTTACGAAAGCTATAAAAGCTATACTCAAAACTACTGCACTTAGCGTATTTGTTATCTCCTCCAATAGAGCCTACCGTATCGTTTGCCAAAGCTAATAGAGATACCCACTCGGAGAGGGATTCTGGAGGCTCCCCAAATCGCAGTTTATAGGATGATATAATTTGCTCAGCCCATAAAAAGTTTTCTTTATCAGTTCCTTTATTTCTCAATAGGTACTTTATGAGCCGAATACCCTCTTGGACGGCTTTACCTTTATTTGCAGCTCTCTGAAAATTCTCATACAGCATAATAAGCCTCCTAAAATAGTCTGAGAGCTGTTCTACGTCACTTACGCCTAATCATCCCAGAAGATAATAAAAGTCTCCTCAGACGGTTGTCAACGACTCATAGGCGTATTGTAGCTTCCTTAGCTCTATGAATCTATCTTACCACGTCTTTAGAGACTTGTCAATAGCTTTTTGTAATTAATTTAAACTCCATTGCAAAGCCTTCCTTTCCTTTTCCAAGTTTCGGATAAGCTTTCTAAAGGCTTTTGCAAGGCAGCTTCTTGGAGTACCGTCGGTATCAGCGACCGACAGCGCTAAAACCTTTTCTCTAAAAGCATTATACCATTATTTAAAAAGCTTGTCAAGTGATTGACTCCATTATATTAAAATATTCTAATAATTCTTACATGGGACGTCCCAAGCTTCTAAAGGGGCTATCGAATGAGGACTTATTAATCTGTTGGAAGGAGGAGACAGATGGCTCTTAAAATTCAAGGAAAAGAAGTCGGAGAGCGACAGCAGCAGTACATGACTTCCTCACAGACTCCAGACTACTATGATGGAGTAGATTTAACAACCCTTAAGCCAAAGATGAAACGCTTTGCGCAGCATTATGTATCTACGGTAAACATTGCTGAAAGCTGTAGATCAGTTGGTTACAATGAATCTTCTGGACACCGCTTATTAAAACGAGACGATGTAAAAGCCTACATTCAATGGCTTATTACAGAGCAGTCCAACGCTGACATCATGACTGCTACAGAAGTCTTGGAGCATCTTACAAAGATTGCTAAGCGAGATGGCTATGATGAAATCGTAACAGCTAAAGGGGATAAGATTCAAGCAAGGATTTCTACAAAAGACCAGCTGACCGCCTTACAACAACTAGCTAAATTCCATGACTTGCTAACTCCAGACGTACAAGTCAATAATGAATTAAACATCATAGTTGATATATCTGAGCCGGAAGACGACGAAGAAGAAATTAAGCAGGCCGAAGCAGTTGAGGACGATGCTTTGGAAGCAGACTTCGAAGAAACCGACGAAGAACTAGACTATGGTTTTCTGGAAAACTACTAAAGGAAGGGAGAAATCCTTATGGAAAAGCTTCCGACTCCCCTTCGGAAAGTCATTTCAATACTCTATTTGAAATGGCACGGCATAGGACTATCTGTAGTCAGCATTCTGTATGGCGTAAGGCTATACTTAAATATAGACACACTTAATCACGAGGCTTTATACGACCACATCTCCAGTCTTTTTGATCTACGACTTATATCAGCTTTCTTTGTAACAGCTGGATTTATCAAACTTCTTGGTATCATCCTTAACAGAAACAGACTTCGTATAGCAGGAGTAACCTCTTTAGCAGTTCTTTGGTCTGTTATGGGAGTAACCTATCTGTCTACCCCTAATACGATTGCTATTCTGGCTATTGGATGTGCTTGGACAGCCTATGGAGTTCTCATTCGGGAGGACTTTAAATGAACTTCCAGCACTGGGATGTACTAATCACTGGTGTATTAGCCTTTGTAACTGCTTGGGTAGGCAAAAACTTAGACTTCAAAGGGCTAGTCAGAAAGACTGAGATAGAGAATCGTGACGAGATTTACACTAGCTGGAAAGAGATGTACGAGACTAAGGCAGCTGACCACAACGAGCTTAAAGCTGAGTACAACTCTGTTCGACAAACTGTTTTCGACTTAGAGGAAAAGTTTAGCCAGTTAAAATTTGAGATGGCTGACTTGAAGCGATCCATGCAAGAGAAGGAAGACGGCTATTTGCTACAGATTTCTCAGCTAGAGGAACGTGTCGACGAACTTGAGGAAGAAAACGCCTCTCTGAAAGAAGAGTTAGAAACCTTTAAAGGAGGTGGTAAATTTGAACAACACTGAAATCATCATGACCGTTGCAGTCGGCATCGGGGCAATCATGACAGGCTTAATGAATATGATTAAATCTCAAGAGTATATTCCAGCTCGGTACATTCCTTTGGCAGCTATCGTCTTAGGCGTTATCGTTGGAGTAGCCGGAGGTATGGTTGTATTTGATGTCGAACCAGTTATCGGAGCAGTTGCAGGACTTATTGCAGGGCTTTCGTCTGTAGGCTTCTACGAGACTGGCAAGTCTGTTAACAATGCTATCAACAAATAATCAAGAAGCCCTACGGAAAACCTCTGTGGGGCTTTTATCTACTTTAGGAGGACACTATGGCAAACGATAATAAAACAATTCCATTAAAACTTACAGTCCCTCCGAGAATCTTTAACGAGGCTTACCTTCCATACTTATACAATAAGCCTAATGGTAAGTATCGTACAATGGTTTTCTACGGAGGAGCAGGTTCTGGTAAGTCTAAGTTTGTGGTTCAGAATACGATTCTAAAAGGCTTAGCAAGTAAGCGTAAGTTTCTAGTAACACGTAAAGTTGATAATACGATTCGGGACTCCATCTTCCAAGAATACAAGACATGTCTACAGGAGTTTGGCATCTACGACCTATGTGATGTAAAGGCTTCGTACATGACTATTAAACTACCTAATGGAACAGAGTACATATTTAAAGGGATGGAAGACCCAGAGCGTATCAAATCTATTTCCGGTATCTCTGACATAGTTATGGAGGAAGCTACTGAGTTCACTTTGGACGACTACTCACAGCTTCAACTACGGCTGCGTAACAAGTCTGCCGGAAACAACCAAGTATTTATTATGTATAACCCTGCTTCAAAAGATAACTGGGTCTACCACATGTTTCATAACCCAGCTAAGAAACGTCCAGAGAATTGCAAAGTTATTAGTACAACTTACAAAGACAATCGATTCCTTCCTAGATCATACATCAAGCAGTTAGAGGACATGAAGAATACTAACCCAGTATACTACGAAATCTACGCTCTTGGCAAGTTCGCCAGCTTGGGTAAACGTATTTATACAAACTGGACAAGACAGCGGCTAGACTTACGGAAGCTTTTGAGAGACCACTGGAAACCTAAATGGGGGCTTGACTTCGGATTTACCAATGACCCTACCGTACTACTTTCCATTATGATTGATGAATCTTCTAGGTGTCTTTACATCTATGATGAAATGTATCAAACAGGTTTATTAAACAAGGACATCTTCGAAGAGATTAAGAAGCGTAAGATAGTCCACAATGAAATCTTTGCAGATAGCGCTGAGCCAAAGTCTATTGAAGAGCTTCGGAGGCTTGGGGCACGACGTATTAAACCTTCACGAAAAGGGAAGGACAGCATCTTGCATGGTATCCAATATCTGCAAGGCTACACAATCGTTGTTGACCCACGCTGTGTAAGGACTATCTCAGAGCTGGAGAATTATGAGTGGCAACCTAACAAACATCTTAAGGACGAGTACCTTAACAAACCTCGATCCAACGGCTTCGACCACTGTATGGATGCTCTTCGATATGCTGTATCAGACATGATCCCAAGAAACAAAGTAAGGTCTATCAGCAAGGCTGCCTTCGGGCTGTAGGACAGTTCCACAAAAGCGTGGGGCTGTACCTTTGAAGATAATTAAGGAGGACTATCACATGGCTATTCCAAATAACCAATTGTCTGCTGGAGACATTTATACAGTCGCTGATAATCGTAAGCACTATATATCCAGAGACTTTACAAC
Organism: Collinsella sp. LCP19S3_B11; assembly: GCF_052121915.1. Taxonomy (NCBI): domain Bacteria; kingdom Bacillati; phylum Actinomycetota; class Coriobacteriia; order Coriobacteriales; family Coriobacteriaceae; genus Collinsella; species Collinsella sp. LCP19S3_B11. The sequence goes on from NZ_JBQKDI010000013.1 coordinate 53,987, forward strand.
TGATGAATTAATTAATGCTGCTGAACTCCATTATGGGAGAGTAGGTAGCTACCAGCTTTTGTATGATTATTACAAAGGTGTGCACCACGCTATCCTAAACAGAACGTTTGACGATAAGACAAAGCCTAATAATAAAGTCGTGCACAACTTCCCTAAACTGTTAGTAGATACAGCAGCTTCTTACTTAGCTGGGGAACCAATTACTTTAAAAGGCGACGAGACAACTATTGATGCGATGCTTCCAATTCTTAATAAGAATGATTTCCATGACGTTGACAATGAGTTGGTTAAGCTTTCTGGAATCTTTGGCCATGCTTTTGAAATCCATTACCTAGACCGTAACGGAGACTATCGTATCAAAGCAATTTCTCCAATGAATATGGTTATGTGCTACTCGATGGACTTGGACAGTGAACCTCTAGCAGCTATCTATTATAACACTGTGTACCAAAGCGCTACAGGAGCTGTGTACCGGACTTATGAAGTCTATACCAAAGATAAGATTATTAAATTTGAAACAGAGACTCTTGCCGATGGAACTAAAAGTAAGCCAATCCCAGAAACTTTTCCGAATCTTCTTGGAAAGTTTAATGTATTTGAAGTCATCGCTAACGAGGAACGTCTAGGAGACTTTGAAGCTCAGATTCCATTAATTGATGCTTACAACTTAGCTGTATCAGACTCTGTAAATGACATTAACTATTTGAATGATGCCTACTTGTGGTTAGCTGGATTTGACATTGGAGAAGACGAAAACGGTAACTCTGAGTTGGATAAGATGAAAAACAATCGTGTCATGGTTACCGAAGAGGGTGGGAAGGCTGAGTGGTTAGTTAAGAACATTAACGATACTCACATTGAAAACATCAAGGATAGAGCCGAACGTAACATCTTTAGTCTTTCTCAAACTCCAGACTTGACATCTAAAGACTTCAATGCAGCTACTGGAACAGCTATGAAAGCTGCTACACAACCATTGGAGAACAAGTCAGCAGTTCGTGAGTCTAAGCTTCGCAAAGTATTTCGCCAACGCTATGAAATCATCTGCCACTACTTGACTAATTTGAAAGGTGCTAAAGATCTTAAACCAGAGAAAGTGGAACCAGTCTTTGTACGTAACCTTCCACAATCATTCTCAGAGTTAGCTGATATGGCTGTTAAACTTCGTGACATTCTACCAGATGAAACGATCATTGCACAGTTCCCATTCATTACTGACCCAGAGTCTGAGGTTAAGAAAGCTAACGAACAGCGTAAGGAACGTATGAAGATTCAAGCAGAGATGTCAATGCTTAAACAGACTAACCTTGGACAAGTCGCTACAGCAGGTCAAAACGTCAAGAAGCTAGACAATAGAACTGATGCCAATACGATTACCACAGATGATGCAGTAGCTGCTAAAGAGCAGGAGAAATCACGTAACAAGAAACCAAGAGACTAGGAGGACTTATAGATGGCTAGAAAGATGGGGAAGAAGAAACGCCAAGAACTTCTGGAAGCCTTTCTGACAGATGTCATGATAGATACTCAGAAAGACTTTGCAGATATTATCGGGAGGTACTCTCCCCAACTTGAGGCTGTTGTTGATAAGATTATCATAGAAGCTATGAAAGAGTCTCCAGACTATATGCTTATCCAAGACTCCAAGAGCTTACTAGAATACTACACCTCAGTCTATGGTACAGCCTTCAAAGAAGAGCTTACAAAAGCTTTCACGGAGGTTGCTGAAAAGGTCGTGGGACACCCCTCATTGGGAGAGGGGATAGCCTCTGTAGATATAACGAACGCAATTCAAGAGCTTATCGAAGAAGCTTACGACTACTTCTTTAGCATCTTACTTCCGATACTCTATGAATTGGAGGGCGTAGCTACAGGAACAGTCGTTTTAGGAGAGAGTCAAGGCAAGCTCGCTCACTTAGAACAGCTTAGAGACAACCTTCTCTACTTCCTCAGACGACATGTAGAGGCTCAAGCCTCAGTAATTATAAATCTTGCTGTTGTGGAAGCTTCCAAACAGTACGAGATAACATTATGGAAATGGAGCAATAGACCAGAGTTAACCGTTAGTGGAGTTTGTGAGCATTGCAAAAGCTTAGCTCACGGAGGTATCAGAAACGAGGGTCTCTATACCCTAGAAACATTACCTCTTCTCCCTGTGCATCCTCATTGTGTCTGCATCATTGTCCCTGTAATCTCGTAGGTTAAATGTTAAAGGACACCTAAGCCAAGGACTTTACAAAATACTATATCTAAAGCACGGTAGGGCGTTGTACCTACGAGGGCGGAAGGAGAAATACAATCATGGCAGACGAAATTATGAAAGAACAAGGCAATGGGACAGCAGAAGGCACAGAAGGGTTATCTGTTGAAACTGTTTTAGGAGCTATCGAATCCAATCCAGAACTGCGTAAAAGCGTAGAAAGTCAATTCTTAAACAAAGATACAGTAGGAAGTTTCTTAGAAACGGAAGCAGGCAAATCTATCATTAGTCCTCGGTTAGACCAGTTTGCATCCAAAGCTATTGAGTCTTGGAAGAGTAAGCACTTGGAAGGGATCGTTCAAGAACGGTTACAAGAATTAAACCCTCCAGAAACACAAGAGCAGATTCAACTTCGGCAGATGCAGTCACAGCTCAAAGAAATCCAAGCAGAGAAAGACCGCTTAGCAATGCAAAGTGTGGCTTCAGCCGCATTAGCAGCTACAGGACTTCCGGCAAGCTTTGCAGACTACGTGATTGGAGATTCTCCAGAAGCTACGAAACACAACGTCAACTCTTTAGACGTAGAAATCAATAACCTCTTGTCACAACGTGTGGAGGAAAAAGTAAAAGGCCTTGCAGCTCAGACAGCACCTAGCAACCAAGATATTGTAGGGGTTGGAGGGCAGCGAGAAGCTAAATCATTATTCGACTTATCTCCCCAAGAAGCTATGCAGCTTAAAGCAAGCAACCCAGCTAAGTACGAAGCTTTGCGACGTAACTCTTAATTAGATAAGTCCATACGAAAAGGAGAATACACATGGTAGCAGAAGTAACTAAAATTGCAGATTTAATCAACCCCGAGGTCATTGGAGACTTCCTAGAGAAGAAAATGATCGACAACCTTATCTTAGCACCTTTGGCAGATATTGACAATACTTTAGTCAATCAGCCAGGCGATACTTTGACAGTACCTCAATGGAACTTCATCGGAGAAGCTGACGACGTAGCGGAAGGTGTAGCGTTCGACCCAGTTAAATTGACTGCAACATCTTCTACAGCAACTGTTAAAAAAGTTGTTAAAGGTGTTACATTGACGGACGAGGCTGTTCTATCAGCTTATACACAACCTGTCAACGAAACTGTACGTCAGTTAGCTTTAGCAATCGCAAGCAAAATCGACAACGACTTTGTGGATAAGATTAAAGCTTTGACTCCATCGACTGATGTTAAGATTGACCCAGCTGGTTACGGATGGGTATTG
>NZ_JBQKDI010000014.1:0-56831 GCF_052121915.1 Collinsella sp. LCP19S3_B11
TCAACTGGGAAAATGCCGCCCCCGGGTCCCGGATAGGACCTCGGGGGCGTTCGGTTGACTGCGGGAGCGTGCCATCAGCTCAATGTGTTCGGCTGAGATCGGAAATCAACCCCCACCAGCCTCCGGACGGGGCCCGCTTCCCGGAGGAAGCCCTTGCTTGATGCGGGCCCGATTTGTTTGTTACCGACAAAAAACAGGGGCGCCCTCTTTGGGTGCGCCCCTGTTCTGGCTTGCTTACGGTTGCTGAAGCGATACTTTGCCTCGTCTTGCCCTAGGCCAAGAACTCCTTGGTGGTTGCCACGATGTTGGCGGCATCCAGGCCGTACTTGTGCAGGAGTTCGGCGCCCGGACCGGACTCGCCAAAGGTGTCGTTGACGCCAATCTTCTTGAGCGGCGTCGGGCACTGCTCGCAGAGCACGTCGGCAACGGCGCTGCCCAGGCCACCGATCACGGAGTGCTCCTCGACGGTCACGACGTGGCCGGTCTTGGCGGCGCTCTTGACGATTAGATCGGCGTCGATGGGCTTAATGGTGTGCATGTTGATGACCTCGGCGTCGATGCCCTCGGCAGCGAGCTGCTCGGCAGCCTCGAGAGCCTCGCCAACCATCAGGCCGCAGGCGATGATGGTCACATCGGCGCCCTCACGCATGACGATGCCGCGGCCCAGCTCGAACTTGTAGGTCTCGGGGTCGTTGATGACCGGCGAGGCCAGGCGGGCAAAGCGCATGTACACGGGGCCGTCGCACTCGTAGGCGGCGCGGACCACGGCGCGGGCCTCTACGTCGTCGGCCGGGACAATCACGGTCATGCCAGGGATAACACGCATAAGGGCGATATCCTCGCAGCACTGGTGCGTGGCACCGTCCTCGCCCACCGAAATACCGGCGTGCGTGGCGCCGATCTTGACGTTGAGGTGCGGATAGCCGATGGAGTTACGGACCTGCTCAAAAGCGCGGCCGGCGGCAAACATGGCAAAGGTGCTCGCAAAGGCAGTACGACCGGTGGTCGCGATACCGGCGGCGACACCCATCAGGTTGCTCTCGGCAATGCCCACATCAAAGAAGCGGTCGGGGCAGGCGGCCTTAAACTTACCGGTCTGCGTGGCGGCAGCCAGGTCGGCGTCGAGGACCACAAAGTCGTCGTGCTCGGCAGCGAGCTCAACGAGGGCCTCGCCGTAGCTTACGCGCGTGGCGATTTTCTTGACGTCTGCCATCCTAGAGCTCCTCTCCGGCGGCCGTGAGCTCTGCCATGGCCTGCTCAAACTGTTCATCGTTGGGGGCCTTGCCGTGCCAACCAACCTGGTTTTCCATAAAGGAAACGCCCTTGCCCTTCATGGTCTCGGCGATAATGGCGGTAGGCTGACCCTTGGTGGCGCGAGCCTCGGCAAAGGCGGCGCGAATCTGACCGAAGTCGTTGCCGTCGGCGAGCTCCACCACGTGGAACTTAAAGGCGCGGAACTTGTCGGCGAGCGGCATGGGATCGTTGACCTCCTCGACGGGACCGTCAATCTGCAGACCGTTGTGGTCAACGATCACGCAGAGGTTGTCGAGCTGCTGATTGCCGGCAAACATGGCGGCCTCCCAGACCTGGCCCTCCTCGCTCTCGCCGTCGCCCAGCAGGGCGTACGTGCGGTAAGTATCGCCCCAGTGCTTGGCGGCGACGGCCATGCCCACGGCGGCGGAGATGCCCTGGCCCAGCGAGCCGGTGGACATGTCGACGCCCGGGGTATCGTTCATGTTGGGGTGGCCCTGCAGGTGGCTGCCGATATGGCGCAGCGTCTCGAGGTCCTCCTTGGGGAAGAATCCGCGCTCGGCGAGCACGGCGTACAGACCCGGAGCGCAATGGCCCTTGGAGAGCACAAAGCGGTCGCGGTCGGCCTTGCGAGGATCGGCCGGGTCGACATTCATTTCCTCAAAGTACAGATAAGTCATGATGTCGGCAGAGCCGAGCGAACCGCCCGGATGGCCGGACTTGGCAGCGTGCACGCCGGTGACGATGCCCTTCCTTACCTCGTTGGCAACCTTTTTGAGCTCTTCGTCGCTCATTGTGCCTTCCTTTCATCCTCTTTAGACAAGATGCGCACGGCGCAGAAGGTAATCCCAACCCTGCCACAATGCACGTGCGCCATTCATTATGCTGGAAACTGAAGGCTTTACCAGAGTTTTTATCATTATTTGAATAATTTAGCAGGCAGAACCGCTGATGAATCGGTTTATCAATGTGAACGTCTTTTGGATGGAGCGCAGTCTGCCCTACGCGTTAATGTCCTTGAACCCCTCGCCGAAGGCTTCCGTAACGTCGGCGACCGTCACGATAGCTTGAGGATCGCGCTCGCGCACGATGGTCTTGAGTGTATTGAGCTCGCGGCGGCTAACGATCACCATAATCACCGGCTTCTCCGCGCCCGAATACATGCCGGTCGCCTTAAATTTAGTGCAGCCGCGACCCAGGCCATACATGATATCGGCCGCGATATCGGGGAAATTCTCCGAGATGATGAGCACCATACGGCGCTTGTTGCCGCCGTCGACCACAGCGTCGATCACATAGCCGCTAATTACCATCGAAAGCCCTGCATACAGCGCGTTCTCCAGAGAGAAGACGGGGGCCGATGCCGCGCATACGGCGACATCGATCGCCATGACGGTCGAACCCACCGGCAGCGAGGTATTACGCGAGATAATCTGGCCGATGGTGTCGGAGCCGCCGGTGTTGGCGCCGGCGCGTAACACCATGCCGTAACCAATGCCCGTGATAATGCCGCCCCACATAGCGGGAAGCATCAGGTCTGCATCTGCCAGAGGCGCTACAAACGGGGCAAACAGGTCGGTAAAGAAGCCCAGTAGCACAAAGCCTGTCGCCGTCTGTACCACATAGAACATGCCGCCCTCGCGCATTACGACCAGCAACAGCAAGGCATTCATCACGATGGTTTGGATACCGACGGGCAGCGACACGCCCCGCGCGGCACCGACCGCCTGGATAATAGTCGCAAGGCCCGTAACGCCACCGGCGGCAAGACCGTTGGGAATCAAAAACAGGTCGGTCGCGATGGCCGCCAAAGCGCATCCAAGCATGATCTGGGGTAGATCGCGGAAGAAGTTCATTGAAAGAATGCGCTTGATATCCAGACGATATGCCATGCTACCTCCCTCAAAAAAGCGCACCCCCTTGGGTGCGCTTTGAACTTCTTACCGTATTCGATTCTACCGATTCGCCGAGGAAAAACCACCCCGCGGCGGGTTTGCTCTGGATATAAAACCGCCTGTCCAGAGTTTAGTGTCGGTCCGTGACTCACCCGGGGCTTAAGCGGACGGAGACTCCGCATCAGCATTGCCGGTAGCCCAGCGATGGTAGCCGATCACAAACGGATCCAAGTCGCCATCGTCGAGAACGGCGTCGACGTTGCTGGTCTCCACGCCCGAGCGCAGGTCCTTGACCATCTGATACGGATAGAGCACGTAGCTGCGGATCTGGTTGCCAAAGCCAATCGTGGTCTTGGGACCGCGGATCTCGTCGAGCGCCTCGGCGCGCTTCTCGAGCTCAATCTCGTACAGGCGGGCCTTGAGAATCTGCATACACGCGGCCTTGTTCTGAATCTGGCTGCGCTCATTTTGGCAGGTCACTACAATGCCGCTGGGAAAATGCGTCACGCGCACGGCGGAGTCGGTGGTGTTGACGCCCTGGCCGCCCGGGCCGCTTGCGTGGTACACGTCGACGCGGATATCGTCGGGGTTGATCTCGATATCGATATCGTCGGGCAGCACCGGAATGACCTCGACGCCGGCAAACGTAGTCTGTCGACGCTTCTTGTCATCGGTGGGGCTAATGCGCACCAAACGGTGAACGCCGGCCTCGGCACGAAGCATACCGAAGGCATCCTTGCCCTCAACGGTAAAGGTCGCGCGATCAATGCCAATGACCTCGGCAGCGGGGCAATCGTTGATGGTGACCTTCCAGCCGCGGCGTTGGCAGTACTTCATGTACATCTTAAAGAGCATGAAGGTCCAGTCCTGCGCCTCCAAGCCGCCCTGTCCGGGCTTGATGGTCACAATCGCGTCACCGTGATCGAACTCGCCGGTAAACCAGCTCGAAAGTTCGAGCTCATCGATGGCGCGCGCCAGACGATCAGCCGTGGCGGCAGCCTCCTCACGCAGTGCAGCGGCATCGGGGTCATCGCCCATTTCCTCGGCAAGTTCCAGCGCCGCGCGGGCATCGGAGAGCTCGCCGCGCGCGGTATCCACGGCGGCGATATCCTCCTTGGCGCGCGCAATCTCTTCCATCGTGGCGCGAGCGGCATCGGCGTCGTCCCAAAAGCCGGGAGCGACGCTCTTGGCCTCAAGCTCGGTCACGTGGGTGCGCTTCTCGTCCAAATGAAGATACGACTCAACCTCGCCGAGCCGGTCCGCAAACTTGTCCAGCTCGGCGGGCGTTACCTCTAAAGCATCCGCCATTAACGATTCCTGCCGTGGCAGTACTTGAACTTCTTACCGCTGCCGCAAGGGCACGGTTCGTTGCGGCCCACGTTGACATACGGGTCGTCGCTCTCGGACTTGCGGTAGGTGGTCACCTTAGCGCCGTTGTTGACAGCTGCCGGTCCGCCCTGGACGGCCGTGCGAGCCTGCGCCCGTGCCTCCTTGCGCAGGACCGAGTTGCCGTTGTCGCCATCGACGTCGGCGGGGCCGGAGAAGCGCGCACCCTCGAGCGCGGGGTCCTCCTTGCGCTCCACAGCCTGCGGGGCGGCCTTGATCTCGATGCGCAGGACGGTGCGCAGGTAATCCTCGTACATGGTGTCAACGAGCATCTGGAAGGCACCATAGGCCTCAGTCTTGTACTCGACCAGCGGGTCGCGCTGACCAAAGCCGCGCAGTCCGATACCGGTCTTGAGATAGTCCATCTCCTGCAGGTAGTTCATCCAGCGGGTATCGATAACGCGCAACATAACCTGAGTATTGAGCTCGCGCATGAGGTCCTCGCCCAAGCGCTCGGCCTTCATGTTGTAGCACTTCTCAACGTAGGTCAGGACATCGGCGGCCAGGGCCTCGTAATCCTCGTCGGGGAACTTGGGCGTATCGATATGGCCGGTCAGCTCCACGACCCACTTGCGCAGGCCATCGAGGTCGCGCTCGCCGTCGTGGCTGTCCTTAGTGCAAAACTCCTGCACGCAGCGGTACACGGTGTCGTGCATGACCTCGGTGATGTGGTCGGTCAGGTCCTTACCGTCCAGAATCTTGTTGCGCTCGGCGTAGATAACCTGGCGCTGCTTGTTCATCACGTCGTCGTACTCAAGAACGCTCTTGCGCATGGAGAAGTTGATGCTCTCGACCTTGTGCTGGGCGCTCTCGACGGCCTTGGAGATGATCTTGTGCTGGATGGGCATGTCGTCGCCCATTTCTGCCGTGACCATCATCTTGGAGACGCGGTCCATCTTGTCGCCACCGAACAGGCGCATCAGATCGTCCTCGAGCGACAGGTAGAACTGGGTCTCGCCCGGATCGCCCTGACGACCGGAGCGGCCGCGCAGCTGATTGTCGATACGGCGGGACTCATGGCGTTCGGTGCCGATGACGGTCAGACCGCCGGCGGCAAGCACGCGCTCGCGCTCGGCCTTGCAGGTCTCCTTGGCCTCGACGTTAAACTGCTCGAGCTGCTCGGGCGTCACGTCCTCCATGGTCAGGCCCTCGTACTCCAGGCGCTCGCGCACTAGCTCGTCGGGGTTGCCGCCCAGCAAGATGTCCGTACCACGACCGGCCATGTTGGTGGCGATGGTCACGGCGCCGTAACGACCGGCCTGGGCAACGATATGAGCCTCGCGCTCGTGGTGCTTTGCGTTGAGGACCTCGTGCGCGATGCCGCGCTTGGTAAGGGCTGCCGACAGCTTCTCGGAACTCTCGATGGAGACGGTACCGACCAGGACCGGCTGGCCCTTGGCGTGACGTTGCTCGACATCATTGGCAACGGCGTTGTACTTGGCCTGGATGGTGCGGTACACCAGGTCCTCGTGATCGACACGCTGCACGGGCTTGTTGGAGGGGATGACCTCGACGGGCAGCTTGTAGATCTCGCGGAACTCGGCGTCCTCGGTAAGCGCCGTACCGGTCATGCCGGAGAGCTTGTCATACAGACGGAAGTAGTTCTGCAGGGTGATGGTGGCAAGGGTCTGGTTCTCCTCGCGCACCAGCACGCCCTCTTTGGCCTCGATAGCCTGATGCAAGCCCTCGGAGTAGCGACGGCCCTCCATGATGCGGCCGGTGAACTCATCGACAATCTTGACCTCGCCGTTGGTAACGACGTACTGCTTGTCGCGGTGGAACATGTATTGGGCCTTCAACGCCTGCTGCAGGTGGTTGACCAGCTGGCCCGAAAGGTCGGCGTAGATGTCCTCGATACCCAGGCGGCGCTCGATCTTCTTGAGGCCGCGCTCGGTGGCGGCAATGGTGTGCTTGGCCTCGTCCATGACGTAGTCGCCCGTGGGCTCCACGTCCTCGGTGGCGGTGAGCATATCGTGCGACACGTCCTCGCCGCGCTCCAGCCCGCGCACGGCGCGCGCGAAGTCCTTGTAGGTGCTGGCCGACTTGGTGCCGGCGCCCGAGATGATCAGCGGGGTCCTGGCCTCGTCGATCAGGATGGAGTCGACCTCGTCGACGATAGCGTAGCTGTGGCCGCGCTGGACGCGCTGCTCGGGGCGGGTGACCATGTTGTCGCGCAGGTAGTCAAAGCCAAACTCGGAGTTGGTGCCGTAGGTGACATCGGCCTGGTAGGCCGGGCGCTTAAGCTCGAGCGGCATGTTGTTCTGCAGCAGGCCAACGGTCATGCCCAAATACTTGTAGATGCGGCCCATCCACTCGGAGTCGCGCTTTGCCAGGTAGTCGTTGACGGTAACGACATGCACGCCCTTGCCGGCGATGGCGTTAAGATAGCCGGCCAGGGTGGAGACGAGCGTCTTGCCTTCGCCGGTCTTCATCTCGGCGATATGACCCTCGTGCAGCGCCATGGCGCCGATGAGCTGTACGTCAAAGTGACGCATGCCCGTGATGCGCTTTGAAGCCTCGCGCACGGTGGCAAAGGCCTCGGGGAGCATGTCGTCAAGCGACTCGCCGTTAGCATAACGCTCGCGGAACTTATCGGTCTGGCCGCGAAGCTCCTCCTCGGTCATCTTCTCAAACTGAGGCTCAAGCCCGTTGATCTGGTCAACGATCTTGTAGTAGCGCTTAAGGTCCTTATCGGATCCAAAGGACAGCAGCTTTGACATGAATCCCATGTGGTTTTCCTTTTTTGGCCATCGCCCGTAGCGCACTGCACTGGGCGAGTTAAACACAGATAGTTGTACTTTAGCCAAACGGGACGCACGCTATACGCTCGACCTCATCCCCCACGTAATAACTACGACCGACCTGCCAAAAAGGGACGTTTTATTTTAGTGGCTACGGCCCAGATAGGCGCCGATAACTTTGCGCTGCTCGGCGCTCGCCCGATAGTAGACGCGAAGCTCGCCTTCGGCATTCAAATCAAAGCGCGCCTCGTCAATCAGGCCATTCTTGTGCGCGGTCATGAGCGCCTCCTGCATGCGCGGCCTTGCAAAGGCGGCAAACGATGCATACTCGGCCGCGAGATCGGCCATCACATCGTCGACGCAAGCCTCGTCATGGCAAACAAAATAATCGAGCATGGCATAGTTAAGCGGAAGCATCCCGATCACCGTCCTTTTTAACCATGTCGAGGGGATTCACGGCGATCAGGCAAATGCCGACGAGGTTGACGACGGCCGCCACCCATGCGACGGACGGAAGCGCGTAGCCGTCAAAGCCCAAGACCAGGCCGACGATAATCCACGTAAACAGCGGCGCTGTAAAGGTATAGGTGCCGTTGATGGCCATGCCCAGCGCCGTGCCGCACATGGAGTTGGCGCGATACCAGCTCATAAACGAAAAGTAGGCGGCAAAACCGGAGCAGGCGAAAAACACGACGGAGGATTTGTCGGTGAGCGCTTGGGCGACAAGGACGTAACTCTGACCAAGGGGCTCTCCGCATGCCAAGGTTAGGGCCGGCAGTACCAAGCACAGGTTGCCGACCCCCGAGACAAGCTGACGGATGTTGATGGCGATCTGAGGATCGATCATGCAGGTGGCGCGGCCGCCCACGCATCCCTCGACGCCCCAGCACAGGGCGGCTAACAGCGCCAGGCCCAGGCCAAGCGCCATGCCGAAAGATGCCTGCCCGCTCAGGCCGGCGCTACCGATCATGGCGCCGGCGACCACGCAGACAACGATGCCGGTAACGACACGGGGGCTAAGCGGCTGTCGGTAGAGCACGCGGGCGAGCACCGCACCGATCGCGGGGTTGAGCGCGGCGATGGGCACGGCAAGCGTGCCTGCCTGCGAAAGCGCGATAACGTAGGCGGCAGAAGCGATGGGCCCGCCAATGAAGGCGGCGGCGATAACGATGACGCCGGGCTTTGAGGCGATGCAGCGGCCTAGGTCGGCGAGTTTGCCCTGACCGGCAGTGAAAAACGTGGCCCAGACGGCACTCAACACGTCATTGACGCCCGAGGCGATTGTGGGCAAGATGAATACCGCCAAAAGGCCGGAGGGAGCAAATGCATCGAACCAACCGGCCCAAACGCCAAAGAGCTGACCGGCGGTAACAAAGGCCGTGTACAGCGCATACATGCAGCTCGAAAGCGCCGCGACAGCGATACCCTTCCTAAAATAGGCAGCATCGAGCGCACGCTTCTTTGCCACCGCGAGCTCGCGATTGCCCAAGGACGTCGATGTGTCCACGTAGCCTCCTATCGGTTACCTGCCAAAAAGGGACAGGTTTATTTTGGCAGGTTTTATCTGGGCAAACGAAAAATCCCCACCGTTCGGTGCAAAGAGGACGTGCTACTTTGCGTCGATAAGAAAAGGGCCGTGCACCCAATTGGATGCACGGCCCTTTTGCCATGAATGCGAGCGATTCCTCGGCGAGCTATTTACTCAGCAGCCTCGGTGGTCTCGGCCTCGGCAGCGGCCTCCTCGACGGGAGCCTCTGCGGGAGCCTCGGCGGCCTGCTTGGCAGCCTCCTCGGCAAACTTAGCGGCACGCTTGGCCTTCTCGGCAGCCTTAGCCTCAGCGGCGGCCTTGCGAGCGGCCTCGGCCTCAGCAGCCTTGGCGGCCTTGGCGGCCTTGGCCTCCTCGGCCTTCTTGAGCTGGGCGGCAGCGGCGCCACCGAACTTGTCGGCGAAGCGCTGGACGCGTCCACCGGTGTCGACGAACTTCTGCTGGCCGGTGTAGAACGGGTGGCACTCGTTGCAAAGCTCGACCCTCATCTCGGACACGGTAGCGTGCGTCTTGAAGGTGTTGCCGCAGGAGCACGTCACCGTGCACTCGACATACTGGGGATGGATACCCTGCTTCATGGTAGGACTCCTTATTGGTCAGGCGCTGGTTACCGATCAGCGCATAAGGCGTCTTGGTTTCCGACCAAGACAACAAACTCGGCTATGTTACCACGGTGTAGAGCGTCCCACAAAAGGTTCACGGTCTTTACGCCGGAGCGCACAGGCGAATCTACCCGATCGCGGCGCCAACAGAGCCGCCCGATCTGTCCAGGGTGCCAAAAAAACACCCTACGAGACAAGCGCTCCATGTTGCAGACGTGTAACGCCGCAGCGAGCGTGCCCCTTTTTGCGCCAGACAGGTACAATGATGAACACTGTACCGTAGCGGAGCGCCCGCGCGCGCCGCCAACACGCGAAAGGGTTTCCCATGGCCGAGATCTCGTCCTCCCGCATCGTCATCACCGTCCTTGGCAAGAACCGCCCCGGCATCGTCGCCGGTGTCACCCGTGTCCTGGGCGAGGCCAATGTCGACATCCGCGACATTACGCAGTCCATTATCGAGGACATCTTCACCATGACCATGCTGGCCGACACCGCCGAGTCCAAGCTCGACTTCGCCGAGCTGCAGAAGGCGCTGGCCGAGGCCGGCGAGCTTTCGGGCGTCAACGTGTCCATCCAGCGCGAGGACGTCTTTAACTTTATGTACCGCCTGTAGCGAACGAGCCGCCCGGGGCAGGCGGGCGCTTCTGCGTCCAAGCGTACCGTCCCGACGTAGCATGGAGAGGAGCGCGCATGGCCTACGACGCCAAGAAAATCTACTACCGCTTCGATGACCATCTGAGCCGCCTGGTCCTGGACTACGAGGCCAGCCGCCAGATTGCGCCCGAAAGCGAAAATTTGTATTACGGCATGCCCACCGAGCCTTATGACGAGGGCCTGTTTGTCGAGCACAATGTTAAGCGCGGTCTTCGCAATGCCGACGGATCGGGCGTGGTCGCGGGCCTCACCCGTATCTCGGACGTGCACGGCTACAACAAGGTCGACGGCCAGGTCGTGCCCGACAAGGGTCGACTCACGCTGCGTGGTTACAACATCGAGGACCTCGTCAACAATGCCCAGGCCGAGGACCGCTATGGCTACGAAGAGGTCGCCTACCTGCTCATTACGGGCTCGCTGCCCAACAAGGATGAGCTCGACGGCTTTTGCGGGCGTCTGGGCGCGTTTAGGCACCTGAGCGACGAGTACGTTAAGGAATTCCCGATGACCACGGTGTCGTCGAGCATCATGAACGTGCTTCAGCGCGCCGTGCTGCTGCTCTATGCCTTCGACGCCGAGCCCGACGTGATCACCCCCGAGCACGAGATCGATGTTGCCATCTCCATGCTCGCCCGTCTGCCCCGTATTGCCGCCTTCGCGCACATGGCTTCGGTCGCCAAGCGTCGCGGCTCCGAGGTGCATGTGCCGCACCCCACGCCCGGCCTGTCCACGGCCGAGACCATTTTGCAGGTGCTGCGCGGCGGCATGGCGTTCACCCGCGACGAGGCCATGCTGCTCGACGTGATGCTCATGCTCCACGCCGAGCACGGCGGCGGCAACAACTCCACCTTCGCCTGCCGCGTGCTGTCTTCTTCGGCCACCGACCCGTATTCCGCCTACGCCGCGGCTATCGGCTCGCTCAAGGGCCCGCGTCACGGCGGTGCCAACGCCAAGGTCGTATCCATGCACGAGGACATTCGCGCGCATGTTTCCAACTGGGAAGACGATGACGAGGTCGCTGCATATCTGAGCAAGATTCTCGACAAGCAGGCCTTTGACGGCACGGGGCTCATCTACGGCATGGGGCACGCCGTCTACACGCTCAGCGACCCGCGCGCCGAGGTCTGCCGCCACTACGCACGTTCGCTCGCCGCCAAGAAAGATCTGGGCGAGGAATTCGCGCTGATCGAGCGCATCGAGCGCCTGGCGCCCCAGGTCATGCGCGACCATGGCATGACCAAGCCCATCTGCGCCAATATTGACCTGTACACGGGCTTTATCTACAAGATGCTCGGCGTACCCGAGACGCTCTTTACGCCGATGTTCGCCGTGGCCCGCATGGCAGGCTGGTCGGCACACCGCATGGAAGAGCTCTTCTGCGCACACCGTATTATTCGCCCGGCATACCGTCCGGTGATCGAGCCACTGGAGTACAAGCCGCTCGCCGACCGTTAGGACGCGCACCGTTATAGAACACGAGCGTGGCCAGGGCATCACCGCCCTCGGCCACGCTTTTTATGCCAGCAGAAAGGGCTGCATCGAATGATTGTTTTTTCCGATATGGATGGAACACTGTTGACGAGTGACAAGCAGATGAGCGACGCCACCTGGGCGATGCTCGACGAGCTCGCACGTCGCGGCATTGAGTTTGTACCGTGCACGGGGCGTCCACTGTCGGGCGTCTTTGAGGCCATCCTCGCCCATCCCGCCGTGCACTACGCGGTCTGCGCCAATGGCGCTAGCGTCTGGCAGCTCGACGAGGATGTGCCCACCGATGCCTCACGCGCCACGCGCATATTGAGCCGACCGCTCGACCGCGCCATCGCCCACCGCGTCCATAGCATTGCCGCTGGCCACGATGTGACCTTCGATATCTTCGCGGACGGGCAGTGCTTCCTCCCCCGCTCGCTCTACACGCGCCTGGACGAATTCTGCGGCGGAGATCCTCACATCGCGGCTTCGCTCAAGCGCACGCGAACGCCGATCGACATGGATATCGACAGCAAAATCGACGAGGTCGAGGTGCTCGAACGCATCGCCATGTACTGGCACGACTCAGCCGACCGCGACGCTATCGTGGCGGCGCTCGACACACTCGAAGGCATTGAGGTCACGCGTTCGTACGCCATGAATATCGAGGTCATGGGCGGGGGCGCCACCAAGGGAACGGCATTGGCTTGGCTATGTGGGCATCTGGGCGAGCCTCTCGCCGACGCCTGGGCGTTCGGCGACAACATCAACGACATCCCCATGCTGCAGGCAGCGGGCCACGGTACGGCGATGATCAATGCCGAGCCCGAGGACCGCGAAGCCGCCGGCGCCATCACCGAATACGACAACGACCATGACGGCGTCGCCCGCGCCATCATGGCCGCCCTCGCCTAGCAGCAGCAACCCGGCAGGGTAGCTAATTTGGGACGGGGCTTTTTTAGCTACCCTGGTCACAGTAGTCGTTGGGGGCACTCTTCGCGGGGCGCTGCAAGGACTGTCCCCATCTGCCGAATTAGGCGAGACTCTCCAGCACGCGACGGAGCTCCTGCTGGACGGCGTGGTCGCGGTTGCACCCCACCACGCGATCGGCGACTGCCTTGAGCGCGGGGCGCGCGTTTTCCATCGCGCAGCCCGTGCCGACAAAGCGAATGATCTCGTAGTCGTTCATCGAGTCGCCAAACGCCATGACCTCGTCGCGTTCGACGCCATAGTGCTCCATGAGCTGTGCGATGCCCGAGGCCTTCGACACACCGGGCTGCATGGCATCGATCCACGCGTTGCCCGAAGGCGCAAAGGTAA
This sequence comes from Collinsella sp. LCP19S3_B11, assembly GCF_052121915.1. Lineage (NCBI taxonomy): Bacteria > Bacillati > Actinomycetota > Coriobacteriia > Coriobacteriales > Coriobacteriaceae > Collinsella > Collinsella sp. LCP19S3_B11. Next base: position 12,866 of record NZ_JBQKDI010000014.1, read on the forward strand.
AGAACTGGCCGAGCTCGCGCTGCAGTACGTAAGCGCTGTCCATAACGGCACCATCGTCGCAAAAGATACTCGCCTTGATGATATTTACGCTGGGATCGGGCAGCTCCCAAATGCGCTCGGCATTGGGAAGGTCCTTATCCACCTCGCGCACGAACTTACTCTCGTCATCGAGCAAGAAGGACTTGGTTCGGTCAAAGAGCGCAAGATGCAGATTGGGAAACGTCGCGACGGCCTGGGCTAGCTTTCGAATCGCCAGGTGCGAATACACCTCACGGCCTACCATTTTGCCGTCGGCGTAGACCTGGGCACCGTTAGCTGCGACAAAGTCCATTTTGTCGCGAACGGGCGCAAAGAACTCGCACAGGCGATCGTAGCGGCGGCCTGACGATGCGGCAAAATGCACGCCATGCTCGCGTAGCGCCAAAATCAGTTCGTAGGTCTCGGGAGGCACCTGGCCGTTTTCGTCAAGCAACGTGCCGTCCATATCGGATGCAATCAGCTTAAACATAGAAAAGCTCCCTTCGGGCTTGCTGGAATCGAACGTGTATCCGATTCCAACGTACCCAAAGGGAGCTCAAATAAGACCCCGCAGTCATAAACGTTACATAGACCTGGCAAATAGCTCACGCGCGCCAGAGAGCCCACGGTCGCGGCGTCAGGCGACACGCCAAAGAGTGTCCCCAGCGACTAGTCGTTTAAGAACGTCCCCGATGACTAGTCGGCGTAGGTGAAGGTGGTGACGTCGAACATGCCCTCGGGGCGGATGCGGAGCGTCGGGATGACCGGCAGGGGCAGGAAGATGATGCCCATGATGGGGTCGAGCGGCGGCTCAATACCCATGGCGCGCGCCTTGACCATAAAGTCGTCGTGCTGCGCTGCGACATCCTCGGCCGTGCCCTCGCTCATCAGGCCACCGAGCGCTAGCGGAATGCGCGCCACGACCTCGCCGTTGCGCACCAGCACGTGACCGCCCTGGCCCACGGCCTCAACAGCAGCCATCATATCGGCGGCGTTGTCGCCCACCACGCACACGTTGTGCGAGTCGTGGCCGATCGTGGAGGCAATGGCACCACCGGTGATGGTGAAACCGCGCACCCAGCCGCGACCGATATGCTTGCCGACCAGGCCCAGGCCAGCGGGGCCGTCGCCGTCGACGCCCTCGGCTTGCAGCGACACGCCGCGGCCATGGCGCTCAATCAGCATAATGCGGCGCAGGCCCTCGGCGCTCTCGGGGCGAGCCATACCCGTGATGGCCTTACCCGGCACCACGTCAATCACAGCCTCGCCCGGTTTAAAGGCATAGTCGAACACGTCGAGCGAAAGCTTCGGCAGCTTAACAGAGGCGCGCAGCTCGTCGGCAAGGGCTGCAACCTCAGCCATCTCGGGTGCGATCTCGCCCACAAAGGTGCCATCCTGCGCCACCAGAGCACCGGCGGCATATACGCGATGCGGGGCCGTGGCAAACGTCAGATCGTTGAGCACCAGCAGGTCGGCACGCTTGCCCGGAGCGATGGCGCCGCGGAGCTCATGCGGGTCACGACAGCCGTGGTCCAGGCCAAAGGCCTCGGCCGTGGAAAGGGACGCCATAGAGATGGCGACCACCGGGTCGATGCCGGCCTCGATGGCCACGCGGCAGGCGTTGTCGATCATGCCGGTCGAAAGCGCGTCGGAGGGGGCGCGGTCGTCGGTCGCAAAGCAGCAGCGGCGAGCACGGGCGGGGTTTTCCAGCAGCATCGGCGACAGGTTGGCCAGGTCGTGGCTACACGTACCCTCGCGCAACATCACATACATGCCGCGGGATAGCTTGTCGAGCGCTTCCTCGGGAATCGTCGACTCGTGGTCGGCGATAATACCCGCCGCGGCATAGGCGTTGAGATCCTTGCCGGCAACAAGCGGAGCATGACCGTCAACCTGCTTGGACGGTGTCTGGTTGGCAGCATCGATGCGAGCGCAGGTCTCGGGGTCGGCCATAAAGACACCCGGCAGGTTCATCATTTCGCCCAGACCAAAGACGTCGCCCGGATGCTCGGCAAAAAACGCCTGCATATCGGCAGCGGTGATGACGGCACCGGCCTGCTCGTCGGGCAGTGCGGGCACGCACGAAGGCATCATGTACTTGATGGAGATGGGCGCGCGACAACCGTCCTCGATCATAAAGCGCAGGCCGTCTAGGCCGGAAACGTTAGCGATCTCGTGGCTGTCGGCAATAGCGGTGGTGGTACCACGCGTCGCCGCCATGCGCGCATACTCGGCAGGGCGGATGTTCGAAGACTCGATATGCAAGTGCCCGTCAATAAAACCGGGTGCGAGATAGCGACCCTGACAGTCGATGACCTCAGCTGCCTCGTACGTACCAGCAGCGTCATCTCGACCATCGTAGAGAACACCGACGATCACGCCGTCCTTGACGGCGACGCTACCGGGCGCCACGCGCTGACCGTACACATCAACGATCTGTGCGTTGGCAAACAGCGTGTCGACGGGCACGCGGCCCTCGGCGGCATCGATCACAGACCTCATGACCTCAACGGACATACATACTCCTTTAACCGTAGAAAAAAAGCTGCGGAGCGGACAGACCTTCACCGCAGCAAGCCAATAGCCATTGTATGCCCAAACGATGGGCCAGCAATACGCCCCTCTGCTTAACGGCACACACCGCTTGGCGCAATGGGGACAGGCTGCTTTGCACCACTGACAAGGAGTGTCCCAAAGTGCCGGCACAAAAGGATCGTCCCTAAGTGCCAAAAAGGCCGCAGTCGGAAATCCCGGCTGCGGCCTTGTTGCACTTGTGAGGTCAACTTGCTCGTTAGACCAACTTGAAGCCCTTGCGCTTGCCCACGGAGAGGGTGTCGCCCAGCTTGAGGGCACTGGGGTCGATGTTGTAGCTCTTGGGAGCCACGGCCTTGCCGTTGATCTTGACACCGCCGCCGTCAATGTCGCGACGAGCCTGGCCGGCGCTGGCCGAAAGACCCAGGTCCTTGAGCAGGCCGGCAAGGTAAATCTGGCCCTCGTCGTTTACAGTCAGCTCAATATGCTTCTCGGGGAAGTCGGCGAGCTGGCCCTCCTTGAACACGCGGTCGAACTCGGCCTGAGCCTCGTCGCCGGCACCGGCGCCGTGGTAGGTGTCGCACAGGTCGCGGCCCAGAGCGCGCTTGAGCTCATAGGGATCGGCAGAGCCATCGGCCAGGGCAGCGTCGATCTTGTCGACCTCGGCCGGGGTGAGCGAGCTCGCCAGGCGGTAGTACTTGCCGATCATCTCGTCGGGGATGGACATAGTCTTGCCGAACATATCCTTGGGCGCGTCGGTCAGACCGATGTAGTTGCCATAGGACTTGGACATCTTACGGACGCCATCGGTGCCCTCGAGCAGCGGCATGGTGAGCGCGATCTGCGGCTCCATGCCCATCTTCTCCATGAGCTCACGGCCGGCGAGCAGGTTGAAAAGCTGGTCGGTGCCGCCCATCTCCACGTCAGCCTTGATCATGACCGAATCGTATGCCTGCATCACGGGATACAGGAACTCGTGCAGGGCGATCGGCGTCTGTGACTGATAGCGCTTGGTAAAGTCATCGCGCTCAAGAATGCGGGCGACGGTGAACTTGGAGCACACCTGCAGCAGACCGGCCAGGTCCATCGACAAGATCCAGTCGCCGTTGTGCACGATGGTGGTCTTCTCGGGGTCCAAGATCTTCATGGCCTGGCTCACGTAGGTCTCGGCGTTGGCCTCGATCTGCTCCTGAGAAAGCTGCGGGCGGGTGGAGTTCTTGCCCGAAGGATCGCCGATCAGCGCGGTACCGTTGCCGATGATCAGGGTGACGTTATGGCCCAGGTCCTGGAACTGGCGCATCTTGCGCAGGGGCACGGCGTGTCCCAGGTGCAGGTCGGGGCTGGTGGGATCGACGCCGAGCTTGATGTTGAGGGGCTCACCCTTCTCAAGCTTCTTACGAAGGTCGGCCTCGGGGACGATCTTCGCGGCGCCCGAGGTGATGATACGCATTTGCTCGTCAACAGACAGCATTGGGTATCCTCCTTTTGCTATAGCACCCTCGCCGAAAACGGCGGTGCTGGAAGTCCATAAACTCTCATATGATAACAAACTGACGCGACGCAGCACCTACGACAGGAAAATCCTCGTCCTGCCGCATGCGTCGATGGCAACTGGCAAACGTGTACCGTCACGATCGACCAGATAGCGCGTCTGCCGGCGACGCAAGCAGTCGCGGCAACAGGCCTGTCCCGTCGCATCGGTGGCACAGACGCCCTCGGCGGTCAGCAGGCAGTGCTCGCACACCATGAGCTCGGGACGATCGGTATCGACGGGGCCCAGGACGCCAGGACAGGCGGCAAGCTCGGCAACGCGTTTCGCATCGTGAGCGACAAGTTCGGCAGGCAAAAACACGCGCTGCGCCCCAAGCCCTCGCAACCAGGCGAGCGTTGCCCGGTTCGCACAGAACACCGGCGCTGCCACGTCAAAGACGACGCGCAGTTCGCGAGCTATCGCCACTTGTCCCAGATTACGACAGACGATGCGGCCGGCGCGCTGCATGAGCGACCGAGTCCGCTCGATATCGCCCACACGGCAGACCTCGTCGAGCACAACAGTCGCATCGGACAGGTCGAGCTCTTCGTTTGGGTCCTGGTCCATCAGCTGCCAGGCAAAGACCAAGCGAGCGGCGACAGACTCTGCAGGTTCTTCCGGCTGCGTTCCGCTATCCATCAGAACGCCCGCAAACGGCAGCGTCTCGACAGCGCGTTTCGCAAGCACGACCGCATCGGCCTCGGCCCGCATGCGCTCCAGTGCCGCCGCCGTTTGCTCAAGCACACCAGCACTGCGAATCAGATACACTTCGCAGCCCGCGTCGACCTTGCGCTTGCAATGGACAACGATGCGCTCCCCCGCCTCGGCATCCACCGGACAGGGAACTTGCGGCCAGCGTTTAGGTACATCGGGACGCGCGTCGGCGCCCGGGTAAAACCTGATCTCGAGCGTATCGCCCGCCGCCACGGCGGCATCGAGCTCGACGGTCACTTCCTCGTGTCCCACGGCAACCAAACGGCCCACACGCACGCCCTGGTTGATCGCGCGTTCAAAACTCATAAGCTCCGCGCCCGAGAGGCCTCGCAGATACGCGTCGGTAAACCCGCGGTTAAACGACCTTCCCAGCTCACGTTCGAGCGCCTGCACGGCATCGGGATCCCACGCGCCATCACGCAGCATATCGAGCGCCCGGCGCCACGCCCGCACCACGTTGTAGACGTAGTCGGGGTTCTTCATACGACCCTCAATCTTGAGCGACGCCACCCCGGCAGCAACAAGCTCGGGTAAATGAGCAATGCCCAGATAGTCACGCGGGCAGAGCAGACGATCGCCTTCGACGGCAACGACGCTCTCCCCAGCCTCATCCACCAAATCGTATGCCAGGCGGCACGGCTGCGTGCAGTCGCCACGCATCGCCGACCGTCCGCGCCGCAGAGCCGAAAACTCGCACGCGCCCGAATAGCCAATGCATATGGCGCCATGGCAGAACACCTCGATGGGCACACCGGTAGCGCAGAGCGTCACAATCTCTGCCACGGTCAGCTCGCGCGCCGTCGTCACGCGCTCGACCCCCAGCTCGTCAGCCGCCAAACGCACGGCCCCCTTGCTATGGACGCCCGCTTGGGTGGACAGATGAATCTCGACCCCCGGAATTGCCGCATGCAGCGCGCGGGCTAGGCCCGCATCTGCCACGATCAATGCATCGGCGCCCAGCGCATGCGCATGTGCCCCCAGTGCCACGGCTTCGGACAGCTCATCGTCGAACACGAATACGTTGAGCGTCACGTACACGCGCGCACCATGGGCGTGCGCCACGGCACACCCGCGCGCAAATTCGTCATCACTAAACCCGTGCGCACTCACGCGGGCGTTAAATCCGCTCAACCCGGCATAAATGGCATCGGCACCTGCCGCGATCGCGGCGAGCATCTGATTGAGCCCGCCAGCCGGAGCCAACAGCTCGGGCAGTGCCAGCCCCGATGTTGGCGTCCCATTCCCGCATTGTCTGCTAGGCTCAGTCGCCCAAATCGCCATCGGCAAACTCCTTACCAAGGTATGCAATCGCTCTGTTAATTGCCGTCAACCAGCATACACGAGGCTTCGCGCGGCTCGATTGGTTTATCGTGTAATAACTTATGTCCATCCTGCCCGACGCACACCCGCCGCCTGGCACGACATACTTGGAGGTCAACATATGGGTCCTCGCCAACGACAGGGACACGGTCGCTCTAAGACGCACGTCCTGCCCGTCATCCTGCTTTCGCTTTTGGGCTTTTTGCTCATCGCGGGCGTAGCATTTGGCATCGGCATGATCGGCAACGTCAACCGCTGGCTGTCCGACCTGCCCGACTACACCGACGCCAACGCCTATCTGGTCAGCGAGCCTACCGAGATTGTTGACTGCAACGGCAACAAGATCGCCAGCTTCTATACCCAAAACCGCAAGTCCATCACCAAGGACCAGGTCTCCCCGTACGTCCTGCAGGGCACGATCGACGTCGAGGACGAGCGTTTCTACGAGCACGGCGGAATCGACCTCTTGGGCATCGCGCGTGCCTCGGTGGCAACCCTTGCCGGCGGCCACGAAGGAGCCTCGACCATCACCCAGCAGCTGGTGCGCAACACCATCCTGCAGGAGGAGCAGTTCGACTCGACCATCGAGCGTAAGGTGCGCGAGGCCTATATCGCCATCAAGATGGAGGACATGTACTCCAAAGACGAGATCCTCATGATGTACCTCAACACCATTTACTATGGCCACGGCGCCTATGGCATCGAGGCCGCCGCCGAGACCTACCTCTCCAAGAGTGCTTCCGACCTCACCCTGAGCGAGGCCGCGCTGCTCATCGGTCTGCCCAACTCGCCTTCGCAGTACGACCCCACGGTCAATCCCGACCTGGCGCTTTCCCGCCGCAATAAGGTGCTCGACAACATGCTGCGCCTGGGCCACATCACGCAGGAAGAGCACGATGCCGCGCAGGCTGAGCCCATCACCCTCAACGTGACCGAGATCTCGGGCAGCGGCGTCGATGTGTACTCACAGCCCTACTTTGTCTCCTATGTCAAGCAGCTGCTCGAGCAGGAGTTCTCCACCGACGTGCTCTTTAAGGGTGGCCTGACTGTTAAGACCACCATCGACCCCACCATGCAGCAGGTAGCCGAGGAGGCTGTGCGCTCACAGCTCGACACGCTTTCGCTCGATGGCCTGGACATGGGCATGGTTGTCGTTGACCCCAAGACCGGCTACATCAAGTGCATGGTGGGCGGCTACGACTACAACGCCGACGAGAATCACGTGAACCACGCTACGGCAAAGCGCCCCGTGGGCTCCACGTTTAAGGCCTTTACGCTGGCAACTGCCATCCAAAACGGCATGAACCCCAACGTCAGTCTCAACTGCAACTCGCCACTCAAGGCCAAGGGCACCACGACCGAGGTGCAAAACTATGGCAACCAGAGCTATGGCAACATCACGCTTAAGCAGGCAACGGCATACTCATCCAACACCGGCTACATTCAGGTGGCCGAAGCCATCGGCAATGACAAGATCATGTCGCTCGTCAAAAAGCTCGGCATCGATCCCGCCAAGGACAATATCGAGGACGTTCCCGTCATGACGCTCGGCACCGGGTCCATCTCACCGCTCGAGATGGCATCGGCCTACGCCGCTTTTGCCAACGGCGGCTATTATCGCCAGCCGATCGCCATCACCGAGATCGACTCGCGTACCGGCTCGGTTCTGTACCAGCACACCGACAATCCCACGCGGGTGCTCACCGAAGGCGAGGCTGCCGCGGTTACCGACGTTCTATCCGGCGTCATGCAGGGCAGCGGCACGGGTGCCGCCGGCGCGCTGAACGTCAACCAGCCCTATGCCGGCAAAACGGGCACCACTGACAACACCACCAACCTGTGGTTCTGCGGCTACACGCCGCAACTGGCATGCGCCCTGTGGACCGGTTATTCCGCAGGCGAGATTCCCATCCAAAAGTACGGTTCGGACCTGCTGGGCGACAGCACCAACCTGCCCGTCTTTAAGAAGTTCATGAACACCGTTCTTGCGGGCGCCGTGCGCGAGGAGTTCCCGACCGGAACGGCTCCCACGTACAAGAACAATAACGTCTGGAAGTTCTACGGCACAAACAACAAGAAGAAGGAAGAGGGCGAGGATAAGGACGAAGACGAGGAAGAAGAGGAGGAGACCACCGGCGGGAGCGGCAGCGAGGGCGGTAACACCGGCGGCGAAGGCGATGGCGGCGGTACCACCCCTACTCCCAACCCCGACCCCAGCCCCAGCCCCGACCCCAGCCCCAGCCCCAGCCCCGACCCTAGCCCGACCCCCGATCCCAGCCCTAGCCCGACCCCCGATCCCTCCACAGGTCAGTAGATAGCAAAGCGCCCGAGCAGCTCAAATGCTCGGGCGCTTTTTGTTGGGACATACATGGCATATCGCGCGCAATCGAGATGCCACGACAGGACTGTCACAAAAAGGGCGTCAGCTCAAAACCGACGCCCCTGTATTTCTACCGTCTTAGCTGGCGTTGTTTACGTGCGTAAAGCTATTTACGCGCGGCACTGAGCTTGTTAATCAGCGCTTCGAGGCGTTCGCCATCCTCGGCAGTCTGAGCGATAACCAAAATCGTGTCATTGCCGGCAAGCGATCCGAGCACATCGGGCAGCTCGGCCGCATCGACAGCCGCGGCAATGCCCGAGGCGGTGCCGGGCTGAGCCTTAATCATAACCAGGTTGTCGGTACGCAACACACCGGTAACCAGCTCGGAGACCATGCGCTGCAGGTGCAGGTCCTCAGCCAGAACATAGATGCCCTCGGGCAGTTTGCGCAGCCCCATATCGGCGATGTCACGCGAAACCGTCGCCTGCGTGCAATCAAAGCCCATGGCGCGGAGTTCGTCCACCAGCACGCGCTGCGTACGCACGTCTTTATTGCGCACGATATCTCTGATGGCATCCTGGCGCCCGTTGCGTTTTTTAGCCATATAAAACCTCACTCCATAGATGGCGAAGACAATCTATCAGTGATTGAATAGTTTAGCGCTATTTGAGGCTATTTGTGAATAAGAACGCATTTCGAAACAATTATATGCAAATTATTTTCGAATATGACACAGCTAGGCTATCCTTGCGCCCGTTCTGTTCAAAAAAGCAGCCAGATGCGCATACATAACGCAGCGCATAGGCTTAACGTTGGCAATCGGCCCAAACAAAAGCCCAAGGCCTCGGCGCTCTCCCTTAAGGGCCACCGCCATCTGGCGGGTCCGCACGTCGTTGAGCATATCACGCAATCGTGCCGTGCGCTCAATTGAAGACACCCCATGGGGGCTCAGGCACAAATTCTCGATACAAGCAACCAAGCGGCCATAGTAAAACCGTTGGCAGGCCAGCTTTAGATGGTTATCGTCATCTATTGCGTCAAATGGCACGCAAAGCTCTTCAAGCGCCTTGGCGTCATCGGAAAGTCGCGAGAACATGGTGGGGTCGAATGAATCCGCAACCGATGGCGCGGCCGTATGGAAACAAGCTTCGGCGCACCCAAATACGCGTTCCGCATGCGAAAGGGCAGGCGCCAAAAAGGCGATCGCACGATACGACTCGGCATGCTGCAGACACAACTCAAACAGGGCGCGTTCATACATCACACCGGAATGTTGACAAACCAGACCGCTCTCGACCAGCTTGGCCAGGCCTGAAGCCCGGTCTCCATCGTCGGCAAGGGCAATGGATTGCGCATCCAACATACGAGAATGGCGTTCCCGATGCGTATCGTAGCGATCGAGCGACACCGAGGGAAATACGATATCTGCCGAGGTCTCACAAGCGACATCGAGCATTGCCAAAAACGCGTGCGGCGCAAACCACTCGTCGGCGCTCATTGCGATAATGTGGGCCCCGCGCGAAGCGGCAAAACCCTCGCGAAGGCAAGCTCCGCTCGACGGATCGTCAACGTCTATCAAATCGATGTGAATATCTCTGCCCGCGGCAACATCGAGCGAATGACGAACGCCCGGCGCAGCGTTGCGACATGCAACGACAATCTGCATATCGTAGAGGTCTTGGTTTTGGACGCTTTCGAGTGCACGCATCGCGTAGCTGGGTGAACCCTCCACAACAAGGATCACCGAAAGTCGCGGAAGCGAGCCACGTCGAAGCAAGTTGTCCATCCTCTCGACAGCAATAATCAACTGCCGTTCATGGTACACCCCGGCAATAAACGCAATGAGTCGCCTGATGCGCTGCACGCCAAGAACAGATGTTGCACACGGCTCGCCCACACGAGCAGCATACTTAGATGGCTCTCGCTTCTCTCCTATTCGAGCGCGACGAGCTCGGTGGGGTCATAATCTACGCCCATAAAGGTAAGGCCGCACGCCGGCGCCGTGGGACCCGCAGCAGTACGATCGCAAGCGTCAATCACCTCGCGCATCCACTCGGGATCGCGGCGATGCATGCCGATCTCGACGAGCGTTCCCACGATGGTGCGCACCATCGAATGCAAAAACGCATTGCCCTCGATGGTAAACGTGAGGATATCCTCGCCAAAGGCGACCTCGTGGCCAAACTCGGCACGCATCACGCAACGATGCGTTGGCTTGCCCACGGCAGAAGCGACCTTACAAAAGCTCTTAAAGTCCTGTTCGCCCAAAAGCGCTGGGCAGGCGGCTGCCATCGCATCCACGTCCAAAGGATAACGATGCCACCATACCGCACCACGCGATAGCACCGGACGCGCATCGCGATCGGCAATGCGGTAGGTATAGGTACGAGAACGTGCGTCAAAACGCGCAGAAAAGCCCTTACGGGCCTTGTAGACCTCATTAACGGCGATATCTTTGGGCAGCAGCGCATCCATAGCTCGCAGCCACCTGCGGCGCGTTAAAGCGAGCTCTGCGTCCGTAACGGGCACGCTGATGTATTGGGCCACCGCATGCACCCCTGCATCGGTGCGCCCGGCACACGTCAAATCGACTGAGCGGCGCAAGAGCGTCTCTATGGCAAGACGCAGCTCTCCGGCAACCGTCGTCTGCCCCGGCTGCTCGGCAAATCCGCTATAGGACGAGCCGTCATAGGCAACACGAAACACCAACGTGGCATCGAGCTCTGGAGTCAAATTGAAATCAGACGGCGCGGTCATGGGCGCTCCCAACAAACAAACAACGATATCGCGACAAAAAAAGAGGGGTACGCGAACGTACCCCTCGAATATAGCCTATGCAGACGAATTGTCTACTCAGCGGTCTCCTCAGCAGGAGCCTCCTCGGCAGCGGTCTCCTCGACAGCCTCGACCTTCTTGGGAGCAGCGGCCTTCTTGGGGGCCGGAGCAGCCTTCTTGGCCTTGGGCGTGCAAGGCTCGGTGACGAGCTCCATGATAACGATGGGAGCGTTGTCGCCCTTACGGTTACCGAGCTTCATGATGCGGGTGTAACCGCCGTTGCGATCCTGCCACATGCCCTGAGCAGCCTTGTCGAAGATCTCGGCAACGAGCTGCTTATCGCCGAGCTTGGCGATAGCCAGACGACGAGAGTGCAGGTCGCCCTTCTTGGCCCAGGTGATGATCGGCTCGACAACCGAACGCAGCGCCTTGGCGCGGGTCTCGGTGGTCTTGATGCGGTCGTTCTCGAAGAGGGCCTTGGCCAGGCTCTTCTTCATGGCCTTGGTGTGGCTCGCATCGGTGCCGAGCTTCAGGCCCTTCTTAACGTTGTGACGCATGGTCTAGTTTCTCCTCAAATATGCGAAGCATTAAGCCTTCAGGCTCAGGCCCATGGACTCAAGCTTGTCCTTCACTTCCTCGATCGACTTAACACCGAAGTTGCGGATGTTCAGAAGATCGTTCTCCGAGAACTCAACGAGCTGACGGACCGAGTGAATGCTGGCACGCTTAAGGCAGTTGTAGGAACGGACAGAAAGGTCCAGATCCTCGATCTGCTTGTCCAGCTCGGCGTTGTCGTTGGTGACCTCGGGAGCGAAGATCGAAACCTCCTCCTCGACCTCGGGGGTCTCGGCAAGGTTCATAAAGGCAGCCATATGCTGGTTGATGATATTGGCAGCCTGGACCACGGCGTCGCGCGGGGCGATGGAGCCGTTGGTCTCGATCTCGAGGACAAGGCGGTCGTAGTCGGTGTGCTGACCGACACGGCAAGCCTCAACGAGCTTGGCGCAACGGGATACCGGCGAGTACAGCGAGTCGACGTGGATCACACCGATGGGATCGTTGTCGCGCTTGTTGGCCTCGCCAGAGACATAGCCGCGGCCATAGCCGATGCGCATGCTCATGGTGAGATGGCCACCCTCGGTGAGCGTAGCGATGTGCTGCTCGGGGTTGACCAACTCAAACTCGGACGGAATAAAGAAGTCCGCACCGGTGACCTCGCAGGGGCCGTCAACCGAGATGGTGGCGGTCGCCTCGTCGGTCGTGCCGAGAGCCCTGAAGACAAGACCCTTGACATTCAGGACGATGTCAGTGACATCCTCGACCATGTTAGGGATGGTCATGAACTCGTGCTGCGCACCATCGATCTGAATAGCCTCGACGGCGGCACCCTCGAGCGAGGACAGAAGAACGCGACGCAGGGAGTTGCCCAGCGTATCACCGTAACCGCGCTCGAGCGGCTCGACGGAGACACGAGCAGACGTCTCGTTGATCTCTTCGACCTGAACCTGAGGCCTAATGAATTCTGACATGTATTACCTCCAGCCTCAGCAGCCCGGATGGACTACTTAGAGTAGAGCTCGACGATGAGCTGCTCGTTGATATCACCGCTGATCTGCTCACGCGTCGGCAGAGCGAGCACGTTACCAGACAGCTTCTCGATATCGACCTCAAGCCAGCCAGGGACCTCAAAGCGCTCGGAGGAAATCAGAGCCTCCTTGATGGGGAGGAGGTCACGGAACTTCTCGCCGACAGCGACGACGTCGCCGGCCTTGACGCGGTAGGACGGGATGTCTACGCGCTTGCCGTTCACGGTGAAGTGACCGTGGCGGACGGACTGACGAGCCTCTTTACGGGTGCGAGCGAAGCCAAGACGGAAAACAACGTTGTCGAGGCGAGACTCAAGGATGATCATGAGGTTCTCACCGGTGACGCCGTTCATCTTACGGGCCTTGTTGAAGTAGCCGTGGAACTGCTTCTCCAGAACGCCATAGATGAACTTGACCTTCTGCTTCTCGCGCAGCTGCATGCCGTACTCAGATTCCTTGCGACGGCGCTTGGGCTGACGGATAGATTCCTTCTTGCTGCTGTAACCGAGCTCAGCGGGATCGATCCCGAGCTGACGGCAGCGCTTAAGAACAGGAGTCCTGTCGATTGCCATATTGATACGATCCTTTCAGTTACACGCGGCGACGCTTCTTGGGGCGGCAGCCGTTGTGCGGGATGGGGGTCTTGTCCTGAATGCTCGAGACCTCGAGGCCAGCAGCCTGGAGGGAGCGGATGGCGGTCTCACGACCGGAGCCGGGGCCCTTGACGAAGACGGAAACCTTCTTCATACCGTGCTCCATGGCCTGCTTGGCAGCAGCCTCGGCAGCCATCTGGGCAGCGAACGGCGTGGACTTACGGGAGCCCTTGAAGCCCACCTGGCCAGCCGACTTCCAGGAAATGACGTTGCCCTGGGGATCGGTGATCGAAACGATCGTGTTATTGAACGTAGAACGGATGTGAGCCTGGCCCACGGAAATGTTCTTACGGTCCGCGCGCTTCAGACGGGCAGCGCGAACGTTCTTCTTAGCAGTAGCCATCTATCTAGCGCTCCTTATTTCTTCTTCTTAGCACCGATCTGACGCTTCGGGCCCTTGCGGGTACGAGCGTTAGTGTGGGTGCGCTGGCCGCGGACCGGGAGGCCCTTGCGGTGACGAAGGCCGCGGTTGCAGCCGATGTCCATAAGGCGCTTGACGTTCTGGTTGCGCTCACGGCGGAGGTCGCCCTCAACCATGATCTGGTTCTTGTCGATATACTCGCGGATGGCGTTAACCTCATCCTCGGTGAGGTCCTTAACGCGCGTATCCACGTTAACGTTGCACTCGACGCAAATCTTCGTCGCAGTGGTGCGGCCGATGCCGTAAATGTAGGTCAGACCGATCTCAACGCGCTTCTCACGCGGGAGGTCGACACCATTAATACGGGCCAACGTAGTCTCCTCTCTTAACCCTGACGCTGCTTATGACGGGGGTTCTCGCAAATGACGAGGACCTTGCCATGGCGCCTAATGATTTTGCACTTATCGCACATCTTCTTGACCGAAGGACGTACCTTCATCGTTCTTCCTTTCGGTAGCGCTCAAACTACTTCCCTACTATCTACTCGCCCAGCCGCAGGCGTTTAAAACTATGGCTGGTCTTCACACACAATCCGACCGTAGGTTGAGCTAAGCCTGCAGTCGGAAATAGAGTGCGTGTATGCGTGCCGCTATTTGTAGCGATAGGTGATGCGGCCGCGGGTCAGGTCGTACGGGGAAAGCTCCACGACAACCCTGTCACCGGGGAGAATACGGATGTAATTCATTCGAATCTTGCCAGAAATGTTGCACAGAACCGAATGACCGTTCTCGAGCTCGACCTTAAACATGGCATTAGGCAACGGTTCCTTTACCGTACCCTCGAGCTCAATTGCGTCTTCCTTCTTCACAAGCAATCATCTTTCTCTAGAAAACGACAGCGATTGAGTATTCTACAACACGTATACACGCATCGTAATAACTTCGTAATGGCTCCACAACTACGTGGAACTTGTTACATTTGAAATGTAAAACAAAGCCGTTCCCTGATGCCCAAGATCGCCTTGAAATGAGAAGGCATAGACCTTGGGGTCATGCCTTCGAAATTGAAAGGCGAGGTTGGGCATCAGGGGGCGGCGACTTTTACATTTCTCCGCCTTGGAGCGAACACCAGGATCCTTGCGCATCGGCGGTGAGAATCACCGGACCGTCATTGGTGATGGCGACGGTGTTCTCGTAGTGCGCGGCGGGCAGGTGGTCGTTGGTAGTGACGATCCAACCGTCGGAGCCCGTACTCACATGGTTGGAACCCATCGTTACCATCGGCTCGATGGCAATGACCATACCAGCCTGGAGGCGAACGCCCCTCCCCTTCTTTCCATAGTTAGGAACGTTGGGGTCCTCGTGCATCACGCGGCCAATGCCATGGCCCACATAGTCACGAAGCACGCCATAACCGTGAGACTCGGCGAGAGACTGGACGGCATAACCAACATCCCCGATATGGTTACCGGGAACAGCCTGCTCAATGGCAGCCTTAAGGCAATCGCGCGTAACCTCGCACAGGGCCTTGGCCTCGGGCGTAGGGGTTCCGACGAAAAACGTCCATGCGTTATCGCCAACCCAACCGTCGACAACGGCTCCCGTATCGATAGAGATGATATCGCCATCGCGCAGGATCATATCGGGGTTGGGAATACCGTGGACCACGGCATCGTTGATCGATGCGCAAATGGTCCCCGGGAACCCGCCGTAACCCTTAAAGGCCGGGGTGCCGCCATGCATGCGGATAATCTGCTCCGCGAGCTGATCGAGCTCAAAAGTCGAAACGCCGGGACGCACCATGGCTCCAACGTGGCGGAGCGCCATCTTAGATAGCGCTCCTGCCTTCTTCATCTGCTCGATTTGCGTTGCAGACTTAATCTTAATCATAGACCGAGGGCCTCTTTGACATCCCCGTATACGGTCTCGCGAGCCTGGTCACCGTTGACCGACTTGAGCAGACCCTGGCCACGATAGTAATCGACAAGCGGGCTCGTGGACTTCTCGTAGACGTCGAGACGGTTCTTGATGGTCTCGGGCTTATCGTCGTCGCGCTGATACATCTCGCCGCCGCATTTGGGGCAGGTAACATCGGCGGCAGTGCCGGTGTAACCGCAGGCACGGCAGGTGCGACGCGAAGACAGACGATCGATGATGACCTCGGGGGCAACGTCGACCAGAAGGGCGCAGTCGATCTCGCGACCCATGGTGGAGAGCTCGGAATCGAGCGTCACAGCCTGGGCGGTGTTGCGCGGGAAGCCGTCGAGGATGAAGCCCTGCTGGGCGTCATCGGCGGCAAGGCGCTCCTTGACAAGGTCGATCACGAGCTGGTCGGGAACGAGCTCGCCAGCGTCCATGTACTTCTTAGCCTGAATACCAAGCTCGGTGCCACCCTTGACGGCAGCACGCAGCAGGTCGCCCGTGGAGATGTGGGCGACGCCAAACTCGGCGACGAGCTCCTGTGCAACGGTACCCTTACCGGCACCCGGAGCTCCGAGCAATACGAGGTTCATGAGCAATCCTCCTCTAGCCTATTTAAAGAATCCATCGTAATCATACATCTTGATCTGGCCTTCGAGCTTGTCGACCGTGTCGAGCACGACGCCGACCATGATGAGGATGGACGTGCCGCCAAATGCCTGGATCAGCTGATTGCCCGTGAAGGAGAAGATGATCGAAGGCACGATGGCGATGAGCGCCAAAAAGACAGCGCTGGGAAGCGTAATCTTGTTGAGCGCGTTCTTGATGTAGGCCGCGGTAGCCCTACCCGGACGAACGCCCGGAATAAAGCCGCCCTGCTTCTTAAGGTTGTCGGCCGTGTCATCGGGATTGAACACCATGGAGGTGTAGAAGTACGCGAAGAACACGATGAGGACAACGTTAAGCACCCAGTTGAGCCAACCGGTCGAAAGCGCAGAGGCAACTGCCTGAATCCAGCCGATGCCGGGGAAGAACACGGCAACCTGAGCCGGGAAGTACAGCAGCGCCGAAGCGAAGATGATCGGCACGACACCCGCGGTGTTGACCTTGATGGGCAGGTAAGTGGTCTGGCCACCCATCATGCGACGGCCCACGACGCGCTTAGCGTAGGAGACCGGAATGCGGCGCTGGCCGCGCTCAAGGAAAACGATCAGCGGGATAACCAGCAGGATGATGGCGCAGATGATCACCATAGTGATGATGCCACCGCCATTGCCCTCGGTGCTGGAGAAGATCGCCTGCGGCAGACCGGCCATGATGTTCGCAAAGATGATCAGCGACATGCCATTGCCGATACCGCGCTGGGTAATGAGCTCACCAATCCACATGATCAGCATGGCGCCCGCGGTGAGCGTGCCGACGATCATGAGGTCGAAGATGATCTCGGGAGCGGCGGCGCCATTAAAGCTGATGCCGAAGCTCTTAAAGAGGAAGAGGTAACCCACGGAGTTGAGGATTGCCAGAGCCAGGGTGAGGTAACGCGAATACTGCGTAATCTTGGTCTGACCGACCTCGCCCTCGCGGGCAAGCTCATGCAGGGAAGGCACAACGGCCTGGAGCATCTGGAGGATGATCGAGCTGGTGATGTAAGGCATGATGCCCAGCGAAAACACCGACACATAGCTCAACGCGCCGCCAGAGAAAAGATTCAGGAGGGCCATAGCACCTGCGGCGACCGAATTGTTATCGGTCGAGAAAAGGCCCAGCATCCCCTGGAAGGGAATGCCGGGCACAGGAACGTGCGCACCAATGCGGTACACGACGAGCATAGCTATGGTAAAAAGAATCTTTTCGCGCAGTTCTTTGATGCGGAAAGCATTCTTAAGACCATTTAGCACGGCAGCTCGACCTTTCCGCCGGCGGCCTCGATCTTGGCCTGCGCAGAAGCGCTGACCTTGTCGACCTTGACCGTGAACTTCTTGGTAAGCTCACCATTGCCGAGCACCTTGACGGGCTCGAACTCGCTCTTGGTGATGCGAGCGGCCTTAAGAGCGGCACCGTCGATCACAGCGCCATCCTCGAACTTACGCTCGAGACGCTCAACGTTAACAGCGGTGTACTCGATACGACGGGGGTTGCGGAAGCCCGGAAGCTTGGGCAGGCGCATAGCCAGCGGAGTCTGGCCACCCTCGAAGCCGGCACCCTTGGTGCCGCCAGAGCGAGAGCCCTGGCCCTTCTGGCCGCGGCCAGAAGTGGTGCCGTGACCCGAAGAATTGCCACGGCCAACGCGCTTGCGGTTCTTGGTGGAACCGGGCGCGGGAGTAAGATCGTGAAGCTGCATTTGCTACTCCTCTACAATCTCGACAAGGTGCTTGACCTTGAAGATCATGCCGCGGACGGACTCGTTGTCAGTAATCTCGCGAACCTCGCGGATCCTGTGGAGACCGAGGGCACGGACAGTACGGACCTGGTCCTGCTTGCAACCGTTGGTGCTGCGGACCTGCTTGATCTTGATGGTGTCAGCCATGCTTAGTTCTCCTTACCGACGAACATCTCGGAGACCGTCAGGCCACGGCGAGCCGCGACGTCCTCAGGGCTGGAGAGCTCCTTGAGGCCCTCGACGGCAGCCTTGATGATGTTGAGGCCGTTGTCGGTACCGAGGGACTTGGACAGGACGTTCTTGATGCCAGCAAGCTCAAAGAGGGGACGCACAGCGCCGCCGGCGATAACGCCGGTACCCTCGACAGCGGGCTTGATGATGATGCGACCGGCACCAAAGTGGCCGATAACCTCGTGCGGAATGGTGCCCTCTTCGGTCACCGGCACGTGGAACATGTTCTTCTTGGCATCGAGAGACGCCTTGGAGATGGCCATGGGCACCTCAGCGGACTTGCCCATGCCAACGCCGACGTTGCCCTTGCCATCGCCAACGACGACGAGAGCGACGAGGCTCATGCGACGACCGCCCTTGACGGTCTTCGACACGCGGTTGATGTAAACGACGCGCTCCTCGAACTCGGAGGCCTCGCGCTGCTGCTTCTGATTACGAGCCATGTGCTACATACCTCCTAGAACTCGAGACCGGCGGCACGAGCACCGTCGGCGAGGGCCTTGACGCGGCCATGGTAGATACGGCCACCGCGATCGAAGGCGACCTTGGTGATGCCGGCCTCGATGGCACGCTTGCCAACGAGCTGACCGACCTTCTCCGCAGCCTCCTTGTTCGAGGTGTGGGTGCCCTTGAACTCGGCCTCGAGGGTCGAGGCAGAGACGAGCGTCAGGCTGGAGCCCTTGCTGTCGTCGATAATCTGGGCATAGATGTTGGCGTTAGTACGGGTCACGCGAAGACGCGGACGCTCGGCGGTACCCGAGATCTTGCCGCGAACACGACGCTGACGACGCTTGAGGCCTTCCAGCTTCGCCTTATGCTTGTTCATACGTAAACTCCTAAAAAGGTTGATCTTGCCAGCACCTAACGGGGTGCTGGTCTTATGCGAGTGAGTCGGTTACGACTACTTGGCGGCCTTACCCAGCTTGCGGCGGATGTGCTCGCCAACGTAGTGGATACCCTTGCCCTTGTAAGGCTCGGGAGGACGATGGCCGCGGATCTCAGCGGCGATCTGACCGACCTGCTGCTTGTTGATACCCTTGACGTTCACGTGGGTGTTGTCGGGAACCTCGAAGGTGATACCCTCGGGAGCCTCGACGATCACGGGGTGCGAGAAGCCCAGGGAGAACTCGAGGTTCTTGCCCTTCTGCTGCACGCGGTAACCGACGCCGGCGAGCTCGAGCTTCTTCTCGAAGCCCTCGGAAACGCCAACAACCATGTTGTGGATGAGGGCGCGGGTGAGGCCGTGGCGGGCACGGGTCTCACGCTCGTCGTCGGGACGGGAAACGGTGAGGACGTTGTCCTCGATGTTGATAGCGAGCTTCTCATAGACATCGAGCTCGAGCTGGCCCTTGGGGCCCTTGACGACAACGTTGTTGCCGTTGACTGCCACTTCGACTCCGGCGGGAATCTGGACAGGCTTATTACCGATACGAGACACGGTGATCTCCTTTCCTTCTACCTACCGAGCGAATTACCAGACGTAAGCGATGATCTCGCCGCCGACGTTGTGCTTGCGAGCATCGCGGTCGGTCATGACGCCATGGCTGGTGGAAATAATGGCGGTACCAAGGCCACCGCGGACGCGGGGCATGTCGGCAACGCCGGTGTACTTACGCAGGCCCGGCTTGGAAATGCGGCGGATGCCGTTGATGACCTTAGCCTTCTTGGGACCATACTTAAGCGTGATGTGCAGAGTCTTCTGGGGAACGGTGTCCTCGACATCGTAGCCCTCGATGTAGCCCTCCTCGTGCAGAACACGAGCGATCTCGACGAGCTTCTTGCTGCTCGGCATGGAGACCGTGGCCTTGTTCACAGAGTTAGCGTTACGAATGCGCGTAAGCATATCTGCGATCGGGTCTGTAAGGTTCATACAGATTCTCCTTCGTTCTTGATGAACACGTGCTCTTGGTTCTTCGCCGCCCTTAACGGCAAAGCCTAACTAGCACGTTTTCCCTGTTCCAAACGGATGCTTGAAACGCTGGTAGTGACTTACCAGCTGGCCTTCTTAACGCCGGGAAGCTCGCCCTTGAGTGCAAGCTCGCGGAAGCAGACACGGCACAGGCCGAACTTGCGGTACACAGAGTGCGGACGGCCGCAGCGCTGGCAGCGCGTGTACTCACGAGTAGAGAACTTCTGCTTGCGATTGCACTTGACGATCATCGATGTCTTAGCCACTTATATCCTCCTCACATAGAGTATTGTTCGCCCCAAGCGCCGCCCCCTTGTGGGAACGGCGCTTATAGGGCAGGTGAACCTATTTCTTGAACGGGAAACCAAAGGCGTCCAGAAGGGCCTTGGCCTCCTCATCGGTGTTGGCGGTGGTCACGAAAGTGATGTCCATACCACGCTGGTGATCGACGGAGTCAAAGTCGATCTCGGGGAAGATGAGCTGCTCGGTGACGCCCATGGAGAAGTTACCACGGCCGTCGAAGCTCTTGGCGGAGATGCCGCGGAAGTCGCGGATACGGGGGATAGCGACGGAGGTCAGACGATCGAAGAACTCCCACATACGGTCGCCACGCAGGGTAACCTTGCAGCCGATCGGCATACCAGCGCGCAGGCGGAAGGTAGCGATGGACTTGCGGGCGCGGGTGATCATTGGCTGCTGGCCGGTGATGGCGCGCAGGTCGCGCACGGCACCGTCGATGGCCTTGGAATCGGTAGCGGCCTCGCCGACACCCATGTTCACGACGATCTTCTCAAACTTGGGGATCATCATGACGTTCTCGTACTGGAACTTGTCCTGAAGCTGCTGCTTGACCTCGTTGTTGTACTTGGCCTTCAGACGCGGCACATACTTCTCTTCTGCCATTGTTCACTCCTTCTTGGGGTTTTAAGCACGGGGCGTGGCCACGGTGGGTTGTCCTCGTGCCTCCTGACTGCATCCGCGCCGCTCATGGCATTTCGCGGTTTGGACTCGACGCAGCAGGAGCCGACAAAACAATCGGTACTATACGCGCATTGGGTGCGTATTTCCAGAAAAACATCGTCTGCCTGCACAACTCCACAACTCCCCCGCACAAATGGGTCCCAAAAAGCCGTTGCGGTGAAATAGGGACTGTTTGACGGCTTAACCGGCTTAAACAATCCGTATTTCACCGCAACTCATATATGGGGCGTTATTTTTGGCGAGGCAGGACCAGGTTGAGGACGACGGCGACAAGTGCGGCGACGGCAATGGAGGATCCGCCAAAGACGGTGTCGACCCATGCGGGGAATCCAGCGCCGGCAAGCGCGCCGGCCGTGCGCTCAATGCCCGTGCCAAAGGCGATAGAGAGACCCATGAGCGTGGTATCGCGCTGAGACAGGCCGTGGCGGGAAAACATGACCACACCGTTCATGCCGATGGTTGCGAACACGCCGATCGTGGCGCCGCCAATCACCGGTTGCGGAATGGACGTGAGCACTGCCGCGCACTTGGGCAGCAGGCCCGCGACGAGCAGAATGGCGGCTGCGAGCGTAAAGACCATACGGTTGACGACCTTGTTCTCGGCGATGATGCCCACATTCTGGCCAAAGGTTGCCGTGGGGACGCCGCCCAAAAAGCCCGAGAGCATACCGACGAGACCATTGGCGATCAATCCGCCCGAGATCTGACTATCGGTCGCGGGGGTATCGAGCGCCGCAGAGGACACGGCGGCAAACTCTCCCATAACCTGCACGGCGTTCACGATGGCCACAACGCCCACCACGGCGCACGCCGCTGGATCGAACACCAGACGATGGGCGCCAAACGCCGGTGGGGCAAACCAACTTGCAGTCGCGACAGCCGATAAGTCGACCATGCCCAACACCGCCGCAACGACAAAACCTGCGCAGATACCGGCCAGGATGCTGCCCAGCTTGAGCGCGCCCTTGCCGTAGTTACCAACCATAAAGGTGACGACAAACGTCACGAGCGCGACGGTCCAGTTGGTGACGCTGCCAAAATCGGCCGCGCCCTCCCCGCCTGCCATGGACGCCACGGCAACCGGGCACAGCGACAGGCCAATGACAAAGATGACGGTACCGAGCACCGGAGCTGGGAACAGAAAGCTCACGCGCTTAAACAAAAGACCGAAGAGTACGACGAGCGCGCCGCCGATAACTTGAGCGCCCAGCACGGCCTCGAAACCAAGCTCAAGACCGACCGCTTTAAGTGCCGGCACGAAGGTAAAGCTCGCACCCATCACAATGGGCAAGCCCGAGCCGACGATGCCTTTTATGGGGAACTGTTGAAGGAAAATGTCAAGCGCCGAGAGGACCAGCGACGCCTGAATGACGGCGGCTTCCTCTTGAGGGGTAAAGCCGCAGACCGACGCGATGATGATAGCGGGCGTAACGATACCCGCGAATGCCGCCAGCACATGCTGCAGTGCATGGGGCAATACCTGCACAAACGAAACTTTTCCCGTACGCTCGAACAGGGCGTCCCCTGCCACCGACTCTGCCATTTGCGCCTCCCATACCCTAGGCAGCGGCCCTATGCCGCCCAACGGGCGGACATTATAGGGCATATGGCACAGGTAGCATTTTGACCCGCATGCGGCAGAGGGCTGGGGTAGCTAATTTGGGACGGGGCTCTTTTAGCTACCCAACAGTGAGCGAACGCCTCGAGATGATTTTTCTGGGACGGTGATTTAAAAATCATTGCGTACCTAATGATTTTTAAATCCCCGTCCCAGAAAAATCATCGAGCAGGCAGGGTAGCTAAAAGAGCCCCGTCCCAAATTAGCTACCCCTGGGATGCGACTAGCGCTTGCGGGGGACGAGCTTGGTGCGACGCAGATGGATCATCTCGGCGGCGATGGAGATGGCGATCTCTTCGGGGTCCTCGGCCTGAATGGCAACGCCGATCGGCAGGTGCAGCTCGTCGATCTGGTCCTGCGTAAAGCCCTCCTGCTCCAAGCGAGCCCGCACAAAGGCCGTCTTGCGGCGCGAACCCAGGCATCCCAAATAGGCGGGCTTGGCGCGCAAGGCCTGAATCACCACATCGATATCGGACTTGTGGCCCGCCGTGGCGACGACTACCAGATCGCGCGGACCGATGGGGCATAACTCGTCCAGGTTCTTGTAGTCGACCAGACGACGGTCGTAGACGCCGGGTACCCATTCGGGCGTCAACGTGCCGGGGCGGTCATCGCACGCCACGACGGCAAAGCCCGCCGCCGTGAGCACGCGCGCCGTCGCGGCGCCCACGTGACCGCAGCCAAAGATGTATGTCAGGCCCTCGGGGCAAAGCGTCTCGATGTGCGCCGGGGGAATCTCGGAGGCGGCGTTGGTGTAGGTGACCTTACTCCCCTCTTCCGTCAGCGAAAGCCCGGGGCAGCCGGCAATGGTGCGGCGCGACTCCTCGCCATGGTATTCGGCGGCGTCGCTTTCGAGCGCGCTTGCGATAAACGGTTCAAAGTCGATGACGAAGTCGCCGATGCGTCGATACGCCAAGACGTCGGCAACCGACTGGAACAACGGCGCCTGCGATGCATCCAGGTGCAGATAGCACAGGCAGATGGCTCCGCCGCAGATCATGCCGGTATCGGAGTTCTCGCCGCCCATGGTGTAGCGGACCAGGCGCGACTGCCCCGCGCTCAGGAGCTCGCGCGCCTCGTCCAGCGCAAAGAGCTCGATCTTACCGCCGCCGATGGTGCCCGCTTGGCTGCCATCGGCAAAGACGGCCATCCAGGCACCCACACCGCGCGGTGACGACCCTGCCGTGCCGGCCACTACCACCAGCTCGCACGTCTTACCAGCCTTCAGAGCGCCAAGCGCAGCATTCACCACATCGAGCTTTTCCATCGTCGCTTCCTATCCCCTAAAAACGTCTGTGAACATGGCGAGCGCCTCGAGCACGCCGCCGCCGACCGACGTCGCCTTGTCCGAAATATAGTTGATATAGCTGGCATCGCCGCGTGGATCGACATCGGCACATTTAAAGCCCTCGGTCACCAGAACGCCGTCGGCCAAAAGCCCGCGCAAGCAGCCGTCAATCTGCGTGACCATGGGAGTGTCGCCCGCATACCCGATCACATCGCCGGCACTCACGATGTCGCCGATCGCGCGGTCGGACCTAAACACACCGGCGGCGGGGCTGTGGATAACGCGCTCCTTGCCATAGCCGGCGATGACACCCGGCACGCCCGTATTGGGCTGAGGCGAGCCTTGGGTGATGACGCGGCCGAGGAAATGCCCACGCATGGTCTCGACCACAGCATCGCAATCGACCGGCGCGGTAAAGCCCGGTCCTACGGCGATGACGACAGGCGCCATATCGCGCGTGGTGCCCAAATTGCGCTTGGCCAGGATCGCGTCGACCACGGCAGCGGGCTTAAGTTCGTCGAGCATCTTGGCCTGGGGATCCACCACGACGGCAACATCTCCGGCCTGGGTAATTGCAAGCGCCTCTGCCGGCGTCTGTGCCAAGCGAGCGCGAATGCCCTCGACCTGAACCTCGCCCAGGCGAATGGCCTCGCAAAAACTGATCGTGCGACGGATACACGTGGGAACCGCGATATCGGCCATGACAACCGACACGCCGGCGCGCACCAAACGGGCGGCGACGCCCGTGGCGATATCGCCGGCGCCGCGAACATAAACGAGCATTTCCGGGGCACCTCCCTGTGCTACGGTTTGAGCAGAGCAAAAGCGGTTCGACCGCTACTCTGATGATTATTTATTATCACAGTATTATACGGCGGTGAACAGATGGAAACGGTTAGCGGCAATCTTGCCTCGTCGCTCAGGATCGAGCCGGGCATCACCGCAATTATCGGCAGTGGCGGCAAGTCGACCTTGCTAAAGGCGCTCGGCCTTGAGCTTATGCGCGCGGGCGGCCGCGTGCTCCTCTGCACCACCACGCATATGTTTCCCGTCGCCGGCGTGCCATGGGACGGGACGGGTCGTCGCCTGGACGCCGTACCTTGGAAGCCGGGCGCCGCACATGTCCCCGGTTGCACCTGCGAGGCCTGCGAGGGCCTTGCGCGGGGAAGCATCTGCCAAGCAGGTGTCTTGGACCCCGAGACGGGCAAGCTCTCCGCCCCCGCCGAGCCGCTCGGCGAGCTGGCACAGCGCTTTAACTACGTCTTGGCCGAGGCGGACGGCAGCAAGCGGCTCCCGCTCAAAGCCCACGCCGCCTGGGAGCCGGTGATTCCCTCTGGCACGGCCAACATCGTCTGGATCGTTGGCGCCTCGGGGCTCGGCAAGCCCATCAACGAAGCCGTCCACCGCCCCGAGCTCTTTTGCGAGCGTTGCGGCTGCGAGACCACCGACATCGCCACGCCCGAGCGCGTCGCCCAGGTGCTCAATGCCGAGATGCAGGCGCTGGGACTCTGCACCGCACGCGTCATGCTCAACCAAGTCGACACGCTCAGCGACCCGGCTATGGCCGCCCGCTTCGAAGCAGCTCTCGACCGCTCCATCATCGCCACCAGCCTCCAGGGGTAGCTAATTTGGGACGGGGCTCTTTTAGCTACCCCATGTTGAGAGAAAAATCATCAGGTAGGCAGGGTAGCTAAAA
Source organism: Collinsella sp. LCP19S3_B11 (assembly GCF_052121915.1). Classification (NCBI taxonomy): domain Bacteria; kingdom Bacillati; phylum Actinomycetota; class Coriobacteriia; order Coriobacteriales; family Coriobacteriaceae; genus Collinsella; species Collinsella sp. LCP19S3_B11. The sequence continues at coordinate 38,698 of NZ_JBQKDI010000014.1, forward strand.
GAGCCCCGTCCCAAATTAGCTACCCTGGCGGCACCCCCTGCTAGCGGGGCACGTAGCGACCGGGCTGGGCTCCGGTGGGCTCGCCATCGCGCGCCACCAGCACGCCGTTGACGTAAACGGCCTTGGCGCGACCATGCGCCTCAAAGCCCTCGAGCGGCGTGTAGTCCACAGCCTGATGCTGCGTCGCCGCGCTAATGGTCCAGCGCGCCCGGGGATCCCACACGCACACATCGGCATCGGAGCCCTCGGCAAGACATCCCTTGCGCGGATACATGCCAAACACGCGCGCCGGCTTCTCGCTCATCAGGCGGCAGAGGTCCTCGGGGCCCAGCTGTCCCTCAAAGCTCGTGGCAATCGCGACGGGACGATGCTCCACGCCGGGCCCGCCGTTGGGAATCGCGCGGAAGTCGTCGCGCCCGCGGTCCTTTTGCCCGTGCAGATTAAAGCTGCAGTGGTCGGTGGCGATAGTATCGATCTCGCCGGCCACAAGTGCCTCGCGCAGAGCCGCACGGTCGCCGGCATGGCGCAGTGGCGGACTCATCACATACTTGGCACCCGCAAAGCCGTCCTCTCCCTGCTCCAGATAGCAGGTGTCGTCGAGCATCAGATACTGAGGACAGGTCTCGACATAGATGTTCTTCTGCCCGCGCGCCTTGGCAGCGCGAATGGCCTCGAGCCCCAGCTTGGTCGAAAGATGCACCACGTTGACCGGAGCGTCCCCTGCCAAGTGCGCCAGATACAGCAGACGGCTCACGGCCTCGGCCTCGCACACGTCCGGCCGGCTGAGCGCATGCCCCTCGGGCCCATGAATCCCCTGCTCGTACACGCGCTTCTGCAGTTCATTCACCAACGTGCCGTTCTCGCAATGCACGCACAGGATACCGCCCACGCGCTTGAGCTCCTCGAGCACCTCGAGCGTCTCGACATCGTCCAAGCGCAGGTGGTCGTAGGCAAAGTAGGTCTTGAACGACGATACACCCGCCTCGCGCATGGCCGAAAGGTCGGCGCGATTGCGCTCATTCCACTCGGCGAGTGCCATATGAAAAGCGTAGTTTGCCGTGCAGGTGCCGTCGGCGCGGCGATGCCACTCGGCAAAGGCATCGGGCATGGTCACGCCGCGATCGGCCGTCGCGTAGTCCACGATGGTCGTCGTACCGCCGCAGGCAGCCGCGCGCGTACCGGTCTCAAAGCTATCGGCCGTCCAATCCATGCCAGTCCAGCACTGCATGTGCGTGTGGCCGTCGATAAAGCCGGGGAACACCCAGCAGTCGGTGGCGTCCTGGACGGTATCGCCCTCGGCCGGCTCGATTGATGCGGCAATCCGCACAATCTTGTCGCCCTCCATGGCAAGATCGGCGCGGCGAAGCCCCTGGGGCGTCACGAGCGCGCCGTTTTTGATGATGATCATGTTGCTCCTTATTGATTCATACAGTTGGCCACGCGATCAAAATACGAGCAGGCCGCGATATGCTCCGTTATGCGTCGCTGTCCCTTGGCGGTATCGACGTCCCACAGCTCGTAGGCACGCGCCTCGACCAGCACCACGTCGGTGCGGTCCTTGAGGATCGAACCGCCGCCGTCCTTGCCCTCAAGACACATAAGCGCATCGAACAGTTCCGTCGGAAAGAGCACCGGGCTCGAAGGCTCACCGTTGCACGCAAGACGTACCGGGTGCTTGCGGCCGCGCTCGTCAAACGCGCGAACCATGGCCTCAAAAGAATCCGCGCTCACAAGCGGCTGGTCGCCCGGCAAAAAGAGGCAACCTTTCCAGTTGTGATCGACTCCCCACGAAAGGCCCGCACGGACGCTTTCGCTGCGCAGCTCGCCATCGTGCAGCGCGCACGGGCAATGCTTGTCCTCGCAAATCTGAGCAACCTCGGGCCAACGCGTCGAAACCACAACGTCAAAGCCCCGGGGAACCGAATCGATGGTCCGGGCAATCAGCGGCTCGCCATAGATATCGGCAAGCATCTTGTTAGAGCCAAACCGCTTGCCCTCGCCCGAAGCCATAATGACGCAACCAAGTTTCATCTTCGCAAACCTCCCCTGGTTGCCTTGGACACCATAGTTGCTATACCCACCATACCAAGCTCGCACTCCGTCGGAACAGGCGCACGCTCGTTTTTCCAGCGAGCGCCCCTCGGCTCTCTGTAACACAAAGGAGGGCATCCCGCAGCGCAGGACACCCTCCTCTACATCAGTACGATATGCCTACTCGGCGTTGCCAGTAAACGTGGTACCGGTCTTGCCGGCAAGGCCATCGCGCGCCTTCTCGAGCAGCGTGATGAGCGCCGTGCGGCCCGGCTTGCTCTCGGCAAACGTCGAGGCGGCCTGAACCTTGGGCAGCATGGAGCCGCGACCGAACTCGTTGGCCTCGGACAGACGCTTAACGTCGGCAGCGGTCAGCGTGTCGAGCCACTGCTCGTGGTCGGTGCCAAAGCCAATGGCAACCTTCTCCACAGCCGTCAGGATGATCAGGGCATCGGCGTCGAGCTGCTCAGCGAGCTTCTCGGCCGCAAAGTCCTTATCGATGACGGCGGCAGCGCCCTTAAGGTGGTTGCCCTGGGACTTGGTGACGGGAATGCCGCCACCGCCGCAGGAGATCACCACATGGTTGGACTCGACGAGCGACTTGATGGTGTCGAGCTCGACGATGTTCACGGGCTTGGGCGAGGCAACCACGCGACGGAAGCCCTGCTTCTCGTCGTGGATGAACTGATAGCCGCGGTCGGCCTCCAGCTCCTTGGCCTCGGCCTCGCTCATCCACGGACCGATCGGCTTGACCGGGTCGGCAAAGGCCGGGTCGTCCGCCGCAACCTCGACCTGGGTGAGCACGGTGGCGACACCCTTGTCGATATTGCGGTCGAGCATTTCCTCGCGCAAGGCGTTTTGCAGGTCATAGCCAATGTAGCCCTGGCTCATGGCGCCGCAAACGGACAACGGGCAGGGAATGTACTTCTGAGGGTTAGAGCGCGTGAGCTCGGCCATCGCATTGGCGATCATGCCCACCTGGGGGCCGTTGCCATGCACGACGACGACCTCGTTGCCCTCCTCGATCAGGTCGACAATGGCCTTGGAAGTCGTCTTGACGGCCTCCATCTGTTCGGGAAGGTTGGCGCCGAGGGCGTTTCCGCCCAAGGCGACAACAATACGCTTAGCCATTTCTCAGCCCGGCTTTAGGCCTGGAACCAACGGGCGGTGTTTCGCTCGTCGAGGGCCTTGAGGGTGGCGGCGGGATCGGCAACCTTCTGCAGGAACATCATGGCAGCGATGGCATACGGCTTGTAGCTGGCCTCCTTGTACATGCCCACGCGGTGCATGTCGAAGACGTCGGCGTTAACCTCGCCGTGCTCGCAGGAGACACCGGAGATGTCGGCGGGCAGCGGGTGCATAAAGATGGTGTCCTGGCCGTTGGCAGTCTTCTCCATGAGCTCGGTCGTGGAGCACCAATCCTGATGGGTGGCGTTCTGAGCGAGCAGCTCCTTCTCGAGCGCTGCGATGCCGGCGTCGTCGCCCTCGGCGTACAGGTTGGTGCGCTTCTCCATGGCGGCAAACGGAGCCCAGCTCTTGGGGATCACGATGTCGGCACCCTCGAAGGCCTCGGCCATGGTGTTGACCTGCTTAAAGGTGGTGCCGGACTCGGCGGCATAGCCGCGAGCGCGCTCGACGACCTCGGGCATGAGGTCGTAGCCCTCGGGGTGAGCCAGGGTGACGTCCATACCAAAGCGGGGCAGCAGGCTGATCAGCGACTGCGGGCAGGACAGCGGCTTGCCGTAAGAGGGCGAATAGGCCCAAGTGACGGCAACCTTCTTGCCCTTGAGGTTCTCAAGGCCGCCAAACTCGTTGATGAGGTAGAGCATGTCGGCAGAGGACTGCGTGGGGTGGTCGGAATCGGACTGCAGGGAGATGAGCGTGGGACGGTGATCCAGAACGCCGTCCTCGTAGGCCTGTTGGACAGACTCGGAGACCTCGGCCATGTAGGCATCGCCCTTGCCGATGTACATGTCGTCGCGGATGCCGATGACATCGGCCATGAAGGAGATCATGGTAGCGGTCTCGCGGACGGTCTCGCCGTGGGCGATCTGGGACTTCTTCTCGTCAAGGTCCTGCAGCTCAAGGCCAAGCAGGTTGGCGGCCTTAGAGAAGGAGAAGCGTGTACGGGTGGAGTTGTCGCGGAACAGCGAGACAGCAAGACCGGAGTCGAAGATCTTAGACGAAACGTTGTTCTCACGCAGCTCGCGCAGGGCGTCGGCGACGATGTAGAGAGCCTTGAGCTCATCGGTGGTCTTGTCCCAGGTGTGCAGGAAGTCGCTGCCGTACATACCCTTAAAATCGAGGCCGTTCAGCTGCTCGACGAGCTCGGTAAACTTAGCGTCCATGTAAATATCCTTTCTAAAGGTGAAGCGATCGCAATGAGTAGATGTGCTCCGGCATGCGCGTGTGGCTAGAACATGCAGAGCACCATGACGAGGACCCGCCACCGTTGAGGAAGCATGGGAGATAACGACCGCGGGCCCCAAGTCAACAGGGGGTGCCGGGGACACGAGCGGCCCCCGGCTCAACAAAATCGAGGAATGGGACTAATCGATCTTGTTGTTGGTCAGACCGGCGCGGAACACGGTGGCGTCGCCATCGGCCTGGCTCGGATCGTAGAGGTTCAGGGCAGCAACGTACATGGCGGCAGCGGTGACCAGGTCGTCCTTGTAGGTGACCTCGTTGGGAGCGTGAGCCTGAGACTCGGCACCCGGGCCAAAGCCCACGCAGGGGATGCCGTAACGGCCCTGGATGGAGACGCAGTTCGTGGAGAAGGTCCACTTGTCGCACAGCGGGCGACCGGTGCGCTTGTCCATGCTGGGCTCGCAGCCGATACGCTCGTCACCAAACATGGCCTTGTGGGCGTCGACGAGGGCCTTGACGTGCGGAGCGGTCTCCTTGTTGATCCACGTGGGGAAATAAGCCTCGGTCTCGTAGACCTCGCCGGTCCAGGACGGACGGTCGTACATGTACATGGAGACCTTCACGTCGTCGCCGTACTTCTTGGCGGCCGGCAGGTTGCGGATCTCGTCCAGGCAGGACTCCCAGGTCTCACCGGCGGTCATGCGACGGTCGATGGAGATGGCGCAGGAGTCGGCCACGGCGCAGCGGCTGGGGCTGGTGTAGAAAATCTGGCTGACGGTGCAGGTGCCGCGGCCCAGGAAGCGAGCATCCTCGTAGTGCTCGGGGTTGTACTTGGGGTCGAGCATCTTGACGAGACCCTTGATGTCGGTCGACTCGTCGCAGCCGTTGTTGTTGAGGGCACGGACGTCGGCGATGATGTCGGCCATCTTGTAGATGGCGTTGTCGCCGCGGTCGGGAGCGGAGCCGTGGCAGGAAGTGCCGTGAACGTCGACGCGGATCTCCATGCGGCCGCGGTGACCGCGATAGATGCCGCCGTCGGTGGGCTCGGTGGAAATGACGAACTCGGGCTTAATGCCGTCCTTGTTGTAGATGTACTGCCAGCACATGCCATCGCAGTCCTCTTCCTGGACGGTACCGACGACCATGATCTTATAGCCCTCGGGGATAAGGCCCATGTCCTTCATCATCTTGGCAGCGTAGGTAGCGGAGGCCATGCCGCCCTCCTGGTCGGAGCCGCCGCGGCCGTAGATGATCTCGTCGGTCTCGTAGCCCTCATAGGGATCGGCGTCCCAGTTCTCGATGTTGCCGATGCCGACGGTGTCGATGTGGGAGTCGATGGCGATGATCTTGTCGCCCTCGCCCATAAAGCCCATGACGTTGCCCAGGCCGTCGACCTTGACCTCGTCATAGCCGAGGTTCTCCATCTCGGCCTTGATGCAGGCAACAACCTCGCCCTCCTCGCAAGACTCAGAGGGATGGGAGATCATAGCGCGCAGGAAGCGAGTCATATCAGCACGATGGGACTCAGCAGCAGCCTTGATAGCGTCAAAATCGAGTTCTTTAGCCATAACAGTCAACCTTTCTACAAGGGTTTACCTACAGGTGGATTTCTTTCAGATAGATCACTTGTGCCAAGCAGCGTGAGGTCGAGTACCCGGCAAGCAAGTAAACGTAGGGTGGCGGAGCATATGTTTGCTCCGTCGCGAGTTCCGCACGCAAAGGAAAGCACTTAATGTGCTTTCCGTCTTGCGCAGGACTGTTCGAGCAGGGAGTAAACATATGCTCCGCCACCCGGACAGGTTAGGCTCGCTAACAGGTGGGATACTCGCCCTCCCAGACGATGCGACGGTACTGATCCGGATCCGTGTCGCCCTCGGTGGAGAAGCAGAGCACGGAGCTCGTCTTATCCAGGCCGATGAGCTCCTTGAGCTCGGTGTACTCGGGGTCGAGCATGAGAGTCTCGACCAGGCCGGTGGTCACAGCGCCGGACTCGCCGGAGATGACGCGCGGGTCGCCCTTCTCGGGAGCGCCCAGGATGCGCATGCCGCGAGCGGTAACCCAGTCGGGGCAGGACACGAAGGCGGTGGCGTGGTTGCGCAGGATATCCCAGCCCAGAATGTTGGGCTCGCCGCAGCACAGACCGGCCATGATGGAGGGCATGTCGCCGTCCACGATGCGCGGGTCGCCGTCGCCGGCGGCAGCGCCCTTGTACAGGCAGGCGGCAGGCGCGCACTCGACCACGACGAAGGTGGGCGGGTTATCGGGATACAGGTTGGTGAAGTAGCCCACCACGGCGCCGGCCAGCGAGCCTACGCCAGCCTGGACAAAGACGTGCGTCGGGCGGTTGATGGCCATCTCGCGCAGCTGCTCGGCAGCCTCGGAAGCCATGGTGCCGTAGCCCTCCATAATCCAGGACGGAATCTTCTCGTAGCCCTCCCAGGCGGTGTCCTGGACGATGACGCCGCGCTCGCAGGCATCGGCCTCGGCGGCGGCCATGCGCACGCACTCATCGTAGTTGACCTCTTCGATGGTCACCGTGGCTCCCTCGGCGGCGATGTTATCGAAGCGGGGCTTGGTGGAACCCTTGGGCATGTGCACGACAGCCTTCTGGCCCAACTTGTTGGCAGCCCATGCCACGCCGCGGCCATGGTTGCCGTCGGTGGCGGTAAAGAATGTGGCCTGGCCAAAGTCCTTGGCAAGCTGATCGGAGGTCAGGTAATCGAAGGTGCACTCGGCAACGTCCTTGCCGGTCTCGTCGGCAATGTAGTTGGCCATGGCAAACGAACCACCCAGGACCTTAAAGGCATTAAGGCCAAAGCGATAGCTCTCGTCCTTGACGCACAGATTGGACAGGCCCAGGCGCGCGGCCTGGCCGTCCAGGCGGGCAAGCGGAGTGACGGTGTACTGGGGGAACGACTGGTGGAAGGCGCGGGCCTTCTTCACGTGGTCGAGGCTCATGATTCCCAAGTGCTTGTCATCGCTCTTGGGCATCGTGTTGCCCGCCCACTGGATCTTATCGGCCATACGGTGAACTCCTTAAGTCCTCTCTTGCCGGCCCCCGCATACGCGTTTCAGCCCATTCCCATTCATGAGACTGAACTTTTATGTGGATGCCAAACAAAAAGTTTGTTAGCAATGTTCTATCACACTTTTTGATTGGTAAACCTAACAAATTGTTTGTTGCCGTAATCGGTACCTTTTCGCCGACGAACGGTTACATAACGCAGCGGCACTTTCGTTATTTGCGAACAAGTGGGGTTTATGGCAAAGTGTGCCCAAACTAATTTTTAGGAAGGCACCCATGACCCCCGCACAGATTGAGTTTTTTAAGCGCCTTGCACACGGCCTGGCGCTCCAGTTTGGCCCCAACTGCGAAATCGTCGTCCACGATCTGGAGACCGAGGACGTGGACCACTCCATCGTGGTAATCGAAAACGGCCATGTAAGCGGGCGCAAGCTGGGTGACGGTCCCAGCCATATTGTGTTTGAGTCCATGCACGAGGACACCACCGACGTGCACGACCGCGAGCCATACCTCACCAAAACCGCCGATGGCAAGCTGCTTAAGTCCTCGACCATCTTTATCCGCAACGACGAGGGCAAGCCTGTCGGCATTTTGGGCATTAACTTTGACATTACGCTCATGAAAGCTTTTGAGCGCTCGCTCGATGCCTTTACCGGCACCGACGGCACGGGCTACACCGAGCCCGAGCCCATTACCAAAACCATCGGCGACCTGCTCGAAGATCTGCTGCGCGAGTGCGAGCAATACGTGGGCAAGCCCGCAGCCCTTATGACCAAAGATGAGCGCATTCGCGCCATTGGCTACCTCGACCGTCGCGGCGCCTTCCTCATTTCCAAGTCGAGCGAGCGTGCCTGCGAGTTCTTTGGCATCTCTAAGTACAGCTTCTATAGCTACCTCAACGAGGCAAAGGCTGCCGCCGGCGACAAGTAGGCAACTCGGCCGGATCGCCCTCCCCTTTTGGGCGTGAGTTCTGGAATGCACGAATCCAAGACTCGGCCGCAAGGCAAGTTCCATATAATCGAAGGACGAGACAGTTCGAAAGGATGGAGCAAGATGGGGTCGAACAGCGCATTACGCAACGACCGCAGAGGCTTCGCTTCTGGCGCCAGGCATGCGAAACGCGCGTTTGACGAGGGCGAAGACGATCTGTTTGCGTTGAGCCTCGACGACGTGATGAGCGACCGCCCCTGGACCGCCGACGAGCTCATGGGCGACGGAACCCATTCGGCAGGCGATCCTTCCGAGACGGCATCGTTTATCGCCGCGGCGCAGCATCTTGCGCCCGAACCGCCCGTTGCAGATCTCGACGACTTTGCGACCCGTCAGTTTGCCTTCGATTCCTGGGCTGATGCCGATCTGGACGAAACATCTTCCGGCGCGCCGACGCTCGGCGAGCCGGTAAATCCGCTTGTCGCCGCGTCCGCTTCCGAATACGAGCCGGACGACCATGCGCAAGCTATACCCACATCCTCATACACCGATAGCCACACTGATAACGACGATTATTATGGCGACTACTACGCCGCAGAAGAGGCGCCGCGCTTTTTGGATTTCAATCCAGTAGCAAAGATTATCTTTATAGCGATCGTCGTAGTGCTGCTTGGCGTCATTGCGTTTGAGGGATTCCAGCTGTTCCGCAGCCCTGTCGAGTCCGAATCGGCAACGCAGCAAAAAGAGGACGAGAGCAACGACTACCTCGACGTCAACAACCTCAAGGGCGACCCCAACGACGGGGACGAGTAGCGAGGGCTGAGGGAGGGCCGGAAGAGCCGGCGGCACGTTACGGCTCCAAAAGCCCTGCCATAAAGATGGGTAGATACAGCACGTTACCATCGCGGTGAAGATTACATTCCGCAAGTACCAGGGCGCGATCGATGCCGTAGCCCTTCGTCGCGAGCGCGTTGTCGAGTGCCGCGTGGGACTTAAAGCTCTTGCCCGATTTGACCTCGATAGCAAGCACTTCCCCATCGAGCGTCTCCTCCACAAAATCGAGCTCGCCGACCTTTTTAGACGTAAAGTAGCGCAATCTGAATCCGTGGGCTTTGAGCTCTTGCGCGACAAAGCCCTCAAACGCCGCCCCCATATTCATGCCAAAGGGGCCTTCTGCCTCTCCATCAAATACCCCTTGGGCAACCTTCTTGGAATACGACGACATGAGCATTCCGGTGTCCAAGTAAAACAGCTTAAACAGATTTCGCTGCTCCCCCAATAAAAGGGGTGCCACGGGCGCCGTTACGTTAAACACGGGAAGCGCAACTCCTGCCTCCGACAACCAGAGAAAATGATCTGTCACCTGCGAAAAACGTTTGACGCCGTTAATCGACGACAGCTTGAATCGCTTGTTTTTGGAGCCAGCCTCGCTGGGAATCAAATCGTAGATATCGCGAATAACCAAGCGTAGCTCGGGCGGAGCGTACTTTGCGATGTCATCGCGATACAGGGCGTGAAGATCGCGGTGGATGTTTCGAACCTCGTCGACATTGCGCGTCGCCAAGAAGGAATTGACCGCGTCGGGCATGCCTCCCACCACCACATACTGATGGAACAGATCGAGCAAGCGGTCATACAGGTAGCCGGGGAGCTCCTCCTCATCCTTTAGACAGCCCCTGAGCATGTCAAAGACGCTGGCACCAACGCCATTTGCCCAGCAAAACTCCTCAAAGTCGAGCGGATACATCTGGACCTGCTCGACATAGCCCACCGGCAGGGAATCGATGCCCTCGAGCTCAACGCCAAGGAGCGATCCGGTAAGGATGTATCGAAAGTCGCCGCGCTGGACCAGGTATTTGATAAACGTCACCACGTTGGGGCATCGCTGCACCTCATCGATAACCACGACGGTCTTGTTCGCAACCATCGGCTGCGTCGCAGCGATAGACATGCGCATAAGCAGGTCGTCCGCACTTTTCGCCGCCAAAAACGAATCGCGCACGGACGCGTCGGCGATAAGGTCGAACGTCACGACTTTTTCGAACGATTCGTTTGCAAAGACGTTGACCAGATATGACTTTCCTACCTGTCGGGCACCCTTGACCAAAAGAGCCTTGTTAGGCGACGAGGCAAGCCAAGATTCAAACTGTGCTTTCGCTTTTCTCTGCAGCATAAGCGCACCCCTTATTACGTGCTGTTTTAGCACTAGGATACACTTTTCCGTAGTTGAATGACGGTCGAATCGACATTTTTCGGTAATTTTAGTGTCTCGAATTTGACACTTTTCCGTACTTTTATAAGGCTGATTTCGACACTTTTCCGAATGTTGGCCGAATAATTGCCGCGTAATCAAGCGCCGTCTGCACATCATTTCGCAGTCAACGCTTGATTTGTGTCCGCGCGCGCTGGTAGACTCCATCGTGCCCGCAAGGAGCGGGCGTGTTTTATCCAGAGTCGGGGTAGAGAGTTGGCTCCACGATCCCGACGCCAACCGGCCAAGAGGCACGGTGGCCCTGCCAACATCGATGAAAGGAGTCCGTATGGACAACTTCTCCGTGCGCAGCGAGCGCAACTTCCACAATCTGGCAGCCAAGCCAAAACGAATGCATCTTCTAGACGAGCCGAACGGCTATGCCTCGGCCATGGTCAAGAGCAGTCTCTCCCACCAGATGCGCTTTACGGTGCAGGTACTCGAGGAAGAGCTCTGCGCCGCCGGCGACCCGCATGTGTTGCAGATCAAGCTGTTCGGAGACGACTCGCGCGAGCCGTCGAGTTGGAAGTTGTTTGCAGACGGCATGTGCGTTGCGGACGGATCCGGCGCCTTTGCCCACGAGTGCTTCTGCGAGGGGGCCGAGGTATTCCTGGACCTGTGCCGCGACGCCGTGCGCGCGGCCGAACTGCACCAGTGGAGCCAGAGGGAGTATGAGCTGCTGAGTGCTGCCCGCGGGATTGCGGGGATGTAGGCAGACACAGGCGGCATCATGGTGGCGCGCAGTCTTTGATCACACGGTGTCAAAAGGCTGGATCGTGTCGGGAATGTTGGTGTAAGCGCGCCGACGGCTGACCGCTAAACGCAAGCGGCCCCTGTCCCAGAATCTGGAATCGCTACATAACACAGGTTCTGGGAAAGGACAGGGACCGCTATGGAGATATAAGCGGACGCGATGCCGGAGAAGGCCGCCATCCCGAGGTCGACCGACGGGATGGTCGACATCCCGTCGCTGCTCAGGCTGCTCGCCGAGCAGGTGGTCAACGCCATCATGGACTAGGAGGCCGACCAGCTCTGCGGCGACGGGGCCAACAGCAGGAACGGCTACCGCAACCGCACGCTCGAGACGTGCGCGGGCACGCCCAACCTGAGAACCCCCGAGCTCAGGACGGGCAGCTTCTTCCCCGAGGACGTCCTCGAGCGCCGCCGGCGCGTCGACCGCGCGCTCGTCGCGCCGGTGGCCGAGATGTACGCCACCGGCACCGGCACCAGGAAGGTGCAGAGGATAGCCGAGAAGATGGGCATCGAGAGGCTCGGCAGGGACCGAGTGGGCGCGATCGCCGCGACCCTCGACGCCGAGATAGCCGACCTCGCGGAGGGGCCGCCCGATGCGCGCGCGATACCCTGCATCTGGCTCGACGCGACCTGCGTCAAGTGCCGCCGCGGGGGCCGCGTGGCTTCGACCGCGGTGGCCACGGCGATAGGCTGCGACGAGTCCGGCTGGAGGCGGGTGCTGGGGGTATCCGTGGCGGGCACGGAGTCCTTCGACTCGTGGCTCGGTTTCCCGCGGAAGCTGCGCGACCGCGGCGCGACCGGCACCGAGCTCGTCGTATCCGATGCCCACGGGGGCCTGGTCAGGGCCATAGGCGAGGTCTTCCGGGGGGGCGGCCTGGCAGCGATGCGCCGTGCACCTGGTGCGCGACTGCATGCGCGAGGCCGGCTCCCGGCAGCTGGGGCGCCGCGTGGGGCGCATCGTCTCCTCGGTCTTCCGCGCCGGGGACGCCGCCACCGCCGTGGCCATGTACCACGCGGCATGCGAGATGCTGGAGGGGTGCTGCCCGAGGGCGGCGAGGGTGCTCGAGGAGGCGGAGCCCGACGCGCTCGCGTACCTGGACTTCCCGCCGTCGCGCTGGAAGCGCCTGCGCACCAACAGCGTGCAGGAGCGCGCCAACAGGGAAATCAAGCGCCGCTCGCGCGTGGTGCAGGTCTTCCCGTCGGAGAGTTCGCTGCTCAGGCTCGTGGGCGCCGTCATGTGCGACCAGGCCGAGACATGGTCCGGCTCGCGCTACTTCTCGGAGAGGAGGATGGCCGAGATACATGACGCCGCGTTCAGAATGGGTGCCGCGGGCGAGCACGACTGGGCGGAGCTGGAGAAGGCGGCCAGGAAGATGATCGAATCCAGCCTGGAACTTGCCGACAGCGTGGAGGCGGCCTAGGATATCAACTGATTCCGGATATCGGACACAGGGGCCGCAAGGCCCTTACACCAACTTTCTCGACACTACCGAAATCGGCTCACCAGCAATAACCGCGAAGGATAGATAGGTCATTAAGGATGGATGCAGGAAAATCTACGATAAGCGGCGTGTTCAACGGATCGCGCCTGCTCGAAATACCTTTCTACCAAAGGGCGTACGTCTGGGGAGAAGAGCAATGGGAGCGCTTCCTTGGCGACATGGAATTCGTCACGGCCTCTAAGCGACCTTATTTCCTTGGTTCCATCATCCTGAAGCAGGCCTCCTCCGGTAACACCTGGTCCGAGGTGTCCGAGGTTCGCACCGTCATCGACGGCCAGCAGCGACTCACGACCATGGTCATCTTCTTCAAGGCACTCTGTGCGAAAAACGTCACAAACAATTTGTTTGAGCGAGATTTCGTCCTGGAGACCGGCCAAATCGCCCTAAGGCACGGCAAGTACGACCGGCAGGATTTCGAGAGGGTCGTCAGCGCCACGGACTGCGAGCCCATCAAGGGCACCTCGGCCATCATCCGCGCCTACAACTACTTCCTCAAGAATATCGACCCAGAGAGGGTCGACAGGAACACGATCAAGTCGAACGTCCAGTTCGTCTGCATCGACCTTACCGAGGGCGAGGACGAGCAGCAGATATTCGACACCATCAACTCGCTCGGGGTGCGCCTGACGACGGCGGAGCTCCTCAAGAACTACTTCTTCAACCGCGAGAACGAGCAGGCGTTCAAGGAGTGCTGGGAAGACGTCTTCGAGCCCACGGCTGAGAAGAGGGAGTATTGGGAGCAGGAGGTCGTGACCGGGCGCATCAAGCGCACGCTCGTCGACCTGTTCTTCGACGCGTTCCTCCAGATCCTGGTTCAGGACAAGAGGCGTGGCGTCACGACCGAGGACAAGCTCTTCTATTCGCGCACGTCCAACCTCTTCCAGTCCTACAAGGACTTTATCGGCAGGTACTGCAACGGAGACAAGGACGAGATCCTCAGCAGCATGAAGGCGTATGCCAAGGTGTTCGAGTCCACGTTTGACCCAAGCTGCTGCGACGCGGACATCCCCTCCGCCCCCGGCATCGAGCGCCTGAACGTGCTCATATTCGGCCTCAAGAACTCGACGCTCATCCCGTACGTGCTCTACGTTCGCAAGAACGCGGAGTCTTCGGGCGAGGAATCCGAGGTCTTCGCCCTGCTTGAGACCTACATCATCCGCCGAACGCTGGTTCAGGCGACCACGAAGAACTACAACAGGCTGTTCACCTCGCTGATCCTGAACGAGGTGAAGGACGCGGAGGCGCTGAGGAAGGCTCTCGAAGCCAATGACGAGGCGACGACATACATGCCCGGCGACGCCGAGGTTCGAGCGGCATTCGAGGAATCGTGTCTGTACAACCTCCAGTCCAAGGGCGTCCTCTATCTGCTGGAAAGCGCCATTCGCCCAGGCATGAGCAGCACAGCCCTGCTCGGATTCAACCAGTACACCCTCGAGCACATGATGCCCAAGAAGTGGCGAAACAAATGGGGAACCCTCGACGACGAAGCCGCCACGCGAAGGGACCGGAAGCTCCTCACGCTCGGCAACCTCGCCATCATCACGCATTCGCTCAACGCCTCCATCCGCGATGCCGATTGGACCACCAAGAAGCAGGGAAAGGGATACAAGGACGGCTTGGCCCTCTGCGCCGCCGGCCTTGCGACCATGGCCGATGCCTTGGAGAAGAAGACTTGGGACGAGGGCGACATCGCAGAGCGCGCCGAATGGCTTGCGGACAAGGCGTTGGAGGTCTGGCGCTAGGCCCTACCTGCGTCCCATCTCGAAGATATCTACACAATCACTTCCTCAGAACCATCGCCCGTCTCGGCGTTCTCCTCTAACACCTTGAAAATTGTGACGTTGTCGGGTCCGATGACAATCGTGTCAGCCTCATTGAAGGCGAAGTTTATCGTTTCGAGCTCCTCCTCATTTCGATCGGCAATTTCTCGGACAACGTTTTCGTTTGAGACCACATCCTGCAGCTTTGCGCGCTTCTCAGAGATGTCCGCCTTCGCCTTAGCGCGCATGCGCATCGGGTTGAGGCGGTTCACGTTTTCCCCGCTTCGCGGAGCAGCCCCAGGACAACATTCTCGACCTCACGGTCGTCTTCCGAGCGCTCAGCGATAGCGAGCGGTTTTCCTCCCACTTTGGAGATTTTCTCCGAAAGGGCGAGCCTCGCTTCCCCTCGAACGGAAGAAAACCCGTCCGCCATCCGTCTTGTTATTTGCCCGTCGGTTTCAATTCTCTGCCTCGTGTAGTCGCCCTCGAAACGCATGCCTATCTGCTGAGCCATAACGAAAAGCTGGAATGCCACGGCGGCTCGCGTTTCCATCGCGGAGAGCTTCTCCGCCTCCTCGGCTATCTTTTCCGCCGAGAGGCGCTTCCTTGCCCGCACCTCGGCTGAAAAGTCCTTCATGCACTTGAGCTCATAGTTCCACGCCTTGTTTGCCTCACGCTGTGCGTCCTCAATAATCTGCAGCGCGACTTGACGCTTCTCGGTGCTGGCGCCGTACTCCTGGCACTTGAGAATAAGGCGATCAAGGGCGTCATATGCCGCTTTGAGCTCGGCATCGCGCTCGCGCTGCATATCTCGCTGAATCGCCTCGATGCCGGACTGAAGACCGTCAAGTTTCTCGTTTATCTGGTTCATATACGCCATGCCCACCGCCACCGCGGCACCCTGAAGCGCAAGGTTTGCCACCGCAGCGGGTTGAAGACCAGCCTGCTTGATACCAGCCATCTCGTTGAACTTACCGTCACTGTCAAAACTGGAAAGGAGCTTATAACCATCCCATTCGGGTGCCTTGCGTGAGCAGAGGTCCGCCCAGCCCACGCCCTCTGGGAACCTGACCATCGCCATGCCGATCTCGTTAACGCCCTGTGCGACGTTGGCGCCAAACGGTATGAGAGCATCTGCCGCGATAGCAGCCTTGCTTCCTACAGGAAGACTAACGGTCCTCACTGCAGAATCCTTGAGAGCCGCCAACTCATTTTCGGATATCCTCGAAAGAGCTTGCTCCTGTGCGAGCTCGATGGCGGCAACGTCATTGGCGGATTCATCGGCCTCTTCGGTACCGAAGAGGCGGTCTAGGAAAGACATGAGGCAGCTCCTAATGGGACGGATGTAGTTGCGGTTATTATCCCACCGCCGCCGAGGCCAGAAGGCGGGAGAACGCATCGGCTCTCGTAGCGGCAGAGCGCGCGGCGAAGGTCAAACAAACGAGAGCGGTGTCCATACCTGACACCAGAGTTAAGCCCATCTTGATGACGGAGAGGGACCAAAGCTAATTAAGCCTACAGGTAGGGCAGCATGAAAATGGCGGGCAAATAAGATAACTGGCCCCGCAAGCCCACTAACAGCGCCTTCGACGATTGAATCTCGGCACTATTCAGCCCATGAAAATGGCGTGTAAAAAGAATTTGGGCTCGATGACTTGAGTCAGAGTTCATTCCGGAGCCCTGCCTACCTCCCCTCCGCCTTCAGTTTCAGCAGCAGGTCGCCCAGCTCGGGGCACTTGCTGGAGAGGCGCGTCTGGGCTCGCTCGCCCATCCCCCACCGCTGGCGGATCTCCTGGGCGCGCGGACTCACGTGATAGTCCCCGTCCATCACCTGCTTGAGCAGCTTGGCGGTCACACGCGCATCGGCAAGGGCGCTGTGGGCGTGACCCGTCGACTCGTCGAACTCGATGCCAAACCACATCGCCGCGTCACCCAACGAGACGCGCCCATGGCTGCCCACGTCCATAATCGAGGTGTAAAACGCCTGCAGGTCGGCCCAGTCCGTAGGAAATGCGGAAAGGTCGATGTGCTTTGCCTGGCACTCGGTCAAAAGCTGTTGACGGTCCGTCCCGCTCCAGCAAACCACCTGGGCGGAGTAGCGACCAATCCAATCGCTGAGCCTTTTGATCACCACATAGAGCGGATCGGCCATCGCGGTGTCCACGGCCGATATCCCCGTGAGCTCGCGGACGGGATACGCAACGCCTTCGGTAAATTCCGTCTGCACAAACTGCGAGAACTCGCCCATAACGTTGCCGTGGTAATCGAGCTTGACGGCGCCGACCTCGATAATCTCGTTGCGCAGCCCACGGCGCTGGCGTTGCTTTGGCACCGGCGCAAACTCAAAGTCCAGCACAATCTGGCGCGCAAAGTTCGTCGTATCGATAGCCGAGATACCCGGCGTCTTTTCAGCTGACACGGTTATGGCCTCTCTCCGTTGCCTGCCGCTTGCTACATAGGCGGCTACATTGCCGTAAGGATAGGCGCTCGTGCGGACATGAAAGCGCCCAGCGCGGCCACCCGGCACCCTTGCGTAAAGCTGCGTTTTGAGATGGTCAGATCGCTGTTATTATCGAACATATATTCGTATTTATGACTGCAGTTTGATAGACTGGTTATTGTTGACGGCAGTTCCATGTGCCGGGCAGCGCCCTCCATGCGACGGGAGGTGATGCCCATGACCGATCTGATTGATTTCGTGAAGCTCCTGACCTCTTTGGTCTCGCTCCTCACGGCGCTTATCGGACTTACCGAGGCACTCAAGCAGCGTACGAAGCAAGACGATATGAGAAAGCCATTTGGGTCGCCTCCCCCGCGGCGCAGCTTCTTTTCGCGGGCTCGGGATGCCACAATGGGCTTTGAGTATCGGCCCGTGCGGTAGCCCTTACCGCACCTGCGGGGAGGAGGCTTCCCATGCCCCATGTTACCTCCATCGGCCTGGACGTCCACGCGCAATCGGTCGCCGCCGCGGCGTTCAACCCCTTCACCGGCGAGGTGGTGCACCGTGACTTCGGGACGGACGCCGCCGAGATCGCGGAGTGGGCCCTCGGGTTCGAGGAGCCCAGGGCCTGCTACGAGAGCGGCCCCACCGGCTTCCACATGGCGCGCGAGCTGCGCGCGCTCGGCCTCGACTGCGCCGTGGCCGCCGTCTCCAAGATGCAGAGGCCGGCGGCGGACGCGCGCCGCAAGAACGACCGGCGCGACGCCGAGTTCATCGCCCGCATGCTCGCCACCCACAACATCGTGGAGGTCCCGCTGCCCGATGCGGCCGTCGAGGCCGCCCGGGACCTCGACCGCGCCCTCGACGACGCCACGGCGGAGTGCCGCCGCGCCAGGCAGCGCCTCAACATGTTCCTGATCAGGCTGGGCCACGTCTGGGACGAGCGCAACGCCGACGGGACGAGGAAGGGATCCTGGACGCGCGCCCACTGGAGGTGGATATCCGGGATCAGGCTCGAGGGGCCCCAGCGCGACGTGCTCGAGTACTACGTCACGGCCGCGAGGTGCGCGGAGTC
>NZ_JBQKDI010000015.1:0-55255 GCF_052121915.1 Collinsella sp. LCP19S3_B11
AAGCGCTCCGAACAGATTGGAGCCCATCGGCCGAAAGGCCTGGCGTTAGCATGTCGCGATTCAATCTCGAAAACAGCATTGCCCAGTTGACAAAACTATAGGAACACCCCCTAAAACCAAACGTCAGTACCTCATTATGGAATAACAGACCTGATGGGTTTGCCCCATGCTTACAGGAAAGCGCCCGCCGACCATGGCAGCCGACGGGCGCTTTCCTGAAGTACACCGTTGAATCGCACAGAGGGGAGGAATGCGAATCAAACTCAACAGGGCAGGCTTTTTCATCGCCTATTGCCTGCTCCGTTGTTGAATACAATATAGTTCGCCTTTGTTTACTTTACAGCGTCAAATCGTGCCGCCATACCTTCTCCATAAGTTAGCCACGGTAAACCTACCAAATAGGGACTGATTTATTTTGGCAGGTTTTTTCTGGGGAAACGTCAACGGCGCCGGCGTTCCACCGCAAAGGGGACAGGCACCTTTGTAGTGGTTTTAGCGCGAACGAGTCGCTATAACCCAGCCGGCCAACGACAAGCGGCCAAGTCGACGTGCATGGGGTCGACAAACGTCACGCCCTCCCCCAGCAGAAGTTCGCGCTGAGCATCGGGGCCGCCAAACGCAAAGCCCTCGCAAATGCTGCCATCGGCAAACACCACACGATGGCAGGGAATCTGACCAGGGCGCGGATTGCTGTGCAGGGCATACCCCACGTACCGCGCACTTCGTGGACGGCCGGCGAGCAGCGCCACCTGGCCGTACGTGGCAACCATCCCCTCAGGGATCTGCTCGACTACCTCGTACACCCGCTCAAAAAAGCCCTCAGACGCCATCGATGCTCCTTTCCGCCCGCAACAGCATAAATCAAATGATCCCTCGGGGACGGCAGGGTTGCGGATCATTTGCGGCCTCCGTGCGGCCGATGGTCCGCAAGCCCGTCATCGCCGAGGGATCACATGGCATGGCAGGTAGCGTTTGCCCAGATAAAACCTGCCAAAATAAACCTGTCCCTTTTTGGCAGGTCGGTTAGCTGGCAGGCTGGAAGAAGGCTACGGCTACGGCACCGGGGCCTACATGGGTGCCGATGGTGGCGCCGATGGTGTGAACGGGCAGCTCGCCCTCGGTGTGGCCAGCCCACAGCGCGGCGCTGTCCTCGATATACTTCTTGAGCACCGCATCCGAAAGGCCCGTATAGCCGAGCGCCAGCGGCATGGAAAAGTCGACGCCGCCCGCCTGTTCGACCTTTTGGTTCAGCAGGTTGCGACCGTTCTTGGAACCGCGCGCCTTGCCCAGCTGCACGATCAGACCGTCCTCGGCAGCCACCACGGGCTTTACGTTGAGCAGCGTACCCACGGCGCCGGCCGCAGCAGACAGGCGACCGCCGCGCACCAGGTACTCCAGCGTCTCGAGCAGGCCGATAACCACCACGCGGTCGCGCACGGCCTCGACCGCCGCCGCGATCTGGGCCGCGCTACGGCCCTCGTCCACCAAGCGCAGGGCATACTCGACCAGCACGCGCTCGCCCAGGGTGACGTTGTTGCTGTCTACCACGAACACATCGCCGCCCGAGGCCTCGGCAAGAGCGGTGCGGGCACTCTGATTGGTGCCGGAAAGCTTAGCGCCCACGGTAATAATCACGGCCTCATCGCCGGCTTCACGAACCTCGGCGATAGCCTGCGAAAACGCGTACGGGTTGACCTGGCCGGTCTTGGGCAGCTCATCGCGCTCCACGAGCATCTCGTAAAAGCGCTGGTGATCGATATCGACGCCATCCATGTACACATCGGTACCAAAGGTGACGGACAGTGGCAAAACAGCCAGTGCCGGGTGCTCCGCCGGCGACATATCGCTTGCGGAATCGGTAATAATGCGGACGGACATAGCGAATCCTTTCTTGCGCAGGTCCCGCGCAGGGAATTTTGACAGCAATGCCCCGGCACGGTATACGCGCTCAAACGGGACGATGCAGTTGTTAATGGGAAGCAAATGCCTAGGCTGCCCTACAGCTCGCGCAGGGTGTCGAGAATCGTACGCAGCGACGCGTACATCTGCTCGCGCTGCTCCACGCCCATGGCCTTGCCGGTGGCGTCGAGCACCTCGCGAATAATGCGATCGGCCTCATTCATGCTCTCGCCGCCCAACGTGGTCAGGCGAACCGGGGCACGATACTTAACGGCGGCATCGCCCGAATCGTCGACCTCGACGTAGCCGCCCTCTTCCAGATGCGCCAGCGTGCGCGAGACGGCAGCGCGGGTCACGCCTGCCATGCGGGCGAGGTCGGCACCAGTCAGGCCGTCCTTGCTGCGCTCAAGATAGTACAGGCACATGATATCGGAACCCTTAAGGCCCAGCCTTGCGCCCTCAGATGCCTTAATGCGCTGGATCTCCTTGTAGAGCCCGCTAATCAGTCCGACAAAGTCCTCAAAACGTGTCTCGTCGTTCTGCTGCATGGGAGACGACCGCCTTTCGCTTGCATGATGCTAACGGGTAAACATCTTAGCCGCATGCCCGAACCCCCGTACCCAAATATCCCAATTGTTAACTCATCAACATAAAAACCACCACAAAGGGGACAGCACCTTTGTGGTGGTTTGTGTGGTGGTTTGGCCCGAGCTAGAGTTCCACGCGCGGGTTATCGCGGGTCACAAGCGTCTTAACGACAACCGTCGCTCCCAGATAGCGCTCGAGCAGCTCGGCTAAGCGATCGATCGCGGCCTGACAGTCCCCCATTCGCTCGGGCTCTACACACTCAATCGCCAGGAACGCATCGGCAGAATCGTCGGACAGAGCCGTTCGAACGCCGTCGCGCCAGTTCCAGCAGCGGCACACGGCGCCCGCATCATCGATGTAGGCGAGCTCGCCGGGCAGCGTCGGATCATCTGCCTCCTCGCCAAGCGGCAAGAACGCATCGCCACCGTCGGTCACCTTCAAGCGAAGGTCTCCCTCAATCGCGTGCAAATCCTCGCCTCCCACGGGCAGCGCGTAGGTCAGCGACACCGTGTTGTAAATATCCACCGCCGGTGTGATATGACCGACCGGTTTGCCCTTGAGCACGCGCTTGAGCAAGTTCTCGATCGAGCAGCGGGCGCCCTTTTTGGTCTTGAACAGGCGATAGGCCTCGCGCCATGCCTTGACCGGCGCGTTCTCGCTGATGGTATCGCTTGTCAGATGACGCTCCGCATCGATATTGGCGCGATCGAGCAGCGCCGCAATCGCGTCCACGTCCTCTTGAGGAATCTGAGCCGCGGGCTTCATGCCCTCCACGACCACAACACCGACCGCCGCCTGTGGAAATAGCTCCCAAAATGAATCCTCGGCAACAAAGCTCTTCATACGTGCTCCTTTCGCAATTCGCGCCAACGCGAGCGCCTAAACAAAAAGCGCCCTTACAACGGCCACCTTCAAAGTCCTACGGTGCCGTCACAAGAGCGCTTACGCTGCCCCCATCCGGAGAAGGGGACGATATGTCAGGCGCATTGTAACCCGAGTCATCCACACGAGCAAAACCACCACAAAGGCGCCTGCCTCTTTGTGGTGGATATGAACTCGAGGCGACGCTAGTGGCGGAGTCCCAGCAGGCCGCGGCCGCGATGACGGGCCTCGGCGGACACCTGAGCGTGCGGGCCGGCGGCCTTGACGGACTCGGGCAGGTGCGAGTACTTCTTCTCGAAGTTCTCCTCGAACATCACCGCCAGGTTGTGCGCGGCCTCGTCGTAGCGCGCTGTGCTCTGCCAGTACTGGCGCGGCACCAGGATGCCGTCCGGCACACCGTGGCACGTAGTGGGAATGTCGACATTAAAGATATCGTCGTGCAAGAACTCGCTGTCCTCGATGGTACCGTCGAGGGCGCGTGCGACCAGGGCGCGCGTGTAGGCAAGCTCGATACGATGGCCCACGCCATAACCGCCGCCAATCCAGCCGGTGTTGAGCAGATAGACGCGGGTGCGACCGTCGGCGATACGCTCGCCGAGCATCTTGGCATAGACCATGGGGTCGAGCGGCATAAACGGCTCTCCGAACAGCGAGGAGAACGTGGGCGTGGGCTCGGTGACGCCGACCTCGGTACCGGGGATCTTGGCGGTGAAGCCCGTCACAAAGTGATACATGGCGGCATCGGCCGTCAGGCGCGAGATAGGCGGCAGCACGCCAAAGGCATCGCAGGTCAAAAACAGCACGACGCTCGGGGTGGTGCCCATGCCCTTGGTCCACGCGTTGGGGATATGCTCGACGG
The DNA here is from genome assembly GCF_052121915.1 of Collinsella sp. LCP19S3_B11. Lineage (NCBI taxonomy): Bacteria > Bacillati > Actinomycetota > Coriobacteriia > Coriobacteriales > Coriobacteriaceae > Collinsella > Collinsella sp. LCP19S3_B11. The sequence goes on from NZ_JBQKDI010000015.1 coordinate 4,229, forward strand.
GATAGGCAACGCGCGTGTTGTGCGTGATCGAGACGTCATCGTAGTTGGGCTTGCGGTTCTCGTCGAGCACCACGTTTTCGCAGATCGCGCCAAAGCGAACGGCATTGAAGATCTCGGGCTCGTGAAACTCGTCCAGGCCCTCGCACTTGGCGTAGCAGCCGCCCTCGATGTTGAAGATGCCCATGTCGGACCAACCGTGCTCGTCGTCGCCGATCAGCAGGCGCGTGGGATTGGCCGAAAGCGTGGTCTTGCCGGTGCCGGACAGGCCAAAGAACACCGCGGTCTCGTGCGTGACGGGATCCATGCTGGCCGAGCAATGCATGGGCAGCACATCGTCCTCGACGGGCAGCAGGTAATTCATGACGCTGAAGATGGACTTTTTAATCTCACCGGAGTAGCCGGTGCCGGCAACCAGAATCACGCGCTCCTGGAAGTTGATGACCACGGCGGCGCTGGAGTTGAGGCCCTTGATGGCGGGGTCGCACTGGTACCCGGGTGCCGCGAGCACGCAAAAGTCCGGCTCGCCGGTGCGCGCAATTTCGCGAGCGAGCGGACGGGCGAGCATCTGCTTAATGAAGAGCGCCTGGCTCGCGCGCTCGCAGGCAACGAGCAGGCGACGCGTGTGGTTGCGGTCGGCACCCGCCATGCCGCGCGTGACGAACACGTCGCGCTCGTTGAGGTAGTCGACGATACCGACCTTGATGGCCTCGTAGCTCTCAATCGAAAGCGGGCGGTTGACGGCGCCCCAGGCGATCTTGTCGTGAACATCGGGGGTGTCAACGATAAAGCGGTCGTTGGGAGAACGGCCGGTGCGCTCCCCCGTCTCGATTACCAGCGCGCCGTTGGATGCCATGCGGCCCTCTTCACGGCGGATGGCGTGCTCGACGAGCTCCGCAGCAGGTAGATCGACCAGCAGACGCGGCTGATTCTCGGCGGGATCTTCGACCAGCGTAATACCAAAGTTGGACAGAACTTCTGCAGGGGTAACACCAGGCATGGGGCCTCCTTTAAAAGCGCGTCACGCGGGCGCGGCGCGCACTTTACTCACGTAAAGTTCGTTGTACCCGATATGCAAAAACGTTTTTGTGGCAAGGGCGGCAAGCCCGCCCAACGGTCAAAAATCCCAGGCAAGCGGCCTAGTCATTGGGTAGTCATTGGGGACGTTCTTAAACGACGAGTCGTTGGGGACACTCTTGAACAGGCAACATTCAAGGAGTGTCCCCGGATGCCAGCACAAAAGGAACGTCCCTAAGTGCCAACTATAGCGGCAAGCCTTGGCCGAGCATGGCGATGGCGCTCATAAGGATCAGCATGCCGGCGGCGTAGGGCAGGACCGCGCCCAGGAGCTCGGCATCCTTGCCGCGCACGTGCACGGCGGCCAGGCCGATGGCAAGCGTCTGCGGCGAGATCATCTTGCCGGCGGCGACGCCAAGCGCGTTCAGCGCGACCATCCAGTAGTCGCTCACGCCCAGCGCGGTGGCAGCCTGGCTCTGGATGGGACCAAACAGCATGCCAGAAGACGTGCCCGAACCGGTCACGAATGCACCGACCGCGCCGATCCACGGAGCCAGAACCGGGTACAGGCCACCGGCGACCGCAATGCAAAACGCACTGATCGAAGAGATCATGCCCGCATAGCCCATAACCTTGGCACAGCCCAGAACCGAAAGCATGGTAATGACCGTCGGCATCATCTGCTTGACGGTCGCGGCCAGTACCTTGCCCATCAAGCGCAGCGAAGCACCCTGAATGGCGCCGCCGACAAACGCCGCCAGGAAAATCCAGACGCCCGGCGTGTTGATCCACGAAAACGTGAGCGTGCCGGGGTTCTCGCCGCAATACACCTGCACCTGGCTCGCAAACGGTGCGAGCGCAGCATGCACGGCAGGCACCAGGTTAGACGTTCCCAACAGCAGCACAAAGATCAGGATGAAGCACGACCAAGCCGAAAGCGCCGACTTAGCGGTGAGCTGCTCGCCGGCCTCGATATTCATGTGGAAGCGTGCGTCCAGATGCCCCGACTTCTCGGCACGCATGGCAAGCGCAGCTGTCAGCGCGAGCGAAACGATGGAACCGACGACGACGGCAAGCTCGGGACCCACAAACATAGCAACGACAAGAGCCGCACCGGCAAAGGACACGCCGGAGAGCACGGCGATGCCCGCCACGCCGTTCAGGCGCTCGGCAACGCCCGCAACATTACCCTGGTCATCGGCGACACGACCCGCAACCAGCACGATAAACAGCGGCATCATCACAAAGAAAGGCGCCAGCTGCACCATCTGAACGGTCGCCAAATGCAGCGGGTCCAGGCCCACCAGACCGGCAACGGACACCGTGGGAATGCCAATGGAGCCGTAGGGCGTGGGCACGCCGTTGGCCAACAGACAGATGAGCACGGCGGGCACGGCCTCAAAGCCCAGGCCCGCGAGCATGCCGGCGGGAATAGCAACGGCGGTGCCAAAACCGGCCATGCCCTCCATAAAGCCACCAAAGCACCAGGCCACAAGCAGCGCCAGCAGACGGCGATCGCTGCTGATGGAGGTGATCATGCCGCCGATCACGTCCATGGCGCCCGTGCGAACGCACAGGTTATACGTGAACACCGCGGCGATGATTACCAAAACGATGGGCCACAGGGCCATCAAAAAGCCTTCGAGCGAGGCGGTCGCGATCTGCGCTGTCGGCAGGTGCCACCATGCGAAGGCAAGCACGCACGAAAGGACAAACGATCCGATGGCGGCTTTCCAAGCTGGCCATTTAAAGCACAGCAGCATCACGACAAGCCAAATGATCGGCACAAGAGCCAGCAAGAATGCGGCGACGTCCATAGGTAGAAGCTCCTTGGTACCGCGCGGGCGGCATCGGGATATCACATAACTTCAACAGGATACCGCACGCTCACCGACAATTTACTGCCGCCCCCCGAAAATATTGAACAATCCGTTCAAAAACATGAGTGACACCGTCGCGTCTATACTAGAACGCAGCAATAGAAAGGACCCGCCTTGAGCATCTCGCCCCTCGATAGCATCCGCCGCGCCATCGCCCGCCGCAACGGCATCGCCAACCCCACTGTATCGGGCGGGGCGCACGGACAGGGCGGACGCATCGAGAACGGCCTCTTCCCCGCCTCGCACACCGCCGAGGAGCTCGCGCGTATCCAGGAGCTGAGTCAGCGCAACGCCGGCGGGCCAAATAGCGGCCAAGCCACGCGTCGTCGGCGCGAGCGCGATCGCGAGCCCGGTCCCGTCCGCCGTATGGTCAACGCCTGGTGGAACCGCCTGCTCGGTGCCGTCTACGGCGGCGGTTTCTCCACGCAAGAAGCCGAATACGAGGAGCACGCCACCAGCCGCGACTACCTTTGGAATACCCTCGGCACCGCCGTGTGGGGCATGGCGTTTCCGCTGCTCACTATCGTGTCCACGCAACTCGTGGGCGCCGAAGAAGCCGGCAAGTTCTCCATCGCCTTTGTCACCGGCACGCTCATCATGATCGCGTGCAACTACGGCGTGCGCAATTTTCAGGTCTCGGACATCGACGAGAAGACGTCCTTTGCCTCCTACCAGCTCAACCGCTGGCTTTGCGGAGCGATTGCGCTGGCTTGCGGCCTCATGTACAGCAGCGCCCGCGGCTATGACGCGCAGATGGCGACGATCGGCCTGGGCGTCTACCTGTATAAGGTAATCGACGGCGTGGCGGACGTGTACGAGGGCCGCCTGCAGCAGGCCGACAAGCTCTATTTGGCCGGCATGAGCCAAACGCTGCGTTCCGCCGGCGTCATCGCGGTCTTTAGCGTGGCGCTGTTCCTTACGCGCAGCATGCCCATCGCGGCCATGGCCATGGGTGTTACAGCGATCGCCTCGCTTGTGCTGGTCACCGCCCCGCTCGCCCTGCTCGAAACCGAAAAATCGCGTCGCGTGAGCATACGCGAAGTCGGCCGCCTTTTTGCGCAGTGCGCCCCGCTCTTTGGCGCGCTCTTTTTGTTCAACCTTATCGAGAGCATGCCCAAGTTTGTGATGGAAGGCACACTGGCCTACAAATATCAGCTGTATTTTAATGCCCTATTCTTTCCGGCGCAGGCCATTTTGCTGAGCATTGGATTTATCTATAAACCGCAGCTCTTGCGTTTGTCGAGCATTTGGGCTAACCCGCGCAAGCGTCGCCGCTTTGACTTAATTATTGTCGCCGTCATGGCGCTGATCTTGGGTTTCACTGGCGCATGCGCCGCGTTTATGGCAGGCCCCGGCATTCCCCTTATGAGCTTTATGTACGGCCTCAACTTTGAGCGCTACCGCACATTGGCGCTGCTGATGGTCGTCGCCGGCGGCATCACCGCAGCCATCGATTTTATCTACGCCATTATCACAGTGCTGCGCCACGCCGACGATGTCACCAAGATCTACCTCATTTGCTTTGCCGTGAGCGTGGTGCTCCCGATGATCCTCATCAACCTACTGGGGCTGATGGGTGCCGTCGTGAGCTACCTGCTCATCATGGCCCTACTGCTGGTGCTATTGATTGTCGAGTACGCTCACATTCGCCAGCGCATAGAACGAGCCCGCAACCCGTACGGTGTCTAATTAGCTGCCTCGGCCACCGGAATTTGCGATGGAATTACCCGGGCTGGGGTCTCGTTGCGGACAATATGCATCACGCAAAACTAAGTGAGTAGACTTTTACCGAATCCCCGACCACGCCGACAAAGCACAAGTCTGTGACCTGCGGTTTTATTGAGGCAAATATGTTGGGTGCTCGGCATTTCCAAAAAAGTCTACTCACTTAGCCAGCGGGCAGCCAAATGATTATGTAATCCACGTCCCAGAAAAATCATTTGATGGGCAGAAGGGCAAAAGTAGTCAAAAAAGCCCCGTCCCAAATTAGCTACCCTTTGCACCGATTATTCGCCGGGCAGAATGTTCGCATAGAACTCCGCACCATCATCCAGGCGCAGGATGCCCACGCGGCCGAACTCGGAGCCGGTGGCGGCGGCACAGTCGATGTCGATACGGTCGGGAACACCGGCGGTATCCTCGCCACCCAGGCGCACAATCTGCCCGCGGCCCGACTCCTCATCGAGCCCTGCCAGGCCGCCAACCTCGCAATAGCGCCCCAGCGACACCGTGGGCGTGTGGCCACTCACCACGACCGGACCCTTGCCCTCGGCAGAAAGCAGCCCCGTCGGGGCATCCCAATAGCCATGCCGAATCCACAGCAGGTCATCGGACGACTGCACGGCGAGCATTTGCTGCAGCAACTCGCTATCGGCATCGACCGCTCCTCTGCCGTCACCGCAATCGACACCATGTTCAAGCAAAAACGCACGCGCCGCCTCGGTCTGAATGCCGGCGTGCACCAGCAAATACGGACGCTCAGCAGTCTCTGCCACCGCATAGAGTGGCAGGGCGGCAGCCCAGCGCACCAGCTCCTCGTATGCCTCAAACTCCATTTCGTTGAGCTGTTGGCGCGTGGTCCATCCGCCGTTGATGTCCCAGGTCTCGGCATCGAGCGGGTCCTGGCCAATGATCGCGTCGAGCATAATCTGCTCGTGGTTGCCCTTAAGCACGCGAGCGTTGGGCAGCGATCGCACCAAGTTGATGACGCCGACCGGATCGGGACCGCGGTCGATCATGTCACCCAACACGTACAGCGTGTCGTCGGACGTTAGCGAGATCTTGGAAAGGGCCTCGTCCAGCGCGCGCACGTGCCCGTGAGCATCGGATGTCACATAGATCGCCATGGAACGCCTTTCCCTGCATTACGGCCGAAGCCCGGAGCCACAACTAAAACTTCAAGTTGAACTTAAACGTTACCCATTGTACTCCGTTGCAATAAAGCTGGGAAGGGCCACGCGTCGCCAACGGTCGTTAGCAGCCGCACGCCCGCGCGCGCAGTTCACGGTGCACCGCCGGCAGCTGCTCCCCGACCAACGTCGCACACGCCGCAGCCTCGTGTCGAAAATGCGCACGCCCGCAATCCGTTCCCATAAACCCACCACCTTTGGGTACAAATAACCGCAGACAACTGACCGTGCCACGCCAACCACCCAGAAGCGGACACTATCCATGAACCAGATACTTCTTTTTATAGGCCTCGTCATCATTTTGTGCCTGACCATCAAGCCCGTCGGCAAAAAACTCCCCTTCCCCACCCTGCTCATCTTTATCGCGCTGGGCATGCTGCTGGGCGTCAACGGTCCGGCGCACATTGACTTTAGCGACTATGCGCTCACCGAAACCGTCTGCAGCACGGCGCTGCTGTTCATCATGTTCTACGGCGGCTTTAACACCAATATCGAGCGCGCCAAACCTGTCGCCGTGCCCGCGGTGCTGCTGAGCACGCTCGGCGTCGTCGTCACCGCCGGCATCACCGGCGCCTTTGCGCACTTCGCACTGGGCTTCGACTGGATCGGCGGCCTGCTGCTGGGCTCGGTCGTGGCGTCGACCGACGCAGCGAGCGTCTTTAGCGTGCTGCGCGAGCACAGCCTGTCGCTGAGAGGTGGCACTGACTCGCTGCTCGAGGTCGAATCGGGCTCCAACGACCCCGTCGCTTACATGCTCACCGCCGTGCTTGCAACCCTTGCGGCCGGCGGCGACATCAACATCCCCGTGCTGCTGGCCAAGCAGATCATCCTGGGTGTGGGCCTGGGCCTTGTCATCGGCTGGGCATCTGGCCGCCTGATCGAGCGCGCACACGCAACGGCCGAGGGCGCGCAGACCATCTTTTTGTTCGCCGTGGCGATCGTCGCCTACGCGCTGCCGAGCTATCTGGGCGGCAACGGCTTTTTAGCCGTGTACCTTGCCGGCATTGTGCTGGGTGCGAGCGACATCACCGGTAAGGTCGAGCTGGCGCACTTCTTTGACACCCTCACCGAGATGGCCGAAATGACCATCTTCTTTTTGCTCGGCCTGCTCGTGACGCCCGCGCGCCTGCCGCAAGTGCTGCTACTGGGCCTGGTACTCATGGCGTTTATGCTCTTCGTAAGCCGCCCCATCGCCGTCGGTCTGCTGCTGGCGCCCTTTAAGACAAACCCCCGCCAGGTGGCGCTCGTAAGCTGGGCGGGCCTGCGTGGCGCGGCTTCGGTCGTGTTTAGCCTCTTTACCGTGGTGGCCGACGTTCCCGGCGGTCACGACCTGTTTGACCTGGTGTTTGTAATTGCCGTGTCGAGCATTGTGGTGCAGGGCTCGCTGCTGCCGGCGGTGGCGAAGAAGCTCGACATGATCGATGCGGCCGGCGACGTGCGCTGTACGTTTAACGATTACCGCGACGAGGACGGCATGTCGTTTGTTAAGCTCAAGGTTGGCGCGGGGCATCCGTTTGCCGGGCGCTCGCTTGCCGATATTGGCAACGCTACGAACATGCTCGTTGTCCTGGTGCTGCGCGATGGCGCGCATCCGGTGCTGCCCAACGGCGATACCGTCATCGAGGAAGGTGACCTTCTGGTTATGGCCGCGCCGACGTTTGAAGAACGTGCCGAGGTTACACTGCGCGAGGTCACCGTGACACCCCACGGTCGCCTGGCAGGACTGCGCCTGCGCGACGTGCCGCAAGGCAAGCACCCCTTTATCGTCGTGATGCTCAAGCGCGACGGCCAAACGATCATCCCCGACGGCAATACCCTCATATACGCCGGCGACGAAGCCGTCATCGCCACGCTGGCATCGTAGCGGCCAGGGGCAGCCGTCCCGAATTGGCTACATTTGAGCACCAATCGCCCCGGCTGGGGTCTCGTTGCGAACAATTAGCGCCTCTCAAAACTAAGTGAGTAGACTTTTGCCGAATCGCCGACCACGTCACCAAAGCACAAGTCTGTGGCCTGCGGGTTTGTTGAAGCAAATTTGTCGGGTGCTCAGGATTTCCAGTAAAGCCTACTCACTTAGCCAGCGAGCAGTCAAAATAGAACGGTCGCGACCTCATTAGGCTCCATTGGGACGGTTTATCGTGCATTTTCGCGCAGCTGCGGGTGCAGACGACCGTCCCAAATTAGCTATCCTTGTCACATTCCTAGTCATCGTCGACGGCAAAATCGCGGAGGTCGAGGCCTTCGCGTTCGGCTCGGGCTAGGAGCTCTTGAGGGGACTCACCCTCGATATCCATCACGTCGAGCATGGCGGCCGGAAAGCCCACGCCTGCCGCACTCCCCGCGCGATCGAGCAGGCTCTCGCGCAGTTGGTCTACATCAACGTCGATCTTCATGGTGTAATCTCCTACCGGGCAATCGCGACCAAACAAACCTCACATCCCAAATGATGTGCAATAAACCCCAGATACGGCCATAATAAAATAATAAACATCAGGGAGGTTGCGGACGATGGATAAGCTCGACGCCATGACGGAACAAGTCAGGGACTATTGTGATGCACGCGACTGGCGCAAATATCACACGCCAAAAGAGCTTGCTATCGGCATGGCGACTGAGTCCTCCGAGCTCCTTCAGCTCTTTCGTTTTATGAGCGACGAGCGCATTGCAGAAATGTTCGAAGACACCGAGCAGCGCCAAGTCATCGAAGACGAAGTCGCCGACACGCTCCTTTTCCTTCTGCGTTTCGCAGATTTAAATGAAATCGACCTGCCAGCGGCGCTTTCGTCCAAGCTCAAGTGCAATGGCGAGCGCTATCCCGTCGACGCATCATCTAACGAATACAGAAAGTCGGACCATCATGAGTAATGAGTTCGCCCTTCGGCAATACACGCTTCCCCTGCCCCAGCCCTTTGAGACAAGCGAATCGCTTCAGGACTTTGGAACGCCAAAGCCTGGAGCCCATCATGACGAGAGTTGGCCCGTCCTTTACATTCTTACCAACAGCAGAAACAAGACGGCATACATCGGCCAAACAACCAACTACCAGCGCCGTATGAAACAACACGCTGCAAACGTGGACAAGGATTTCGATCGAACACTTCTGATCGACAACCCTACATTCAATCAATCAGCGACATTTGAGTTTGAAAACAGGCTCATCGAACTGTTCTGTGCCGACGAAAAATACCAGGTCACCAATGCCAACAACGGCTATGCCCAATTCGATTATTTTGAGCGGCCTCAATATCGCCAGAAGTTCCGAGACCTCTGGACAAAGCTTCGCGAAGAAAACTACGCGATTCATCCGATTGAAGAGCTCGAGAACTCCGACCTGTTCAAGTTCTCGCCTTTCAAGACGCTTACGCCCGACCAATACGAAACGATCGAGACGATTTATAAACGTCTCGAACAGGAGCATGAAGACACAAAACATGGCGGCTCAAAAAGAGAACGTATAACCGTCGTGAATGGCGCGCCGGGAACAGGTAAAACAATCCTCGCCATTAGTCTCATGTTCAAAATCAAAAATGAGCCCAACCTTTCCGGCCTGCGAGTCGGTTTTGTCACCCCGATGGATTCTCTGAAGAAGACCCTCAGGAAACTCACGCACTTCCTTCCAGGGCTAAAGCCTGGCGATATCTTGAGCCCCAGTGACGTAACCAAAAATGATCGTTATGACATCCTACTTGTCGACGAAGCACATCGACTGGGTAATTATCTAAGCATGGGCGCCGGCATTGGGGCTTTTTACAACACCTGCGATCGCCTCGGCCTTCCGCATACGAGCAACCAGGTTGACTGGATATTCAAATGCTGTGACAAGGCGTACCTGTTCTACGACCCCAAACAGCAGGTTCGCGCATCCGGACTCAATCGAGACGGCCTTGAGCGGCGACTCAATCAGCTCGAAGAAGCAGGCATTGAAACTGAAGAGTTCAGCCTAAGCACACAAATGCGCGTACGCGGTGGTGACGAATACCTCGATTTTGTCTATGACTTACTCAACAACAAGGCGTTTATGCATACCGGCATGAAGTTCAACGAACTCTTTTCATCGGAGCCTTACGATTCGCGAGCCGGGGATCCGGACAGCGATATCCCCAGATACCAGTTTGGAATCGTCGACCGATTTGAGGATTTCTGTTCCCTGCAGCAAGCCAAGGAAGAAGAAGTTGGTCTATCCCGCATGACGGCAGGCTTTGCGTGGAAGTGGGAGACGAAGAAACACAAAGACGCGTTCGACATCGTCATCGAGGGTATCCCCAAACGCTGGAACTCAACCCAAAAGGATTGGGTTAATTCTGCCAACGCCGTCAACGAGGTTGGATGCATCCACACGGTGCAGGGCTACGACCTCAATTACGGATTCGTCATTCTGGGGCCAGACATTTACTACGACACCGATAAAGGAGCCGTCTGCGTTAACAAAGCGAACTTCAAAGATGCCGTCGCAAAGAAAAAGGCGAGCGAAGATGAGCTACGGAAGATTATCGTCAACGCCTACTATGTCCTCATGACGCGTGGCATGCTGGGAACGTATCTCTATGTGTGCGACCCCGCGCTCAAGGAGTATTTGTCGCGGTATATCCCGGTGATTTAGACGCAGGACAGACGTCGCAAATCTAAGGCGTTACTCAAACGTTAAACACACGAACATATTTTCGTGTTTTATACTTGAGCTAGACAACCACAGCATGGTATAAAAGAGCTGCGTTCCGCTATGGAGGGCAGTCAAGGGCCGGGGGATCCCCCCGGCATTTTCTTTTTTGAAAGGCTGTTTCATGAACGAACTGCCCGCATTCCCCGACAAATCAAGGCGCCGCCCAGAAAAGATCAACTCGAGCGACGAGCGGGCACGAGTCCAGCAATCCATCGCCCGCGGCTACGATGACCTCGTCAACGGCCGCATGCGTCCTTGGAAACAAGCAAAAGCAGAGGCAGATCGGATGCGAGCCATCAGGTAAGGTCACCCCTCCCCCATGTAACCATCCTGTAAATCATAGCGGCGCAGTCGAGTTTTACCGTGATGCGGTCGCGCCTGGCGCTCCACTGTGCTAAAGTATCCCGAACGTTCAAACGACTACGAGGGGAACTAGAAGATGGCACGTGTGCACAACTTCTCAGCTGGCCCGGCCGCGCTGCCTACAAGCGTGCTCGCCGAGATCGCCGACGAGATGATGGACTACCGCGGTTGCGGCATGTCCGTGCTCGAGATGAGCCATCGATCTAGCATGTACCAGCAGATCATCGACGACGCCGAGGCAACCCTGCGCCGCCTGCTGAGCATCCCCGACAACTACCGTGTCCTGTTTTTGCAGGGCGGCGCCACGCTGCAGTTTGCGGGCATCCCCATGAACCTCATGCGCCGCGGCCGCGCCGGCTACGTCGTGACCGGCAACTTCGCCAACAAGGCGTACAAGGAGGCCGCCAAGTACGGCGAGGCCGTGCTGCTCGCGAGCTCCAAGGACACCAATTTCGACCGCATTCCCGCCATGGCCAATATCAACGCGCGCATTGCCGCCGAGGCCGCGGGCGACGGGCTCGACTACGTCTACATCTGCCAGAACAACACCATCTTTGGCACCATGTACCACGAGCTGCCCGCTTGCGGCGATGTGCCGCTGGTCGCCGATGTCTCGAGCTGCTTTTTGTCGCAGCCGCTCGACGTCGAGCGCTACGGACTCATTTACGCCGGCGCGCAGAAAAACGCCGGCGCCGCGGGCGTGACCGTGGTTATCGTGCGCAACGACCTCATCGCAGATGGCCCCGCCTTTGCGCAGACGCCGCAGTACCTGGACCTTAAGACCCAGGCCGCCAAGGGCTCCATGCTCAACACGCCCAACACCTTTGGCATCTACGTGTGCGGCAAGGTATTCCGCTGGGTGGAGCAAGCCGGCGGACTAGCCGCCATGGCCGAGCGCAACTGGGCCAAGGCCAACCTGCTCTATGACCTGCTCGAGCACAGCGAGCTGTTCCATGGCACCACGCAGGCCGACAGCCGCTCCATCGCCAACGTCACCTTCCGCACCGGCGACGCCGATCTCGACGCGGCCTTTGTCGCAGGCGCGGCCGAGCACCAGATTCAAAACGTCAAGGGTCATCGCCTGGTGGGCGGCATGCGCGCCAGCGTCTACAACGCCGTAACCATGGAAGATGTGCAGGCACTGGCCTCGTACATGAAGGACTTCGAAGCGCAGCATAGTTTGAGTCCGCGATCTAACTAGCCCGCAACCCGCGGGCCGACCAGCCACTTCAAACCACTTGTTATAAACAAACCCGCTAAGGAGTTTTTCATGCGCAAGATCAAAACCATCGACGACATAACCAAAGACGGCAAGGTCGAGTTTGGCGAGGGCTACGAGTTTGTGGGCACCGCCGAGGAGGCCGACGCCATCCTTATGCGCTCCACCGACCTGCACGGCTACGAGCTGCCCGAGGGCATCCGCGCCATCGCCCGCTGCGGCGCCGGTGTCAACAACATCCCCATCGAGGAGTACGCCAAGAAGGGCGTCGTCGTCTTTAACTCCCCCGGTGCCAACAGCAACGCCGTCAAGGAGCTCGTCCTGGGCATGCTGGTGCTTTCGAGCCGCGGCGTGGTGCAGTCGATGAACTGGGTGCGCGACAACGCCGACGACCCCGAGATTCAGGTCGATGCCGAGAAGGCCAAGAAGGCCTTTGTGGGCCGCGAGCTCAAGGGCAAGCGCATCGGCGTCATCGGTCTGGGCAACGTGGGTTCCAAGGTCGCCAACGCCTGCGTCGACCTGGGCATGGACGTCTACGGCTACGATCCGTTCATTTCCGTCGAGCACGCGTGGGTGCTGAGCCGCGAGGTGCAGCGCGTGGGCACGCTCGAGGACCTCTGCCGCGGCTGCGACTACCTCACCGTGCACGTGCCCAGCAAGGCCGACACCATCGGCATGATCAGTACCGAGCAGATCGACCTGCTGGCCCCGGGCGCCGTGCTCATCAACTACGCGCGCGAGACCATCATTGACGAGGACGCCGTTGACGCCGCCCTGCGCGAGGGCAAGCTGAGCTGGTTTAGCTGCGACTTTGCCACGCCCAAGACCGTCAAGATGCCCAATACGTTTATCACCACGCACTCGGGCGCCGGCACTGGCGAGGCCGAGGCCAACTGCGCCGATATGGCCATCAGCGAGCTCAAGGATTACCTGGAGAACGGCAACATCGCGCACAGCGTCAACTACCCCGCCTGCAGCATGGGCAAGGCGCGCGCCGCAAGCCGCATCGCCTGCCTGCATGCCAACGTGCCCAACATGATCGGCCAGATCACGGCAATCCTGGCCAAGGACAACGCCAACGTGCAGCGTATGACCAACGAGTCCGCCGGCGAGAACGCCTACACCATGTTCGACACGGACGAGCACCTAGATAGCAGCACCATCGAGGCGCTCAAGCAGATTCCGTCGATGTATCGCGTACGCGTGATCAAGTAGCGTCGGCGTCAAACCTGCCAGACAGGCAATGAAGCTCATTCGGCCCCCGTTTTCGCGAAACGGGGGCCGATTTCGTTGCTCCGGCTGGTTTTGAAAATGCTACCCAGAATAAGTTTTTTCGGATAATAGACAGTACTACCCAAATCACTAAGCACACCTGCTTTGATAAACACCTTTATCAGGGACTTTAGTAGGTAAATATCGATCTCTCTGTGCCGAATGTAAGTTGACTGTCTATTTTCCGAAACAACTTATTCTAGATAGCATTTTTAGGGCCCTCCAAAGGCGAAATTGACGCCTTTTTGCGACCAAAACTCTAGTCCGCGCGACCGTTTTCCACCCGCACGGCTACATTCCCGCCCAATCGATAAAAATCTCCTCACGAAGCCGCCGTTCGAGCTCCTGCTGCCGCGGCGTCTTGCCTTTCAACGGCACATCAAGATAGGACATGATGAGTTCCATCACCACGCGGAAGGCATCGGAGTCGACCAGCTGACCATAGGTCATCAGAACGACAGGATATCCCATCGCTTGAAGGGCCGTCGTTCGATCGGAGTCCGAGATCTTGGATTCTATGGATCCGTGAATGGCTTTACCTTGACATTCAACCAGGCACTCTCTGCTGCCGTCCTTATTTGACAGCAAGATATCGGCGTAGCGCCTATCAAGCCCCGAAATCAGGCGGGCGCTGCGCGTCATGCGAATCTCGACGTTATTGGTAAGGCGCAGCCCTTCGCCGCCGCGCAACCTCGTAAGGCCAAACAGCATCGAAGCCTGGACCTCGAGCGGCGATGCCACAACCCCCGTAATGCATTTCGCGGCACGCGTGAACGATTTAGCACCGCGGAGCCCCTGGATCTTATTGGCGAATTCTGTAAGTTCAGAGAGCTCAATCAAGGGAGGTCGCTTCCACAAGTCCGTTGGATTCCCCGAGGCATCCTTTACGTTTTCCCAGCCCGACCGTGCGTCACCCCACCGGCTCCCATACGCCTGCTCAAGTGCCGACTTTACCTGAGGCGCAATCTTGCACACGGCAAAAGTGCCGCACATCTCATACATGCACATGATCAGGCGCTCATTTGAGACCGAGGAAGCCAGGGTCAGCAGGGTAAAGAGCGGGGACGCGACATCAAGGCCAAACTCTGTCTGCCGCACGGAATCAAACGGCCTCTCCCCGTTCCAGACATGCCTGACAATGCGGACGCCCTTACGCCCGCAGCCGCCCTGCGCCAACACGTGTAGCGGAGTGCCCAGGAAATGCTTGACGAGCGGGTGTTCACAAAGATGCTCCCTGCGCGGATCGTCCACAGAATCGGGCAGGTCCGGCATTATTGCCAAGACCTGTGGAGGTATCCGGTGATACCGAAAGGCAGATATGTCGCACAGCATGTCATCCATGAAGGATACGTACCCATTGCGTCGTTTGTGAGCCTGCCCGGACGCCAAACGCGATGGCTCGGCCTGCGAACGGTTAATACTGCTACGCACACGTCGCGAATCTTCCAGGTGGCTTACAATCGGTTTTGGAAGCAAACTGATTGTGAGGTTACATATGGTTGATGAGAACTTTGCCTGGCGGCTTACGCAGGAGCTCGTGAAGATTGATAGCTCGGACCCGGGCGCCTACGAAGGCGAGATCGAACACTTCATTAAGAGGCTCATTGAACAGCAGCTGGCGCAGCTTGATAGTCCTGCGCTCGATGCCGTGCAGGTTGCAGAGCTCGAAGTACTCCCCGGGCGCCGCAACCTTATGGTCACCGTACCGGGTGTGAGCGACGAGCCGCGGCTGGTCTATATCTGCCATATGGACAGCGTCACCCTAGGAGATGGCTGGAACGCGGACACACCGCCACTCGGGGCGACCGTGCGAGACGACAAACTCTATGGCCGCGGCGCCTGCGACATGAAGGGCGGTCTGGCCTGCGCCATTGCCGCACTGGTCCATACGCTCGAGCGCGTGGCGGCGGATGGTGAGCTGCCCCACCGCGGCTTCTCGCTTATTTTCTCGGTCGACGAAGAGGACTTTATGCGCGGCTCCGAGGCCGCCATCGATGCCGGCTGGGTCGGCTCGCGCGAATGGGTGCTGGACACCGAGCCCACCGACGGACAGATTCAGGTGGCGCACAAGGGTCGCACGTGGTTCGAGATCGAGATGACCGGCGTCACGGCGCATGCGAGCCAGCCCTGGAAGGGAGCGGATGCCGTCGCCGCCATGGCCGAGGCCGTATGCTCGCTTCGTCGCGCGTTTGCGGCGCTGCCCGCACATGATGAGCTGGGGGCTTCGACCATCACGTTTGGACAGATCGAGGGCGGCTATCGCCCCTATGTCGTGCCCGACCGTGCCAAGGTCTGGGTCGATATGCGCCTGACGCCGCCGACCGATACGGCCGCCGCGACGCGCATGGTAGAGCAGGCCATCGCCAGCGCCGAAGCCGCAGTCCCCGGTTGCCATGGAAGCTATACCGTGACAGGCGACCGCCCCGCCATCGAGCGCGATCCGGTCTCTCCCCTTCTAGCCGCGCTCAAGCGTGCCGCCGATGACGTGACAGGCGCGGACGCAACCGTCGGCTTCTTTACCGGCTACACCGACACTGCCGTCATTGCCGGCAAGACGGGTAACCGCAACTGCATGAGCTATGGCCCCGGCTCGTTGGCGCTCGCCCATAAGCCCAACGAGCATGTGCCCCATGCCGATATCGTTCGCTGCCAGCGGGTGCTGATCGCGCTTACCGACAACACGCTCTGGGGCGCGAATAACCAAGTTGGGGCATAATAAGCCGCGAACAAACCGACTCGCGCGTTAGGACCGTCCATGAAAGCACTTCCGTTTCCCTGCATCCGCCCGGCTCAGGACCGTGCGCTCGAGGCGCTGCCGCAGATGGGCGACATCCTGAGCGGCAACGACGCCCTGCGCGGTGCGATTGCCGATGGGCTCATGCTCAAGGATCCGGGCGCGGCATACTACGTGTACGAATGCTCCGGAGAGCCAGGGCGCGTGACGGGCGTTGTGGCGATCTGCCCGGTTAACGTGCTGACGGGTAACGACGAGGCTGCCGCCGAGAGCGCCGACGCACTCGCCGCCGCGCGCGCGATCACCGAGCTCAAGGTGCAGCCGCGCCCCGTGTCGCTCGCCTACGAGGCGTCGCCCGTCATGGATATCATCCTGGGCGCCGCCAAAGAGGGCGCGTCGCTCTACGCCGTCACCGACCCCGCCGGTATTACACATCGCGTATGGGAAGTCAAGCGCGAGGACGCTGTTGCCGCCATCCGAGCCATGCTCGATCAGGCACCGGAGCCGGCGCCGGCAGACGACCCCGCCTACGCTGCCGCGCTGGCAGGGGCGGCGCAGCTCCTGGCAGACGAGGCCCGCGCAGCCGGCACCTACACGGGCAAAGAGCCGTTCAACTTTACCGTGGCCGTGCTGTTCCCCGCCGCGCAGGTCAGCGGCGGCGCGCCGCAGGTTCCGACGGGTCTGCTCACTCACCAGATCTCACGGTTCTAACGGGGCCTAAACGCCCAGCACAAAGACTCGGCAGCTCAACAAGCAAGGGGTGGGGATACATGCGCATGCATCCCCGCCCCTTTCGCATCAAACAATTACGCCGGCGACCCGCATCGCCGCGCCCGCGCTACCCACGCCGCGGGCCCGCTGCCGCCACGAGCGGCTCTAGCCCCAGCTCACGCGCGTAATCCTCCTGCGTAAAGACTTCGACCAGTTCAAACGCATCGGTTGCATCGTCAAACGCAAAATGCAGAACCGAGCAGTTGCCCGGCACGCGCTCGCGCTCGTCGGCCGCCGCTCCCCTAGAGTGGTCCAAAAACTCCTTGATGGCCGAGGCATGGCTCACCGCGAGCACGCACGAATGGTCCGGGCGTCGCATAAGATCGGTCAACGTCGTCACCATGCGCTCACGTACCTGCATCTGGCCCTCACCGCCAAACTGACGATAAAAGTCACGCCACGGACGCTCGGGCATCAGCATCACGCGCTCGGCCTCAAAGTCGCCAAAGAACCACTCGCGCAGGCCATCCAGACGCTCGTAGGCAAGGCCCGGCCACAGGCTGGCGATAGTCTGCTCGGTGCGGTGCAGCGTCGAGGTGTAGGCGTGATCGGGCTCAACGCCACGCGCACGCAAGAACATACCGGCACGCGCCGCCTGCTCGCAGCCCAACTGCGTGAGCGGCGAATCGCTCCATCCCTGAATAATGCGTTTAAGGTTGAATATTGTCTGTCCATGACGGACCAGATACAGATCTTTGTTCATAGGGGTCCTTTCGTTCGTTACCAATCAAGGAGCGAAAACGCCCCGTCGCAATAGCCAAAATGAAGCACGGCACCGTTGTCGGGCTGCTCTCCCCCGCCGGTCACGCATCTAAGAAACTCCTGGCAGGCAGAGCCATGAGAGACCGCAAGCACACGATCGTGCTGCGGTCGGGCCATAATACGGGACAGCGCCGCGACCATGCGCGCCCGAAGCTCGCCTTCCGACTCGCCATCAAAGGCCACCGGATAATCGCCCCAGGGCTGCGGCGGCATATCGCGATTTGATGTGCCCTCCAGCGTGCCCAGGCGCCACTCGCGCAAATCATCGACCGGCTCTATGGGAAGATCCTCGCCAACGATCAGCTCGGCCGTGTGGCGCGCCCGACCCAACGGAGACGTATACGCGTGGTCAAAGGAGATGCCGCGCGCCTCAAAAGCCGCGCGCGTCGCCAGTGCCTGATCGCGCCCGCGCTCCGTGAGCGGCGAGTCTTGCCAGCCCTGCAAAATGTTCTGCACGTTAAGCTCGGTCTGCCCATGCCGAACCAAATACAGATCGGACACACGCCCTCCCCTCGCACCACCACAAAGGGGACAGGCACCTTTGTGGTGGCTTGCCGCCGGATCGCGCCGCAACGACGCAACTACACCAGCACGTCGGCAAGCGGACGCTTGGGCACGTGATGCACCTGCGCCTCGTCGCGCCAGTAATTAATTGAACCGTCGGGGTTGGAATCGATCGCGTCGATAACCTGGGTCTCGGCCGGCACGCCAAAGGCCATGATCAGCTTGAGCTCGTACTTGTCGTTATCGAGCCCCATCGCATCGATCGCGCGGGGCGTAAAGGCCTTGAACATGCAAGCCGCCACCTCGGGCGTTGCGCTGCGCGCGGCGAGCATCATCGTCTGAGCCGCGATGCCCGTGTCGACCTCGGTGATAGGCGCGGCGGGCTTGCCGGGAGCGGTGCGCTCGGCAAGAATTGCAATGTAGCCGGTCGGACGCTCGCCCTCGGCAGGACCCGGCCAGTCCTTGAGCTCCCCGGCCCATGCGAGCTCGTCAAACACGCGAGCGCAGTCCTCGGCACCGCTCACCACATGAAAACGCAAGCGCTGAGCATTGGCGCCACAGGGGACCAGGTGCGCCAGCTCTGCCAGCTCGAGCAAAAACTCGCGCGGCACGCGCATGGACTCGTCAAAACGGCGGCATGTGCGGGCGCGACGGACCAGCGCATCAAACGCATCCAGGCCAAGCTTTTCGCAACCCTGCTTTGCCATCGACTCGGCGCTCGACGGCACCACGGGAACTGCTTCGTTCATAGGGACCCCCAAAAAGCCAATTGTTCTTAGGAAAATCTAACCTAAAACGCAGGCAATAACGAACAGAGCTGCAATGTTCTACACCTGTTGAATAGAAAATCGCAACGTGGGGAATAACGGAAACAAATCGGGGCCTTTGAGTTGCGTTTCGCCCTCCCCGGCCCATACGCCAGCGCCTTTAGGCGATACTGGTTGTAACGATCGCGGCTTACGCCGCACGGAAAGGAGGCCTCATGGGCATCTTTAAGAATGACGACCAACAATCGAGTCTGTTTGGATTTGACGAGAAAAGCATGGCAGGCAAGGCGATTAAAGCCGTGCGCTGGATCTACGCCGCCACGGGTGTCATCGCGCTCATCGCCGGCATCGCGCTGCTGTTTGCACCCGCCAAGACCCTCGTCTTTTTGACGACCGTACTGGGCTTCTACTTTGTGATCACGGCTGGCGTCAGGCTGTTCACCGCCATTTTTGAGCCGCTGCTGCCCGCCGGCTGGCGCGTCACGAGCATCCTCGCCAACCTGCTCATCATCTTGGGCGGCCTGGTGATCCTGCGCAACCAGGCGCTTTCGACCGCGACGCTCAGCACGCTTGTGGTGGTCGTGGCCGGCTTTGGCTGGATTGTCGAGGGCATCATGTCGATTCTGGAGTCCGAGCTTTCTTCCAACCGCGGCATTGCCATCCTGAGCGGCGCGCTCTCCATCATCGCCGGCGTGTTCGTGTTCATCTACCCGCTGTGGTCGGCAAAGATGCTCGTCATCTTTACCGGCGCTGCACTCCTGGTGTTTGGCGTGACGCTGGTTATTCGCGCTATCCGCTTTGGCAAGCTGGTGCACTAGATGCCGCGAACGCTGTTTATTGATGCCGACGCCTGCCCGGTCACGCGTGAGTCGATCGACTGCGCGCGACGGGCGGGTGTTGCCGTGGTTGTCGCCGGCAACAGCACGCAAAACCTGGAGCGGCACATTCGCCGTGACGACCCACGCGATGCCGAGCACGCGCGACGTGGCTTTTGGGTCACAACGCTCGACGTGAGCGTAGGCGCTGATAGCGCCGACTTTGCCATTATCGAGCGTCTGCAGGCGGGCGACGTGGTCGTGACGCAGGACATTGGCCTGGCGAGCATGGTGCTCGGTCGCGATGCCGCCGCCATCGGCGTGCGCGGGCGCGTGTACGACAAAGCCACCATCGATATGCAGCTGTTTATTCGTCACGAAGAAAAGAAAGTGCGCCGCGCCGGCGGTCGCACCCGTGGACCGGCAGCCTTCACCAGCGAGGACCGCGCCCGCTTTAAGCGCAACCTCACCGACCTGCTGCGCTAACCAAGGTAGATTTTTGGGACATGCCTAAAAATCTACCTTTTGTTTTGGCGATTGGCGCGCATCCAACGCCGGTCATGGCGGTAGATGTTTGAGGCATGCCCCAGTTTTTACGGGATACATCAAACATCTACTTAGAGGCCAAAGGCGGAAAGGATAAGGCCCCAGCCCGCGCCGATGACGTACATCATGACCAGGAACACGGCGTTTTCGCGGGCGCTGCGGTTGGTGCGGAACAGTACCAGGTAACCCACGCCGGCAGAAATGAGCGTGCCGGCGAGCATCGGTGCCAGCTGCAGCGCGCCTTCCAGATACAGCTGCGTAATGACCACGCTCGCCGAGCAGTTGGGAATGAGGCCGACAAGCGCCGAACCCAGGACAGCGAGCGTCTCGTTGCCGCGCAGGAACTGCTCGATCGCGGACTCGCCGAAGGTCTCGAGCACGGCGACCAGAATCAGCGTCACCAGGAAAATGAATACCGAAACCTGCACGGTGTGCGAAATCGCGCTGCGGATAATCGACAGGACGGGCGCGCCTTTGTGTGAGTGGGAGTGACCGTGGTGGTGTTCGTGCTCGCCCTCGTGTCCGTGGTCGTGGCCATGTCCGTGGTCACGCTCGTCCTCGTCTTCATCACAACCGCAATGATCGCGCTCGCACAGCTCATGGATGTGGTCGGCGCTCACGCCCGCCTCGGCCACCTCGTCGATGATGTCACCGCCGCTGTGATCGTCATGCGCGCAGTTAACGTGCACCGGATTGGCAGCGGTTCCCAACACGGTACGGCGGATCGCCGCGTGAGCACGGGCGTTGCGACGCAGGCCGCGAATGGCGGCATCCACGATAAAGCCCGTGACCAGCGCGATCAGCGCCTTCGAAGCCAAAAGCATCGCCATAGTCTGCACGGGAACCTGCTCGGCAAGTAGCAGTGGCAGCATCTCGTCGGAGGTCGAGAGAAACACCGCCACCAGGGTGCCCAACGTCACGACGCGACCGGCGTACAGCGTTGCCGCCATCGCCGAAAAGCCACACTGCGGCACCATGCCCAGCAACGAGCCAACCACGGGGCCAGCGGCGCCGGCACGCTTGATAGCGCCGTTGACACGATCGCCTGCCACATGCTCCAGCGTCTCGAGGGCCAGATATGTCACCAACAAGAACGGCACCAGCGAGAGCGTGTCCTTGCCGGCGTCGAGCAAAATATCAATCAGCAAATCCATGACGGATGGAACCTTTCGTGTCTTTCGGCAGCATTGTAAAAGTCCTAGCGGTCAACTAGGGTATTGTAGTTGTCCTAGGCGTGATGCCAATAGTTGCCTGTGGTAAACTATCATCTCGCCACATCTCAATGACCCCGAGCCGCACGACGCGGCCCGTCCAAGGAGCAGTATATGAACGTTTCGCAAGCACTCGAATACGAGCGGCAGCCGTTTATCCCCATGTTCATCTATGGCGATCACGCCGCCATGGAATCCGAGCGTCAAAAAGGCGAAGAGGCCCTCAAGGTGCTCGAGACCGAGTACTTTACCGCCGAGGGCGACCCTGGCTTCGACTTTGCCACCGTGCGCGACCTGGCCGACCGCAACCGCGACCTATGCGACCAGATTGGCGAGGCGCGCCTGCGCAACGTGACGCCCGCGACGCTTTCGCGCGGCCTGTCCGACGCCGATACCTGCGCCGGCATCGGCAAGATGCAAAAGCGCACCGCCGCGTCCGTCATGCGCGAGATCCGCGGCGACCGCGACGCGCTCGGCGTGGCGTACGCCCGCAAGCCCATCCAGGGCACGGTGCTCGGCATCGACATCGAGACCACCGGCCGCGCACCCGAGCGCGGCTACATCATCAACGTGGGCTGGGAGATCATGGAGCTCACCAGCGACGCCGTCCCGCACGACGCCGAGGCACACTATTGCGGCCTGCCCGATATCTACCGCGGCGAAGATGTGCCGCTGTCGAATATCCATCACATCACCTGGGACGACATCGACGGCAAAACGCCCTTCCGCGAGAACAAGGAGCTGCAAAAGCAGCTGCTCAAGCTCATGAAGAAATACCCGTACATGGCGCACAACGCCGCCTTTGAGGACAGCTGGTTCAAGATCCATCTGGACGGCTATGCCGAGGCGCGCCGAGCCGGCAAGATTATCGTCATCGACTCGCGCCAGATCTGCCGCAGCCTGGACGCCGACGTTCGCTCGCTCCCCCGCGAATCCGCACCCGCCGCGCTCGAGAACTGGGCACGCCGTCGCGGCACCCTCGCGCCCGACGCCAACGAGCAGCACCTGGGCCTCGACGACACCGACCTCATGCTCCGCACGGTGCAGGCCGAGTTCAACCTCAAGAACCTGTTTGCCAAGTAGATTGCCAAGCAGAGGCGCCATTCGCGAGCAACACTTGCCGGACCATAGCGCCCCGCGCAAAAGCGACACGCCGAGGCGCTCCCCTCAAGCGACGCAATACGGGCCGATTTCCAAGCGGATATCGGCCCGTATTTCGCGCCGTACAACATGGCCCTCCAGCCCCCGATGTCTAGCCGCCGCATAACCAAGAACTTCATCTGCGCATGTTCAAGCCAAATTGCACATTTTTGTTGACGCCGTCTTTGCATCAAAACGACGCTGACCAGCATCAGTTGTGGAGGTCTGCGTAGTCAGCGAGCTGCGACAATGCTCCAAATAGCATCTTTCTCCATCATTGGCGTCAAGCGCTTGGACAGCTTTTGTTATGCCGCGACATTTTACCTTGGCGTTCATTGCGAACCCTGCCGCCTGGTCTGCCATGCTATCTGTATGAGTATCGTGCTTTCACATAACACGGCAAAAGCGGTCTACCAAGCCGCATACTCGGTATCCGCAATTGGCACCGAGCCCTGCAGCCCTGCCAAGATCTACGGGGCGCGCCCCAGCAAGGAGCTGCTCGACTCTGCCGCCGACTGGCTCGCCAGGCACAACGTCGCTCTGGATAACGATGCCCCGCTCGATACAACGGTGTTCGAGCGCGCAAACGTGCGCAGCATGACGGGCTGCAAGTGCCACGTATCATCCAAGCGATTCGCGGGCTCGCGCTTTATCAAGCTTACCGACGACATCTATATTGTCGGCGTCGAACTCTGTGCGCTTCAGGCCGCAACCTATCTTCCCTTTCGAGAACTTGTGGAGTACTACTTCGAACTGTGTGGCGCCTATTCCCTTGGGCACGATGCCTCGACATCCTATACCGAGCGCTTCGCGCTCACCTCGACTTCGAGCCTTAAACATTTCTTTAACTCCCTCATCGACTGCAAGGGCCTCGAACTTGCCCGAAAAGCCATCCAATGCGTGCGGGACAGATGCCGATCGCCGATGGAAACGGCGTTTGTCATGATGCTCACGCTACCCAGGCGCGAGGGCGGTCTTGGCATTAGCGAGATCGAGACCGACTACGAAGTAAAGGTCACAGCTGCTGCAAAGAATCTCACGCGGCGCGAAAAGTTCTATATGGATGCATATCTCAAGCGGTCCCGAACCGACATCGAATACAACGGATTTCAGCACGATGCCGAAGAAGACCGCGCCATTGACGAAGAACGCAAGAACGCGCTGGCGTCCATGGGCTACGGAATCATTACCGTCAGTCGCTATTCCTTTATGCACGCCAGCGCCTTCACCAGGGTTATGGAGGCAATCCAGCGAAAGGAGGGCATTCGCCCATCGCGCCTGCCCAAAGATTTCGCAACCAAGCAAGAAGAGCTGCGACAATTTGTTCTCAGGAGATTTATCGAGGAAAAGAAGCGTATTGAGGAGCTCCTCCGTCAAGACGCAGCGCAGGGTAATGCACTTGAGCTCGAGCGCGCAGTGCTCGAGGGCATCTCGCTGGACGACCCGACGATCAACAATGTCCCGGCCATCGACGACATGCAAGTCATCGAGCTGGATTGCCCGGAGTTCGCCCAAACAAGCACCTCCACACCCGAAGGCAGGGTGTACGGGGCCAGAACAGAGGCGGACTGACAGGGTGGGTACCCCGGCGACGTGCAAAAACGGGAGTTTTCAGCAGAGCCGAGTATCCGAGGGCGGCCGAATTGCCCCATTTTGCACCGAAGCCGCTGTTTTCGATGTAAGTTAGGCAACAGCTGGGGAATATCTATTGCCATTTGCACTCCAGTAAAGCCCTGTGGCGGCAAACGACGCCGTATCATGCAATAAATAACCCCTCGTCGATGCTGAAAACTCCCCTTTTTGCACGTCGCTAGGGTACCCACGTTGGCATCGGCGGCCTTATCAGCACCAACCAATGCCCTTAGCCGCCTCTAGAGCCATCCGATAGCAAAAAATTTCGCAAATTATATTGACATATGAACATGCGCTCATATACTCGGAAGTAAGTTATATGAGCACATGTTCATATGAAAGGATATTGCAATGAGCGAACACGCCGATGAAATAAGGACCGACATCGACACCACCATCGTGCCCGACATCCCCACCACTTGCTCGCCCGAGGACCTTCCCGACGAGGAGCTGCTGTACGACCTTGCCGACTTGTTCAAGGTTTTCAGCGACACCACGCGTATCAAGATCCTCTACGCCCTCATGGGCCGCGAACTCTGCGTGGCCGACATCGCCGAGGCGACTGCGACCTCGCAGTCCGCGGTGTCGCACCAGCTGCGCACGCTCAAACAGTCGCACCTGGTTAAATTCCGGCGCGACGGGCGCAACATCCTCTACTCGCTCGCCGACGATCATGTCTACACCATGCTCAACCAAGGCATGAGCCACATCTGCGAATAGCGACCAACCACGGTACCAGCGCGGTCTGCACCCAAGCCGCAAATACAGGGAAAGGAACCCATCATGAAAAAGCAGTTCAAGCTCGACGAGATCGACTGCGCCAACTGCGCGCGTAAGCTTCAGGACGAACTCGCCAAGCTCGAGGGCGTCAAATCCGTTTCGGTCAACTTTATGACCCAGAAGCTGACGCTTGAGGCCGACGACGCTGAGTTCGACGAGGTCCTTGATCGCGTCGTGGAGTTCACCGCCGACGCTGAGCCGGACTGCGAGATCATTCTCTAGCCCAGGTTTACGCCAACCTGCAAGGCCGCGCTTGCCGCGGCCTTTGCTCGCGAAATTACATGAGCGAGTGTTCATACATTCAAATGGGAGGATTGAGTCATGGCCACCGCCGACCCCAAGAAGAAAAATAAGAAGCGCAAGAAAAAAGAGTCACTCGAGCATAAACGCAACCGCATCCTGGTAGCGCTGGGTATTTTTGTCGTGGTGTACGCCCTCGATGAGCTCGGCGCCCTCACCGCCGCATTCGGCACCCCAGGCAACATCTACGCCAGCTTTGTGCTGTTCCTCGTGCCGTTTTTGATTGCCGGCTACGACGTGCTCCAAAAGGCATTCAGTAACATCCGCCGCGGCAAGGCGTTCGACGAGAGCTTTCTCATGGCCGTCGCGACCATCGGCGCGTTTGCCACGGTGCTCTTCCCCGATACCGACCCGCACATGGCCGAAGGCGCCGCCGTTATGATGTTCTACCAGGTCGGCGAGCTGTTCCAAGCCTACGCCGTGGGCAAGAGCCGCAAATCGATCAGCGCCATGATGGACATCGCGCCCGATTACGCCAACGTTGAGCAGGCTGACGGCACGCTCGAGCAGGTCTTTCCCGATGACATCGCCGTCGGCACCGTCATTGTCATCAAGCCCGGCGAGCGCGTGCCCATCGACGGCGTTATCGTCGAGGGCGTAACCCAGCTCGACACCGCCGCCCTCACCGGCGAGTCAGTCCCCCGTACCGCCAAGACCGGCGACGATATCATCAGCGGCTGCATCAACATGACGGGTCTTATCCGCGTGCGCACCACCAAACCCTTTGGCGAGTCCACCGTCGCGCGCGTCCTGGAGCTCGTGGAGAATGCCAGCGAAAAGAAGGCGCGCACCGAAAACTTCATCACACGGTTCGCCCGCGTCTACACGCCCGCCGTCACCGGCGCGGCAGCGGTGCTCGCGCTCGGCGGCGGCCTGGTGACCGGTGCTTGGTCCGATTGGATCCTGCGCGGCCTGACCTTCCTCGTCGTCAGCTGCCCGTGCGCACTCGTAATTAGCGTGCCGCTGAGCTTCTTTGGCGGCATCGGCGGCGCGTCCAAGCTGGGAGTTCTCATCAAAGGCTCCAACTACCTCGAGGCGCTCGCCGATGTGGATACCGTCGTCTTCGACAAAACCGGCACGCTCACCAACGGCACGTTCTCGGTCGTCGCGGTGCACCCCGAGGGCGGCTATACCGAGCAATCGCTGCTTGAAGTCGCAGCCCTCGCCGAGTCGTTCTCCGACCACCCCATCGCGCAGTCGGTGCGCGCCGCCTTCCAGGGCGAACTCGACCCCAAGCGTGTATGCGACTCCGCCAACGACGCGGGCCATGGCGTGACGGCGAACATCGACGGCAAGCACGTCGTCGTCGGCAACGCCAAGATGCTCGCCGCGTCCGGCGTTGAAACACCGGACTGTGAGGTCGTCGGCACTATCCTCCATGTGCTGGTCGATGACGTCTATGCCGGTCACATCGTAATTGCCGACACCGTCAAAGCCGATGCCGAGCAAACGATTCGCGAGCTGCACGCCGCCGGCGTCAAGCGCACCGTCATGCTCACGGGAGACCGCGAGGAAGTGGCCACGTCCGTTGCCGAACAGTTGGGGCTCGACGAGTTCCACGCGCAGCTTCTGCCAGGTGACAAGGTCGAGCGCGTCGAGGCATTGCTGGCGACCGAATCGGGCAAGGGCAAGCTCGCCTTTGTGGGCGACGGTATCAACGATGCGCCCGTGCTCACCCGTGCCGATGTGGGCATTGCCATGGGCGCCATGGGCTCCGACGCCGCAATCGAGGCAGCGGACGTTGTGCTGATGGACGACAAGCCGTCCAACATTTCCCGTGCAATCCGCGTGGCTCGCAAGACCATGACGATTGTTTGGCAGAACATCATCTTTGCACTGGGCATTAAGTTGCTGATTCTGGTGCTCGCGGCGCTTGGCATCGCCAACATGTGGCTCGCCGTCTTTGGCGACGTGGGCGTGGCGATCATCGCCATCCTGAACGCCATGCGCGCGATGGGTGTCAAGAACCTGTAGCATGCGTGGCTGTCCGGCCGTGCGACGCGGCACACCACGCGCAAGGGGCGTCCCCAACTGCCGGCAGAAAAGGAACGTCCCCAAGTGCCGAGCCGCAGCTATAGCAGCCCAAAGTGCTTTGCGGCGTTGTAAATTCCGTCGTCGTCCACGGCGGTCGTCACGTAGCTCGCCGCAGCCTTTACCGTGTCTTGCGCGTTGCCCATGGCCACGCTCGTACCCACGGCGGCAAACATCGACAGGTCGTTCTCGCCGTCGCCAAAGGCAATCGCCTCGCTCGCGTCGATACCCAGGCGCTCCAGCGTCGCCGCCACGCCCAGGTCCTTGCCGCCGTTGGCCGGAATAATGTCGCAGAACAGGTCGCACCAGCGCGTGGTGAGCGAATGCGACACGGCATCGGTCACGATATGCTCGTCGGCCGGATCCACAAAGGCGCAAAACTGGTAAACCGGCGCATCGAAGGCGTGCTCAAACGGCTCCTCGTGGTAAACGATTCCCGCGTTGTTACCGGCCGTCACCACGCGCTCGGACAGGCGGTTCACAAACGAGTTCTCGCCCTGCATGCACAGTGAGTCATAGCGCCCCTCGGCCACCTGGTCCACAATCACCGCAACGTCCTCCGGATCAATCGGGCAGCTGCGGTAGACGCCCTCGGCATCAAAGCAGTGCTGGCCCGAAAGCGTAATGTACGCATCCCAACCAAGATCGAACAGCCAATCCGGCATCTGGTAGGTCGGGCGGCCCGTGGCGATCACGCACGCAATCCCCTGCTCGTGAAAGCTGTCGAGCACTTGCTGCGCCGACGCCGGAATCCGGTGCGTCTTAAAGCTCAGTAGCGTGCCGTCGATATCGAAAAACGCGGCTTTGATCATCCTCGTCTACTCCTCGCCCTCGAGCTTCTCGCTCGCCTCGAGCCACGCCATCTCCAGCTCGTCCATAGCGGCGTGAGCCTCGTCGATCTTTGCCTGCTGCTCGCCCAGCGCCGTGTAGTTGGTGGGATCGACCTGAGCCATCGCGGCCTCGGCCTCCTCCACGCGAGCGCGCTGCGTCTCTATCTTGCGCTCGAGCGAGCTCACCTCGCGGCGGAGCTTCTGGCGCTCGGCGTTGGAAAGGCCATTGGGCTGACCGCTCGCCTTGGGCTTTTCGGCCGCAGCTGCCGCGGCACCGGTGTCGAACGTGCCGGTCTTGGCGCTCGGTGCACCCACGGGCTCGCCCTCGGCGGTGGCATTGCACAGGCGCAGGTACTGGTCGACGCCGCCGGGCATGTGCGTCAGGTGGCCGTCGAGCAGCGCCCACTGCTGGTCGGTCACGCGCTCCATCAAAAAGCGGTCATGCGTTACCAGAATCAACGTGCCGGGCCAACCATCGAGCAGGTCCTCGACAATCGCCAGCATGTCGGTATCCAGGTCGTTGCCGGGCTCGTCCAGGATGAGCACATTGGGCTCGTCCAGGATCGTCAGCAGCAGCGACAGGCGACGGCGCTGTCCGCCCGAAAGATCGCCGATACGACTCCAGAGCTGCTGCGTCGTAAAGCCCAGACGCTCGCAGAGCTTCTCGGGCGAGGTCTCCTTGCCATCGATAACGTAGTACTTCTTGTAGTTGCTGAGCACCTCGCGGATCGTGTCGCCCATGTAGGGCTCGAGCTCCTCGAGCTGCTGCGACAGCACGCCAAAGCGCACCGTCTGGCCAATCTTCACGCGGCCGCGCAGGGGCGCGATCTTGCCCTGAATCACATCGAGCAGTGTGGACTTGCCGGCGCCGTTCTCGCCCAAAAGACCATAGCGGTCGCCCGCACCAATGAGCCAGGTCACATCGGTGAGCACTTGCTTGGACGCGCCGTCGGTATCGGCATAGCCGGCGTCCACGTCGACCACGTCGATAACCTGCTTGCCCAGGCGACTCACCGCCAGGCGCTTGAGCTCCAGCTCGTCGCGCACGGGCGGCACGTCGGCGATGAGCTCGCGAGCGGCCTCCACACGAAACTTGGGCTTGGTGGAGCGCGCCTGTGCGCCGCGGCTCAGCCACGCGAGCTCCTTGCGCGCCATGTTGCGACGGCGCTCCTCGGTAACGGCGGCCATGCGGTCGCGCTCTACGCGCTGTAGGATATATGCGGAGTAGCCG
This sequence comes from Collinsella sp. LCP19S3_B11, assembly GCF_052121915.1. Lineage (NCBI taxonomy): Bacteria > Bacillati > Actinomycetota > Coriobacteriia > Coriobacteriales > Coriobacteriaceae > Collinsella > Collinsella sp. LCP19S3_B11. The sequence goes on from NZ_JBQKDI010000015.1 coordinate 33,600, forward strand.
CCCTCGAAGGGGTCGACCTGGCCATCGTGGACCTCCCACATGCTGGTGCAGACCTCGTCCAAGAACCAACGGTCGTGCGTGACCACGAGCATGGCGCCCTGGCCGCGCTGCCAGCGGGCCTTTAAGTGGCGCGCGAGCCAGTTGATGGTGCGCATGTCCAGATGGTTGGTGGGCTCGTCGAGCATGAGCACATCGTAGTCGCCGATCAGCAGGCGCGCGAGGTCCACGCGGCGGCGCTGACCGCCCGAAAGCTCGCCCACCGTGCCCTCCCAGGGCACATCGCTAATAAGGCCGGCCAGGATCTGGCGCGTACGCGGGCTCGACGCCCATTCGTACTCGGGCGTGTCGCCGACGACGGCATGATGCACGGTGTCGGTATCGACCAGGTTGTCCTTTTGGCCGAGCAAACCAATCGTCGTGTCGCGTCGATGCGTCACGCGGCCGTCGTCGGGCTCCAGCGTACCGGCGAGCACACTCAGCAGCGTCGACTTGCCGTCGCCGTTTTTACCGACGATGCCGATGCGGTCACCCTCGTCCACGCCGAGCGTCACGCTATCGAAAATATGCTTGGTGGGAAACTCTAGGCTGACAGAATCGCATCCCAAAAGAATCGCCATATGCCCTGCTCCTTCGTAGAAATTCAACGTTGTCCATGATAGCAGCGAGCCCCACCCCAAAACCTACCAAAAAGGGACAGGTTTATTTTGGCAGGTTTTATCTGGGCAAACGTCAGAGCAGTCCAAGGGCACTCCGTGGTAAAACGTTAAACCTGCCAAAATAAACCTGTCCCTTTTTGGTAGGTTGACGGCCGCACACGACACAAAAAGGCGGGCCATCTCCCGCAGGAGATGACCCGCCTCTCCAATCAGTCCCGCGGCAACCATGGCCGCCGCGGGCCTCAAGCATGTCCCGGACTAGGAGAACATGCCGGTGAGGTAATCATTCAGCCGCTTATCCTTGGGCCGTTGGAAAATCTCGTCGGTCTCGTCGTACTCGACCATATCGCCCATGTAGAAAAACGCCGTGCGGTTGGACACGCGCGACGCCTGCTCCATGTTGTGCGTCACGATGACGATGGCGCGATCGGCAACAATCGATGACATCAGGTCCTCGATTGCCAGCGTCGAGATGGGGTCGAGCGCCGAGCAGGGCTCGTCAAACAGAATCACATCGGGATTGAGCGCCAGCGTGCGCGCAATGCACAGGCGTTGCTGCTGGCCGCCCGAAAGCGCGTAGGCGCTCTTGTCGAGCTTGTCCTTGACCTCGTCCCACAGCGCCGCGCCGCGCAGGCTTTCCTCGACCATGCGATCGAGCTCGTCGCGGTCAGTAATGCCGTGTCGTTTGGGCGCAAACGTGATGTTGTCGCGAATGGACTTGCGGAAAGGGTTGGGCTGCTGAAACACCATGCCAATGGAGCGACGCAGCTCGTAGGTGTTCTCGGTCTTGGTGTTCACGTTGCGCCCGCGGTAGTTGATCTCGCCCTCCACGCGGCAACCGCGAATCTCGCGATTCATAAGGTTGAGGCTGCGCAAAAAGGTCGACTTACCGCAGCCCGAAGGCCCGATGAGCGCCGTGATCTCGCCCTTGTGAAAGTCGAGCGACGTATCGTGCAGCGCATGGTGGTCGCCATAGTAAACGTTGACGTCCTTGGTGGAAAGCACGACCTCGTCGCTCACGGCTTTGCCGCTTACGCGCACGCGCTTCTCGCTCTCCCCCACGCTCGACAAAAAGTCCTGGGTCTCGGACGCGGCCGCCTCGGTTGCGGGCGTTGCATTTATCTCGCTCATTCGGCCGTCATCCTCCTTGCCAGTTGCTTGCCCACGATACGGGCGACTACGTTAAACAGCAGCACGCAGATCATCAGCAGTGCCGCAGTGCCCCAAACAATCTGCTGTGCCTCGGGGCTGCCCTCGCCGTAGATCTTATAGATGTGCACGGCGAGCGACTCGCCGGGGCGGAACACGTTCCAGGCGCAAGTGGGACTCGACAGGTTAAAGCTCAAGAAGTTCAGACGCACCGGCGAGCTCATGCCCGAGGTAAAGAGCAGCGCCGCGGCCTCGCCAAACACGCGGCCGGCCGAAAGCACGATACCGGTCACGATGGCGGGCATGGCCTCGGGGATCAGGATGTGCAGCGTGGCTTCCCAACGGGTGAGGCCCATGGCCAGGCACGCATCGCGCTGGGCCTGCGGCACGTCCTCGAGCGCCTGCTGGATCACGCGCACCAGGATGGGAATGTTGAACATGGTGAGCGCGACGGCGCCGGAGATGATGGAGTACTTCCAACCCAGCTGCACCGAGAACACCAGAAAGCCGAACATGCCGACGACGATGGAAGGCAGCGAGGACAGCGTCTCGATGGCGGTGGAGGCGATGTCGCGGATGGGTCCGTCCGGTGCGTACTCAACCAGGAAGACCGCGCCGCCCAAGCTGATGGGCACCGAGATACCTAGGGTGATCAGCAGCAGATAGAACGAGTCGAACAGCTGGTAGAGCACGCCGCCCTGGGTTCCGTTGGCGCGCGCGGGCTGCGTGAGAAATCCCGGCTGGAACAGCGTCGAGATGCCCTCGAACAGAATATAGGCCACCATGGAGACGACGATGAGCATGACGATGGCGACGATTGCCGTCAGCACGCCCGTGGCGATGCGGTCCTGTTTTTGGACGCGCCTGAGTCTCGCCTCGTCGATATGAATGCGCGTGCTAGCCACGAGCCTTCGCCCCCTTGCGGCCGATAAGGTGGATGATCAGGATAAAGATGAGGCTCATGCCCATCAGCAGCAGACCGAGCGCCCACAGGACATCGTCTTGGGCCGAGCCCTCGGCATAGACCGCCATGGACGTGGTGAGCGTGGTGGTGATGGTGGACGCCGGCGACAGCAGCGACGTCGGCATGGCCTCGATGCCGCCGATAACCATGCGCACGGCGAGCGTCTCGCCAAAGGCACGGGTCATGCCGAGGATGACCGCGGTCATGAGCGACGGCATGGCGGATTTGAGCACCACGTGCCAGATGGTCTGCCAGCGGGTGTAGCCCAGCGCGAGCGAACCCTGACGGTAGCTATCGGGCACGGCACGCAGGCCATCGACCGAAAGGGTGGTCATCGTCGGCAAGATCATGACGGCCAGCACAATGGCGCCGGGCAAGATGCCCAGGCCCGTGCTCACGTGGAAAACGCTCTTCATAAGACCGACGACCACGTGAAAGCCGACCAGGCCAAAGACGACCGAGGGAATGCCGGTCAAAAGCTCAATAAGCGGCTGAAACACCTTGGAGCCAAACTTAGGGCTAATCTCGACCGCAAAGATAGCAGAGCCGATGGCGATGGGCAGCGCGATAAGCGTGGAGAGCACCATGACCGCAAACGAGGTGACGATCAGGGGCAGGGCGCCGGTATAGGGCAGGCCGTTTTTGGCCGTGTTGGCCAGGTCCCACTTGGTGCCGGTAAAGAACTCGACGACCGAAACGCCGTCCTTGAGAAAAGCCGAGAGGCCCTTTTGGGCGACCATAAAGATGAGCGCGGCAACGACAAGCGTCACGAGCGCTACGCACGCGCCCGTGACGCCCAGGCCCACGTTCTCAAGGTCGCGCTTTGGCAGCTGTTTTGCCATTGCAAACCTTTCCGGGGCGATTACTTATTTAGCGGAGACCTTGCCGCTGGCGTCCTTGACGACCTTCATGGCAGAGACAGGGATAAAGCCCTGTTCCTCGACAAGTTTGCCCTGGACGTCGTCGGAAAGCATGAACTCCAGGAAGGCCTTGGTGGCATCGTCGGCGTCCTTTGCGCAGTACATGTGCTCGGTCGCCCAGATCTTAAAGGAGTCGTCAGTGACGTTTGCGCTCTTGGGCTCCACGCCCTCGACCTTGATGGCGTTGAACTTGGAGTCGTCGAAGTGCGAGAAGTCGAGGTAGGAGATGGCGTTGTCGGTGCTGGCCATCTGAGTCTGGACGTCGCCGGACTTGTCGAGCTCGGCGTCGCCCTTAAAGTCGACGGCCTCGTCACCAAAGACGGCGGCCTCGAAGGTGGCGCGGGTGCCGGAGCCGGCCTTGCGGTTGAGAACGACGATGGTGGCGTCGTCGCCGCCGACCTCCTTCCAGTTGGTGATCTGGCCGGAGAAGATGCCCTTGAGCTGCTCGAGGGACAAGTCGTCGACCTTCACGTTCTTGGAGACGACGGGACCCATGCCCACGACGGCGACCTCGTGGTCGACGAGGTTCTTGACCTGGTCGGCCTCGAGCTTGGTCTCGGCGAAGACGTCGGAGTTACCGATGGTAACGGTACCGGCGGCAACGGCGGTCAGGCCCTTGCCCGAACCGTTGCCCGAGCCAGAGACGGAGACGTCCGGGTTGGCGTCCATGAACTTCTCGGCAGCGGCCTCGACGAGAGCCTGGAACGAGGAGGCGCCGTCGTAGGTCACCTCGCCGGAGACGGACTCGGCAGCGGCGCTGCCCTTGTCGGCGGCGTTGGAAGCGCCTGCGCCGCCGCAACCAACGAGGCCGAGGCCCACGAAGCTGGCAAGACCACCAGCGAGGCCGAGGAACTGACGACGAGAATAAGCCTGATCGAGCATAATCTTCCTTTCATACATGCGACTCGCGGGCACCCTGCCCGCTTTGCTGTTTGGAAAGATACGGCCTCGATCGGGCGGTGCCCGCGCCAACTGCGGATTCTTACGGGCATTTGATAGACCATTACCTCAAGCGCGACTCGGCTTTACAAACGAATAACAAACCCGCCCCCAAGCATGGCCCGCCTTTTACACCAATAAAAACAAAGTTGCGGTGAAATAGTCCCTGCTTGGCCATCAAATGGCCCATTCTAGGAACTATTCCATCGCAACTTAGATTAGGAAACCGCGAAACCTTAAAGCTCTAATTCATTCAAACGGAGGATCGCCACGATGTAGATCTTGAGCGCCTGCTTGAGCTGTTCCTCGTTGGCGCACTCGTTGGGGCCGTGCATCTGGCCGCCCCATGCGGGCAGCTCCAGGCCGGTTTCCTCGGGTCCAAACGACACGGCGCGGGCAAAGTTGCGCGCGTACGTGCCGCCGCCCATGGCAAAGGGCTCGGCATGCTTGCCCGTAAACTCGTTATAGGTATCAATAAGCGCCTTCACGGCCGGATCGTCGGCGGACACCGAGAACGGCACCTTTGCACGACCCACGCGGCACGTCACGCCAAAGCGGTCCACGAGCGGCTCGAGCTGCTCGCAGATGGTATCGGCGCTCGTGCTGTCGGGGAAACGTACGTCGATGACCTGCTCAATATGGCCATCCATCACACGGATAACACCGGGGTTGCACGTGAGCGGGCCAAACGCCGGGCTCGTCGCGTCGATACCTAGGCCGTGGCCATAGGCATCCGCATGTACAAAGGTCAGAAACTTGACAAACTCGTGCTCGGCGGGCGTCAGCAGGCGCTCGTCGCGTGCACCAAACGCGTCCTCGGCCTCGCGCAGATACGCCACGATGAGGCCGACGGCATTGATCGTTCCCTCGGGCATCGAAGCGTGGCCGCCAATACCGTGGGCGAAAATCTGCGCATGCCCGTTATCGAGCGCCGCGATCTCCAGGCGGTCGGCGTTCTCAACGGGCGCCGGCAGCGCATCGGCGGCAATCGCGAGCTCGCAGATAGACTGCGACGGAATGGCGTTGCTCGCCTCGGCACCGCTCCACGATACGATGCGCCCGCCGTCGATCTTGGAGCTCACAAACGTCGCCCCAAACTGGCCCTTCTCGGCATTGCAGACCGGGAACTCGGCATCGGGCGTAAACAAAAAGTCGGGGTCTGCGTGGTTCTCCAGATAATGGTGAACGTCGGACATGCCCACTTCCTCATCGCAGCCCAGCAGCGCGCGGAAGGTATAGCGCGGCACAATGCCGTGCTTGATCAGGTAGGCACCGGCGTAGAGCGACAACACGGCCGGGCCCTTGTCGTCGATCACGCCACGACCGAGCAGCCAGCCCTCGCGGCGCTCCATCGCAAACGGGTCGGTGTTCCAACCGGGACCGGCGGGCACCACATCCACATGGCAGATGGTCGCAAGCTGCTTATCGCCGCGGCCGGGAATGTCGGCGATGCCCACATAGCCCTCGTCGTCGCTCGTCTGGTAGCCGAGCTTTTGCGCAATGCCGAGCGCACAATCGAGCGCATCACGGACCGGGCGGCCAAACGGCGCACCGGGCTCCGCATGGGCAGCAACGGCCACGGACGGATAGCTCACCAGCTGCTCGATATCGGCAACGACATCTTCCCAGATCTCGTCGACATACTCGGTAACGCTCTGCTCCACCTGATTCATGGACGACCTCCTTACCAATGAGCGACGGCCACACCCGCCTCTCGCATAACGTCATTAGATGGCGAAAAGTTTAGCAAGCTCGGCCACCGAGTGCACCACTGCATCGGCACCCGCCGCCTCGTGCTCGCCCGGCACCGCCGCGCCCGAATAGATGCCAATGCACGGCACGCCCCTTGCGTGCGCGCCCTCCACATCGTTAAAGCGATCGCCGATCATCACGGCATCGTCCGCCGTCGCGCCGAGCGCCGCCAGGGCATCGCGAACCGAATCGGCCTTGGTCTCGCGCCCCTGCGGCGGATTCATACCGACCACCGCCTCAAACTGCGAAAGCCCCAGCTCGCCCACCATGTCGATGCACTTTGCCTCCATGCGCGACGTCGCCACGGCCAAGTGATGCCCCTGGGCGGCCAGGCCATCGAGCAGTTCGGGAATTCCATCGAATACGGGGTACTCTTCCGGTCCCAGCTCATCAAAAAAGGCACGGTACTCGTCGGCCACCACAAGCGACTCCTCGCGCGAGAAGCCGTAAAAGTCGTGGAAGCTCTTCCACAACGGAGGCCCGATCATGCGGCGCAGGTCACCCATCTGCGCCTCAGAAAACCCGCGCGCAGCCAGCGTTTTACGCGTCGAGGTCATCACCGCCCGGCCCGTATCGGCCACCGTGCCGTCAAAATCAAACAGCACGACCGGCCGCTTGCATATCTCCAGTGCCTCCATCGACATCCCTCTTCCCCAGTTGACGATTTCCACACCGACACTTCAAACTGTTGACTATTCAACAATTGAACCTAGCAATGTGGAGCGACTCTACTATACTTGTCGCACTTTGCTCTCAGAAGGCGGCGCGCAAGCGCCCCAACGAAAGGTGCAATTATGTCTTTTGCCATCATAACCGACTCCACGTCGGACATCTCCCCCGCCCGCGCCCAAGAGCTCGGCATTTACGTGATTCCACTTCATGTGATTATCGAAGGCGAAGACCTGCTCGACCAGGTGCAGATTACCGCCGAGGAATACGTCGCCCGCATGGCCGGATCCGAGCAGCTGCCGCACACCTCGCAGCCAAGCGCCGGCGAGTTCAAGGCACTCTTTGACCGCGTGCGCGCCGACGGCCACGATAGCGCCATCTTTATCTCACTGTGCAGTGAGTGGTCCGCCTGCTATGCCAACGCCAGCCTGACGGCCGAAGCGCACGAGCTCGACGTGCGCTGCATCGATTCGCGCACCGGCTCGGGTGCCGAGGGCCTGCTGGTGGAGTACGCGCTGGCCATGCGTGAGGATGGCCGCAGCCTGGACGAGACCGAAGCGCAGATCCGCGCGACGCTGCCCGACGCCCATCTGCTGCTGATTCCCCGCACGCTCGAGAACCTCGTTAAGAACGGCCGCGCGCCCAAGCTCGCCGGCCAGCTCACGCAGATGCTCAATATTCGCCTGGCCGTTTCGCCGGAGTGGAAATCGGGCGAGATCAAGGCGATCAAAAAGGGTCGTGGCGCCAAGTGCATCGTCACCAACACCATGGCAGATTGCCTCGCATTTTTGGCCGAGCACCCGGGCTCCAGCGTACGTGTGCTCACGACCGGCGCCGCCGAGGAGCAGGAGCTCGTCAACCAAGCGCTCGCAGGCCAGAACTACGTAGACGCCGGCACCGGCCCCATCGGCTGCACCATCGCCACCCACGTAGGCGTCGACGCCATCGCCATCAGCTACTGTCCCCGCTACCAGCCCATCCACTAGGGGCACCTTTACCACTTGCGGTGGAATAGGGACTGTTTTTGGCTTATCAACCGCAAATCAATCCCTATTCCACCGCAACTTGGAAGCAGTTCATTTGGGACGGGGCCAAAAAGACTGATATCAAACGTTTCAGACCAGTCTTTTTAGCCCCGTCCCATTTTACCTACCCTACATCAGCCCGCTCAGGACAATATCGACGGCCTCGTTGAGGTCATCGGTGATGTGGACGAGGTCTGGATCGAGTGGGCTGATCATGCCGGCATCCATCACCGGGCCGTTGAGCCAGTCGAACAGGCCCTGCCAGTATTCGCTGCCCACCAAAACAAGCGGCATGCGCTTGACCTTGTGCGTCTGCACCAGCGTGAGCACCTCAAACATCTCGTCGAGCGTACCAAAACCACCGGGAAACACGATGGCGCCCGAGCTGTATTTGACAAACATGGTCTTGCGCACAAAGAAGTAACGGAAGTCCATGCCGAGGTTCACGTATTTGTTGAGCCCATGCTCGTGCGGAAGCTCAATACCCAAGCCGACCGACTTGCCGTTGGCGCTCGCCGCTCCCCTGTTGGCCGCCTCCATAATGCCAGGACCACCGCCGGTGATAACCGCCACGCCGCGCTGCGCGATCTTGCGGCCGACCGTGCGCGCCGCCTTGTAAAGCGGATCGGTCTTGGGCGTACGGGCACTGCCGAAGATGGTCACCGCGGGCCCGAGCTCGGCAAGCGCGCCGAAGCCATCGACAAACTCGGCCTGAATGCGCAGCACACGCCACGGGTCGGCGTGCAACCAGTCAGTCGAGTCCTCGGGCGCCAGCAGGTTGGCGTAGGTGTTGTCCTTAGGAATCATAGGGCCGCGCATAACCACGGGGCCGCGTCGGTACGTCTCGTCGTAGGCCGGCTCGCCCTCGACGTTCTCATTCTTAATCATGGGATACTCCTATCGAAAATAGAAACGGGCGGGGTCGACGCCATGCGTCAAACACCCGCCCGAACATCAACCATTCGGTATGGTACCCACGATGCATCAAGCGCTTGCAAGGCATCGGTCAGAGGTCGTGCAAGCGATGCCGACGCATGCGATGCCCGGCGCCGGGTACGCACGGTCGATTGGCACGTAGCCTCGACACCGCGCGAGCGCCCCCGTAAGCGAACCCGCAGCTCTTAGTAATCCACTGCCGCGGGGCTGTTCATCCAGTCGCTCACGAACGCACCGTAACGGCCCTCGATAATGGCCTGGCGGGCACGCTGCATAAGGTTGAGCAGGTAGTAGATGTTGTGCATCGAAAGCAAAATGCCGCCGAGCATCTCCTTCTGCGTGACCATGTGGCGAATGAGCGCACGGCTGTAGCCGCCCGTGCACACCGGGCAGGTGCAGGTGGGATCGATGGGGCCGTCGTCGTGCGCAAAGCGGGCATTGCGGAAGTTAAGGCGACCCTCGCTCGAGAACGCCGTCCCCATGCGGCCGGTGCGCGTCGGCAGCACGCAGTCGAACATGTCGATGCCCACGCCTACACCACGCACGAGCGTCGTCGGGTTGCCGACGCCCATCAGGTAGCGCGGCTTATGTTTGGGCATGTACTCGCTCGCGAGCGGTGCCAGCGTCTCAAACATGGTCTCGTGGTCCTCGCCCACCGAGTAGCCGCCAATGCCGTAACCGGGGAAGTCACCGCACTCCTCCAGATGGCGCAGCGAACGCAGGCGCAGGTCCAGATGCATGCCACCCTGAACGATGCCAAAGAGCGCCTGGTCGTCGCGGGTATGAGCTTTATAGCAGCGCTCGGCCCACATGCTCGACAGCTCAACGGCGCGCTCAACGTAGGCGCGCGTGGCGGGATAGCCCGGGCACTGATCGAGCTGCATGCAGATGTCGGAGCCGAGCTTCATGGCGATTTCCATGTTGTCCTCGGGCGTCCAGAACACGTGGCGGCCGTCGTAGTCGTTGACGATAAAGCGCACGCCCTCGTCGGTGAGCTTGACGGCGTCGTTGTGGCTGAACACCTGGAAACCGCCGGAATCAGTGAGGATGGGGCCATGCCAGTTCATAAACTTGTGCAGGCCACCCAACTCGGCGATGGTGTCCTCGCCGGGGCGCATGGACAGGTGATAGGTATTGGCGAGCACGATCTGGGCGCCGAGCTGCTTGACAGTCTCGGCAGGAATGCCCTTGACGTTTGCCTTGGTGCCCACGGGCATAAAGATCGGCGTCTCGATGTCGCCGTGCGGAGTGTGCAGCACGCCGGCACGCGCATGCGTCGTCGGATCCTCGGCGATCAGGTCGAATTTAAATAGGCTCTGGTCCATAAACTGGAACTCCTTGGTTGCGGTTCATACGCAAACCATTATAAAGACCGCGGCAGGTGAACGGCATAACGTCTTTCGGAGAAGGGAATGTCAAGCGCAAACTGAATAGAGCGGCCGAATTTTTGCTATCCAAGCGAGCCATCGAACACGTTTTGAAACTTTGCTGCGGCGCGCGGGATGCCGGCGCGAGACTTTATCATAGGGTGACAATCAACGATGAGGAGCACATGCCTATGACAGACGAGCTGGACCCCCAGACTCAGCAGCATATTGATCATTCCGCAGACGCCGTCGACGACTGCAGCACTCCTACCTGCGTCGCCACTTCCGTCGATGCATCCGCCGAAGATGCGCACGCCGGTGCGGATAAGGCAACATACACAGGCGATACTGTCGAGCATGACGAAGGCGAGCAACCGGAGTCGAACGACGCCGAGCCCGACACGGATCCCGCGTCACAGGCGGCAGGACCCATCGAGGTATCTTCGGAAGAAGAGCTCGATGCCGTCATGGACTCCATGATGGATGCCGTCAAAGCGATGAAAGACGCCGTGGCCGACGCCGATGTGGACGCCGAAGAAGAGAAGGCCGCCGAGGCCGCATCGACCTTCGTGCCTGGCGAGACCCCCGTTGCCGACCAAGGCAGCACCGTACCTTCGTTCTTACAGCTCGAGCACCCTACAATTGGCGCAGATGCAGTTGACCCGCACACTGCCGGCTTTTCCGTGATCGAGGGTGGCACCGGCAATATCGCCACGTCGCAGGCGCCCGATGCGGGTACGGCCGACGCCGGTCACCCGACCGCTCCACACGCCCCTGCAGCCAGCTGCGATCTGGGAACTGCCGTCTCAAATACAGCAAACGCCGTAGGCACTTTTATCGCCCAGGGCGCCTCTGCCATGCGCGAGATGAACGCCGCAAAGAAGGCGCTCGCGGACGCTCGTGCCCACCTGGCCGAACTTGATCAGCGCATCGCCGATCAAGGAGAGGAGCTCGAGACGCGCCAGGATATCGCAGGGCGTTACGACCAGATTGTCGCCGACCAGCGCCAGGCAATCGCCACGGCACAAAAGACCATTGCGGCCGCCGAGATTGACCGCGATACCCATGCCGCCAAGACAACAGAGCTCAAAGCGCAGCTCGAACAAATAAAAGAAGAGGACGACGCCACCGAGCGGCGTCTCAAAGCCGCACTCGATGCCGTCGAAGCGCGCGAAGCCAGCTCGCGCGAGACCGGTAACCGCCTCGTACGACGTCTCGAGGATTCCAAGCGCATCCGCGACAAGGTGAAGGCCGAGCGCGACGCCGGCGTTGCCGCAGCACAGCAAACCGTCGACGCCACGCGTGCTCAACTCGAAACGTTGCGCCGCGAGTATGCCGAGCTGCAACGCAATCCCTCGGCAAATCCCGCCAACTATACGGTGCGCACCAGCGAGCTTTCGATGCAGATCTCCGACACGGCTGATGCCCTGCGTAAAGCCGAGGAAGATGTCCCGCGCATCACCGCCGATCTTGAGCACTCGCTCGCAGCCGCCGAGCACGCCGTCGAGCAGGCGCAAGCCCCCATCGCCGACGCCAAACGCGCCCATCAGGCCGTGACGGCCGAGGCCGATGCCGCGCGCGACGAGCTGCAGACCGCAAAGGCGGCCGCTGCAACGCGCCAGCGCGAATTACGCGAGAAGATCGTCACCGAGGACAAAGCGCGTCAAGAGCAAGAGCAGGCTATCGCCAATGCCCAGGCGGACGTCGCGCATGCGCAGTCGATCATCGAGCAGGCGACCGAGGTGCACAACCATCCCGAGATCACCGAATCGCTCGCGGGCTCCTTGGCTCGCGATAAGGACGAGCGTGCCGAAACCGAGCGCGAAGTGGCTCAGCTCGAAGCCGCCGAGAACGACGTGCGCGAGCGCACCCGTGACTCACGCGTTAAATTCACCGGCGCAATCGTCTGCATTCTCACCGTAATCCTCGTGATCGTCCTAATCTGGCTGTTCGCGAGCAAGTAAACCAGCTGCCAAAAAACACTCACCGCAACTTTTTGATTGGTGCAAAGGGGCCAGGCTACTTTGCACCAACTTGGTGCATATAAAGCAGTCCCCATTGCACCAACAACGTTTGCCCAGATAAAACCTGCCAAAATAAACCTGTCCCTTTTTGGCAGGTTGAACCACGGCAACGCCAATGTTTTGGCGAAGTCAGCGAAAACCCGCCAGAACGGCAATCTCTTGACAACCAAAGAAATGCCGATGTTTTGCCAGCGACAGCGAGCGGGTCGCATTTGAGGCAAGGTGACGTGAAACGAAAGGGCGCTGACCTTCTGGTCGCGCCCTTGAAGTTGAACGTCAGATTGTCCAAATGCGGCCCGCGCAGCGTCGGCCGGTCCGCCGTTCGGCAGAACGGCGGAACCTACAAAATGAGCATGGCGTCGCCAAAGCTGAAGAAGCGGTAGCGCTGCTCGATAGCGGCGGCATAGGCATCCATGATCTGATCGCGGGTGGCAAGTGCGCTCACGAGCATCATGAGTGTGGAGCGCGGAACATGGAAGTTAGTGATCAGCGCGTCGACCACGTGATAGGTCGAGCCGGGCATGAGGTAGAGCTGCGTCGTCGCGTTCTCGCGCGCCACGATGTCACCACGGCCGAGCGTGTCGGCCCCGTCCTTACGGCCCTCAAAATAGCGCGCCGTCACAGCCGGATCGGACACCGGCGCGTCCGCGTCAAACGCACTCTCGAGCGAGCGGACTGCGGTGGTACCGACAGCAATCACGCGATGCCCCTCGGCCTTAGCCTTATGCACGGCGTCGACAACCTCCTGCGACACGTGATAGCGCTCGGTGTGCATCACGTGCTGCGTGGGGTCGTCCTCCTCCACCAGACGGAAGGTATCGATGCCCACCTCGAGCTCGACAGCGGCAAACTTCGCACCCTTGGCCTCGATAGCGGCCATGAGCTCGGGAGTAAAGTGCAGGCCCGCCGTGGGAGCGGCAGCTGAGTGCTCCTCCTTCATGGCGTAAACGGTCTGGTACTTCTCGGGATCGCCCTCGTAATCGGTAATGTAGGGCGGCAGCGGCACGTGGCCGGCAGCATGGATAGCCTCATCGAGCGTGCGTGGCTCGCCGGCGGCATTGCAACCGGCTGGCTCAAAACGCACCAGGCGGCCGCCGCGGCTATCGGTGACAAAGTCGACGACCTCGGCCGTCAGCACCACGGGCGCGCCCTCGGGCGCATGGGCGCCACCGGCGCGATACTCAATCTGAGCGCCGGGCTTTAAGCGCTTGCCCGGCTTGACCAAGCACTCCCAAACGTGACCCAGCGGATCCACGTCCTCGCGGCGCTTGAGCAGCAGCGTTTCGACCGCGCCGCCCGAGCCGGCCTTGCGACCGATAAGGCGGGCCGGCATCACGCGCGTCTGGTTGATGACGAGCACGTCACCCGGCTCGATATAGTCGATGATGTCGCGAAAGATGCGGTGCTCGACGGTGCCGCCATGCTCCAGTGGCGTTCCCGCCTGGGAGCCCTTGCGATCCACCACCAGTAGGCGGCAGGAGTCGCGCGGCTCAGCAGGAGCCTGGGCAATCAGTTCCTCAGGAAGGTTGTAGTCAAAATCATCGGTACGCATAGACACGTCGAATACTCCTTATATAGCTAAAATCCGCTCTACATCCTAGCAGGCTGCCAGCCCAAAAGAACTACTTTTTGGCGGCTTTGCGCTCGTCGCGGATGCGGGCGCGGTCCATGGCCGCCTCGACGGCCGAGAAGCGGCAACCACAGTAGTTCTGCCGATACATGCCCAGCTCGCGCGAACGGCGTGTCGCCTCGGGATAATACGGGCGAAAATCGCGAATCACCGGGGTGAGACCATGTGCCGCCGCCAAGCGCTCCAACACATCATTGCAGGTGTCGAACAACTGATACGGCGAGACGGCGAGCGTCGTACCCACAAACTCAAACCCGCGCTCCTGGGCCACACGGCATGCCTCGGCCAGGCGCAGGGCATAGCACGCACGACAGCGACGGGGTCGATCGGCGCCCAGCGGGGCCACGCCGGCCTCCCAGCGCTCGCGGTCCTCCCCCGCCTCGATGAGCTCGATGTCGCCATCGGCACACCACCGGCGCAGCTCGTCCAAACGCCGCTGCCATTCATCGCGCGGCTGAATATTGGGGTTGGTCCAGCAAATCGTGGGCTCAAACCCCTCCTCACGCAGCAGACGAACCGGCTCAAGCGAGCACGGCGCACAGCACGCATGCAGCAGCAGCGGCTTCATGGACATCTCCTCCCAATCTTTACCCAGGGTAGTCTTTTTGGGACGGGGCTATTTTGACTACTTTTGACATAAAGCAGTCAAAATACCCATCTCCAAAAAGTAGTCAAAATAGCCCCGTCCCAAAAAGACTAAAAATAGCCCCGTCCCAAAAAGACTACTGACCAAAAAAGCGCACGCCAAAGGACGTGTCCTCGCAGGCGACAATGCGGCGGTCGCGCAAAATGGTCCGCACGTAATACCAGTCGCCCACACAGCCCGACAAATGCAAGCCGGCTGACAGGTAGCACAGCAGCGGATAGCCCAAAAACGCAAACCCCAAGGCAAACGCCGTCGTCACAACAACCGTCGGCGCCAGACAAACTGCCACGTACCGCCGGCGCGAATACACCACGCCCTCGGCGCAGGCGTAAATCATGCACGTCTCGAGGTTCGCCCCAAAGGTAACCTGCGCGCCCGCAGGAGCCAGCAGCTTAAAGAACACGCCGTGCACCAACTCGTGCACGGCAAATGACGCCGCCGAAACCGCTGCCAAGCCGACTATCCAGCCCAAGACAGCCATCCAGCCACCCGCGTCAGCCGCGTCCAAGTCCGCGGGCCCACCCAGCAGCATAAACACCGGCACCAGGCACACGGCAAATGCGCCAAGCACGGCCATCCCCCACACAAAGCAAGCGTGCAGGAAATCCTCGTCTTCAAACGCATGTATGTTGGAAATCTCATTCATAGCATCTTAGGATAGCGCCCCTGCCACGTACCCGTCCGCATGTGCGATAATGTCGAACGATATGCACGAATTGACCACCGCGTCGCCGAGCCCCGCGCCCGGCCACGCTCTCACCATATGCGAAGGAGTCCCATGGCATCCAAATACTCCATGAACGACCGTCCCAGCTGGCCTCGCCGCGCCATCGTAACCGCCGGCGAGCCCTATGGCAACAAGGGCCTTCACTTTGGCCACGTTGGCGGCGTCTTTGTCCCGGCCGACTTCTTCGCCCGCTTCCTGCGCGACCGCCTGGGCCGCGAGAACGTCATCTTCACCTCGGGCACCGACTGCTACGGCTCGCCCATCATGGAGAGCTACCGCAAGCTCAAGGAGAACGAGGGCTACGATAAGTCCATTAGCGAGTATGTCGAGTCCAATCACTCTCGTCAGGCCGCGACCCTCAACAACTACAACATCAGCTGCGACATCTACGGCGGCTCGGGCCTTGAGCCGGCGGCCCAGATTCACAACAAGGTGACCGCCGAGATTATCGAGCGCCTGCACGAGCAGGGCACCATCTCCAAGCGCTCTACCCTTCAGTTCTACGACGCCAAGGCCGGCACGTTCCTCAACGGTCGCCAGGTCATCGGCCGCTGCCCCATCCAAGGTTGCAAGTCCGAGAAGGCTTATGCCGACGAGTGCGACCTGGGCCACCAGTTTGAGCCCGAGGAGCTCATCGCGCCCAAGAGCCAGCTCACCGGCGAGGTGCCCGAGCTGCGCCCGGTCGACAACCTCTACTTCGACCTGCCGGCCTACCTCGACTTTATGAAGACCTACACCGCCAAGCTCGCCCAGAACCCGCAGGTTCGCTCCGTGGTCTCCAAGACCATGGAGGAGTGGCTGCTGCCGGCACAACTCTACATCCAGAACAAGTTCCGCGAGGCCTTCGATGCCGTCGAGGACCAGCTCCCCGAGCACACCGTGCTGGAGCCCGAGGGCAACAAGAGCAGTTTTACCGTCACCTTCCCCAGCTGGAAGGAGCGCGACGACGCCCACGCGGTGCTCGCCAACGGCGGCGTGCGCTTCCGTAGCGGCAAGGCGCTCGTGCCCTTCCGCATCACCGGCAACATCGACTGGGGCGTTCCGGTGCCCGAGGTCGATGGCGTGACCGATGTCACCTGCTGGTGCTGGCCCGAGAGCCTGTGGGCGCCCATCAGCTACACCCGCACCGTGCTCGCCCGCGACGCCCGCGCCGCCGGCGTGACCGAAGGCGTCGCCGCCCAGGATGCCGCCCTCATGGGCGAGCCCGCCGCCGATTCCACGCAGGTCCCCGCGCCCACCTACCAGCACAGCTCGCTCGACTGGCGCGACTGGTGGTGCTCTGACGACGCACAGATCTACCAGTTTATCGGTCAGGACAACATCTACTTCTACTGCATCGCGCAGACCGCCATGTGGGAGGCCCTGGGTTGGAACCTCACGCAGAGCACCGTCAGCGCCTGCTACCACCTGCTCTACATGGGCAAAAAGGCAAGCTCGTCCTCGCAGACGCCTCCCCCGCCGGCAGACGACCTGCTCAACCACTACACCTGCGAGCAGATGCGCGCGCATTGGCTGTCGCTCGGCCTGTCCGAGAAGCCGGTGAGCTTTAGCCCCAAGGCATACGACACGCGCGTGACCGGCAAGGACAAGGACGGCAACGAGGTACGCGCCTGCGACGACAAGCGCGTTATCGACCCGGCCCTTAAGGAGAGCGCGCTTTTGACCGGCGTGTTCAACCGCCTGGCCCGCAGCTGCTTTTACGGCGTCGCCGTCAAGGAGGGCGACGAGAGCCCCTACCGCAACGGCTGCATCCCCGCCGGCGCCGCCTCCGCCACCGTGATCGAAGCCGCCCAGCAGGCAGCTCTCGCCTTTGAGCAGGCCATGTACAAGTTCGAGACGCACCGCGCGCTCGCCGTGTGCGACGACTACCTGCGTGCCGCCAACAAGCGCTGGAGCGACGCCTCCAAGGCTGCCAACAAGCTCGAGGGTAGCGAGGCAAACGCCGCAATGACGCAGGCACTGGTCGACGCCTTTACCGAGCTGCGCGTGGCGACCGTGCTCATGCACGGCATCGTCCCGGCCGGCTGCGAGCTCATCTGCGAGTACTTCGACATCGATCCGGTCGCCTTCTTTAGCTGGGACAACATCTTTGCCTCCACGGATGAGTTTGTGGAGAGCCTGGGCGAGAAGCCCGGCGAGCACCGCGTAAAGCCGCTGCCCCCGCGCTTCGACTTCTTCAGCAAGCACGAGAGCCAGTACTAGACAAACGCCAAGGCAGAGTAGTCAATTTGGGACGGGGCTATTTTAGCTACCCCGTCCCAAATTTAACTGCAACGCCTGCCGAAACGGACGGGCAGCTAAAATAGCCCCGTCCCAAATTGACTACTTTTAATGGAATGGGAAGGAAAGACGGATGTCCAAGCCGCGTCGTCGTAAGCAGAAAAAGCAGGTTAAGCCCGAGCTCAAGCTCAGGCAGTTTGCCGCTACCGAGCTTTCCGACCAGCTTGCCGCCCAACACTCCGCCGCCGACCTGCCGCGCTTTATGGTCGATACGGTCGCCGGCGCCTATGCGCCTGCCGATGCCGAGCTCATGATTGAGGGCTTTGGCGCCGCGGCGACACGCCCGGTCACGCTGCGCGCCAACACGCTCAAGGCGACCGCCGAGGACATCGCCGCCGCGCTCGACGCAGCCGGCATCGCCCACCAAACCGTTGCCTGGTACCCGGACGCTTTCATCCTGCCCGAGGCCCAGGTATCCGACCTGTGGGATCTCGACATCTACCGCAACGGCATGATCTATCTGCAGAGCCTGTCGTCCATGATGCCTCCTTTGGTGCTGGGCGCTCAGGCCGGCGAGGATATCCTGGACATGTGCGCGGCCCCTGGTGGCAAGACGACGCAGATCGCCGCCCTCACCCAGGGACAGGCGCACCTCACCGCCTGCGAGATGAGCATTCCCCGCGCCGAAAAGCTCGAGGCCAACTTGGGCCGCCAGGGCGCCAAAAACGTGCCCGTCATGCGTATCGACGCACGCGAGCTTGACGAGTTCTTCCGCTTTGACCGCATCCTGCTCGACGCCCCCTGCACCGGCACGGGCACCGTCATCAGCGGCAACGAGAAAAGCCTGCGCGGCCTGACCGAGCAGCTGCTCTGCAAGTGCGCCCGCTCACAGCGCGCGCTTCTGGACCGCGCCATGGGCGCCCTCAAGCCGGGCGGCACGCTCGTCTATTCGACTTGTTCGATCTTGCCGCAGGAAAACGAGGACGCCCTGCAAGAGGCCCTCGACAAGCACATGGACTGCGAGCTCATTCCCCTCGACGGCACGCCGAGCGAAAGCGAAGCGCGTCGCGCCCAGGAAGCTGGCGAAGAGCCACGCGTCGAGAGCAACGCCCTCACCGAGGCCATCGCCACCGGCCACGTCTCGACCGTCGCCAACGGCATGCCCGGCACGCTGACCATCCCGCCCAGCCGCGACTTTGAGGGCTTCTACATCGCTCTGATCCGAAAACGCAGTTAGCGCACGGACCAACTCAACAAGCTATCTCCGTGCGCGCTTGTCCTGCTGGTCCTTATGCCGTGCAAACGCTTCACGCTCCTTGCGCTCGGCCTTTTTGCCCTTAATGGCCGTAACCACAAAGTAGATGACCGCGGCGGCTACGATTGCGCCCACGCATAGGCCAATCGAGCCCAATAATGTCGAGATTTCCATACCGCGTCACCTCTCTTTTGTATACGGGACATCCAAGATAGCACCTCGATTCCCGCCACCACAGCTCCTTCACGTTCGCGGCCCTTCGGTCTAACGGATAGCGCGGCGGGGAAAAATCAACTCGTCAAACGTTTTAGCAACGTAGCGCCGGTCGCACGCTGCCGACCGCACATTATAGAAACGGACCGCAATGGATTCTCTCAACGATTTGAACGAGCGTGTTGACGCTTTTGTCGCCACCAGCTCCTTCGACACGCCCGCCGCGACGAACGACCAAGCCCCCATCGATGTTCCCGCCGAGGTTCACGAGGACATCGTCGCCTCGGTCGATTTCTCAGAGGTTGAGCTTGCGGACGAATTTACCGAGCCCCAGGTGGCCGTAACCCCCAGCGGCCTTTTGCCCATGGAGCCGCTGCCCATCGACGGGCGCCTGCGCAAGGCGGCCCTCCGCATGCCCGATGAGATTGAGGAGGCCAGCGGCTTTACGCTCTTTGGACGCCGCATCAAATCGCTCATCTACACCACCGACGTGGCGGTCATCCGCAACTCCAATGCCGACGCCGTGTTTGCCGTCTACCCCTTCACGCCGCAGCCCGCCATTACGCAGGCGCTGCTGACTGTTGCCGAGTGCCCGGTCTTTGTGGGCGTTGGCGGCGGTACCACCACCGGTAAGCGCTCCGTGCAGATGGCGGCAGTCTCCGAGATGCAAGGCGCGGCGGGCTGCGTGGTCAACTCCCCCGCTACCGCCGAGATGGTCGAGCACATCACCAACATCGCCGACATCCCCGTCATCGCCACGGTCGTTCGCTGCGATGACGATGCCCACGCCAAGGTGCGCGCCGGGGCCAAGATCCTCAACATCGCCGCCGGCAAAAACACGCCCCAGGTCCTGCGCGAGCTGCGAGAGCACTATCCCAGCCTGCCGCTCATCGCACCGGGTGGCAAGACGCCCGAGAGCATCCGCGAAACCATCGCCGCCGGCGCCAACGCTATCATCTGGACGCCGCCTTCGGCCCAGCAGCTGCAAACCGACATGATGGAGCGCTACCGCAAGATGAAGGAAGACGCCACGCCTGTCATCTCGCGCGACGATGTGCCCATTATCGACCAGGTCGCCGCCGCCGAGGTCAGCCAGGTCGAGAACATGAATCCCGACGTGCCGATTCCCGACGAGGTCATCGAACGCGTCGCCTCGATCCACGATCATATCGAGGAGCGTCGTGCCAACCGCGGACTCAAGCCGTCACTGCACGGCTTTTTCTTCCGCGGAAAGAAACGCTAGCCGCAACAGCAAGGCCCGCCCCGCAAACAACGGGACGGGCCTTTTTCTGTTATCAAATGTCAGGAGGACAGGCGTAGCCGTTAAAACCGTCAGCCAGCCCACAAACGTTAGTCCACGCGCTTGTCGCCCATAAAGAAGAGCGCCACCGTACCAGGTCCGGTATGCGAGCCAATCAGAGTACCGATGTCATTAATCTCAATCTTGCCTTTAAGCTGCGGAACCTGTTCCTCGATCAGCGCCGCAACTGCCTCGGCATCCTCGCGACACGCCGAGTGCGACATGATGCACTTACCCGAATAATCCGCACCGCCCTGCACGTGTGCCATCATGGTCTTAGCCATCTCGGAAATCGCACGCTTCTTGGTGCGAATCTTCTCACGCGGCGCCAGCTCACCTTCGCAATCGACCGTCATAAGCGGGCAAATCTTGAGCGCCGTGCCGATGATCGCGCTCGCGGCCGAAATGCGGCCGCCGCGCAGATAGCTCGACAGATCGGTCGAGAAGAACCAGTGGTGCAGGTTGAGTTTATGCTCCTCAATCCAAGCGGCCGTCTCGTCGAGCGAAGCGCCGCTATCGCGAACGTCGGCGGCACATTCCGCCAGCAGGCCAAGGCCCGAAGACGCCGCCAGCGAATCGATGACGCGCACCTTGCCGCCCTGGGGATAGCGATCCGCGAGCATCTGCGCCGCAACGCAGGCCGATCCATACGTGCCCGAAATGCCCGACGATAACGTCAGGTGCAGCACGTCTTTACCCTCGACAATAAACGGCTCCCAAAACTCCTCGTACTCACCCACGCTCACCTGAGACGTCTTGGGCATAGCGCCCGCGGCAATCTGGGCAAAAAACTCGTCCGGCGTAATCGACTGATACAGATCGTCCGTATAGACAACATCGTCGATCTCGTAATGAAAACACACGACAGGAATATTGCGCGACGCAAAGAACTCACGGGTTCGATCGGCGGCGGATTCACAGGTCAGGACAAAATCACTCATATGAGGCTCCTTACTCATTGTTGCGCAAATTATCGCACAGCATGCGTGAATACGGTACAAATGTCCGTTATTTACCAAATTGAACCAAAGGTAGTGAACATCTTTACCGTCATCATCTCTAGCGATCCCGGAGGTATGCGCCTGCAAAAACGACCCTACGTCTCCACTCAACCGCCATATCTACCTCGACTAAATCGATTTAGCAAACCGTTCGGTTGATTTCCGATCTCAGCCGAACACATTGAGCTGATGGCACGCTCCCGCAGTCAACCGAACGCCCCCGAGGTCCTATCCGGGACCCGGGGGCGGCATTTTCCCAGTTG
>NZ_JBQKDI010000016.1:0-50124 GCF_052121915.1 Collinsella sp. LCP19S3_B11
CAAGCCGTGACCGGAATCGGTGAAAATACGTTAGCGCAACCGGTGAAACCGCCTTTGCGCGAACGGCGCGCCTGTTTAGCGAAACTGGTGAAAAATAGATTGACGCTAACAAGTGCCAGGAGGAGTACGGGCACCCGGCGGGCTGCACCATCGCGCAGATCATCCAGGAGTCCGGCCAGGGAGACCGCATGAGCCAGCTCGCCGAGCGCGACCACAACCTCTTCGGCATGAAGTGGTGGTCGGGCTACGCGGGCTGCCCCGAGGTCGCCGGCAAGGCGAACTGGGCGACCAGCGAGGAGTACGTGCCCGGCGAGCACACGCAGATCACGGCGAGCTTCATCCGCTTCACCGGCGACGCCGAGTGCGTCCGGTTCCGCAGCAGGGTCTTCCTGCAGGCGGAGCGCTACTCGGGCAACGCCCTCATCCGCGAGGCGATCGAGAAGCACGACTCGGACAGGATGGCCGAGGGGCTCAAGGACGCGGGATGGGCGACCGACTCGTCCTACGTCGAGTCGCTGAAGTCGATCATGGCGCAATGGGGCCTCTACCGGTTCGACTCCATGACGGTCGACGACCTGAGGGACCCGGCGGCGAGCGGGAACGCGATCGTCGAGGCGGCGTACAGCCAGCTCGGCGTGCCCTACGTGTGGGGAGGCTCGACCCCCGGCAAGGCGCTCGACTGCAGCGGGCTCACGCAGTACTGCTACGCGCAGGCGGGCATCCGCATAAGCCACTACACGGGCTCCCAATACGAGGAGCTCAGGCGCATACCTCTCTCCGAGGCGAAGCCCGGCGACATCCTCTACCGCTCGGGGCACGTGGCCATCTACATCGGCGACGACAGGTACATACACGAGCCGCGACAGGGCGACGTGTGCCGCATAGCGAGCGGCATCGGCAGCTTCAGCTGCGCGCTCACCGCGAGATAGGAGAAAGCAATGCAGGTAAAGTCAAGGGTCATGGCCGCCGTCGCGGCGGGGGCGCTCATCGTGGCGCTCGGCGCGGGCGCGGCGCGCTGCGCCATCGCCCCGCATGAGGACGCGCAGGAAAGTCCCCGGGAGCAGGCGCAGACAACGGCCGGAGACGGCCAGGGAGGCCCCGACGCGGGGGCCGAGAAGGCCGCCTCGGGCGCCGAGGCGCTATGGAACACCGCATGGGCGGGCGCCGACGACCCGACCGCCACGCTGCGGATCGTCGAGGGCGCCATGGTGGAGCGCGCCGGCGGCGTCGAGCGGGCCTGGTTCTTCTCGGCCCAGGAACCCTCCGCGGCGGGCGGCGTGCTCAGCGTGCCCATCGACGTCAAGGGCGACGGCGAGAAGGCGGGAGGCCTCTCGCTCATCCAGGTCTCCGGCACCGGGGACGACCGCACCCTGGCCTGCGACCTCCTGACGCAGGCATACGCGCCCCAGAAGACGCGCGGCGGAGCGTTCTCCGTCACCGGAATCGACGACCGCCTCCCCGAGGCGCTGGGAGCCGACGCCGCCGACGTCGAGGACGTCCTCGCCAGGAAGGCGGCGGAGGTGTCCCCGCAGGCGGCGGGCGCCTCCTGGGACAAGGAGGTGTGGATCGACTACGCCGGGGGCGTCGCGTCGACGACCTTCACGCTCGACGACCCCGCCTCGACGGTGGTCACCGTGGTCTCGCGCGGCGGCTCGCTGGAGGCGATGTAGCCGTGCGGGCGCTTGAATCGCGACGCCGCAGGGCGTTCGCCGTCTCCGCCGCGACGGCGTTCGCCCTCTGCGCGCTCCTGCTCATCCCCGCGCAGCCGGCATACGCCGACATAGCCGGGGACGTCAACGATTGGCTGTGCGGCCTTCTGCGCGACTGCTGCAACTGGATGTTCAAGGCGCAGACGGGCGTGCTCGGGTCGATCGGCGCGAACGGGATCCTCTCGGCCGACTTCGCGCACATGCTCACGAGCTCGAGCGACCTGACCATGCACGACGTCGCCCGCGGCGTGTGGCAGGTGGCCATCCTGCCGATCGGGTGCGGGGTGCTCGGCCTGGTGTTCACCCTGAAGCTCATCGAGATCTCCCAGCGCATGGACGGCAGCCAGAGCCTTCCCGGCGTCAAGGAGGTCGTGTTCCTGCTCGTCTTCTTCGCCGTGTTCCTGTTCCTCATACAGAACAGCTTCGACCTGATGGCGTCCGTCTACGAGGTCTGCGGGCTCGCCATCGACCGCGTCGAGGCGCTCTTCGGCGCCGGCGGCGCGCTCGACCTGCCCGAGGTGTCCGTCGTCACCACCGACGACGACGTCCCGTCGCTCATCGCAATGCTCGTCGTGAGCCTCATCAGCTGGGTCGTGGTGCTGGCGGCCTACGTCGTGGCCCTCGTGGTCTGCTGGGCCCGCGCGCTCCAGCTCTACATCATGGCCGCGTTCGCCCCGATCCCGCTGGCCTTCCTCGGCATGGACGCCACGCGCCAGATAGGCGTCGGCTACCTGAAGAGCTTCGGGGCGGTCTGCATCGCCGGCGTCATCATCCTCGTCCTGCTCATATCGTTCCCGCTCGTGCTCGGCGGGCTAACCGGGGCGAACCCCGGGACGGGCACCCCGGCGGACGCGGTCGCGAACGGGCTCACCTACGCGCTGCAGTACCTGGCCATGTGCGTGCTGCTCATCCTGGCGCTCGTGAAGAGCGGCTCCTGGGCGCGCGACATCGTGAGCGGCTTCTAACGAGAAACGAGGAAGGAGGCGGTCGCCATGAGATAGGGGCGCCGCGCCGGGGCGCGCGTCCCGGCGGATGAAGACAAGGACCGATTGAAAACGAAAAGGAGGAAAGACATGGAAGAGAGGAAGAACGTGTATCTCTCGCTGCACAAGAGCTTCGTGCGCGAGGGCATCGAGTACACCGACCGCGCCACCGGCGAGGCCAGGACCTTCAACTCGGCGACCCTTCCCAAGGGCACCGTCGTCGACGGCATGGACGTGGGGGGCTACGAGTTCAGCCCCATGTTCGTGAACGAGAGCCGCTTCAAGGGGGCGGACTTCCGAGACATACCGCTGCTCGCGAACCGCGAGGTGTGGCTGAGGAAGACGGTGATGGGACCGGACGGCCAGCCCGAGCTCGACGACGCCGGGCGCGCGGTCAAGGACACCGTGAAGGTCATGCCGGCGCAGCTCAAGGAGGCCGTGGACGCCGGGCGCTCGCGCTACCTCGCGGAGCGCGCCGAGCATGCCCGCCAGGCGAACCGCGCCGTCGAGCACGACGCGCCCCGCGCCCAGCGAAGCGTCGAGAGATAGGGAGGCGGAAAGATGAACGCAGCCAAAGAATGCACCCTGCAGGAAAAGCTCCTCCGATGCGCCATGGCGCTCATCCTGGCGGCGGGGGCGCTGCTCGCCTCCGTGGCGGCATCGCCCGCCTACGCCGCGCCGAGCACGGTCGACGTGTCCATCGGCGGCAAGATCCCGTACGGCGGCTTCGCCACCACGTGGATGAGCGCCGACGGGAACATCGCCTACTGCGCAGAGCCATCGTCCCCGACGCCCGCGGCGGGATCGTACTCGACCAGCCCCGTGCCGAGCGGCGACGTGACGGCGGCGATCTGGTACTCGTTCGGCTCTCCCGGCTTCGACGCGTCGATGTTCCCGGGCAGCTGGTACGACGGCGGCGGCTGGGATGACGCGAAGTACGCGGCGGCGAGCCACGTGCTGATCGCCTACGCCTACTCGGGGTCCGAGTCGGCTGCCACGCACGGCACGAGCGCCGAGTTCGCCTCCTGGGCGAAGTCCGAGCTGATCGGCGGGACCTTCGCCAAGATGAAGGCGGGCGCCGGGAAGGTCTCCGCCGGGTTCGAGGCGTTCTGCGTCAGGACCGGCGGAGGCTCCCAGACGCTCGTGAGCTTCAGCTGGTCCGCGGGCGGCGTCAGGATCGCCAAAGAGGACTCCGAGGCGGGCGCCGAGCCCCAGGGCGACGCCTCGCTCGACGGCGCGGGCTTCGCCGTCGTGAACGAGACGGGCCGCTACGTGCTGGTCGGCGGCAAGTACTACGCCGACGGCGAGACCTGCGCCACGATCAAGACCGCGCCCGGGGACGGCTCGCACGTCGCCGCGACCGGCGCCGACGCCCTCCCCGTGGGCAGCTACCGCATCGTCGAGTCCGCCGCGCCCGAGGGCTACGAGGCCAACGACTCCTCCGTCGCGTTCACCGTGAAGGCCGGCGAGGTGGCCGACCTCACGGGCGACCCCGTGACCGACGAGGTCTTCCGCGGCGGCGTGCAGGTGACCAAGTCCGACAAGGAGCTGCAGGCGTCCGAGGCGCTCGCGGGCAGCGGCCACAAGGAGGCGCCTGGCGAGCACCCCGGCCTCGACGGGATCGAGTTCACCGTCACGAACCGCTCGGCGCACAAGGTCCTCGTTGGCGGCGAGTGGCGCGAGCCGGGCGAGGCCGTGGCCACGCTGACCACCGCATGGAACGACGAGGCCGGCGCCTACACCGCGCAGACCGCGGCCGACGCACTGCCGTACGGGACCTACGACGTGCGGGAGACGGCGACGAACGGGAGCTACCTGCTGACCGACGGCGAGCCCCGCACCTTCGAGGTCCGCACCGCCGGCGAGGTCGTGAGCGCCTCCGCGGACGGCGCCGCGCTCGAGTTCCGCGACCAGGTGGTGCGCAACGACCTCGAGCTCTCCAAGAAGAGCGAGGCCGACAACGCCGGCCTCATGGTCCCGTTCGCCATCGAGAACGCGGCGACCGGCGAGACGCACGTGCTGGTGACGGACCGCAACGGCGACGCGTCGACCGCGAGCAGCTGGAACAGACACTCGAACGACACCAACGCCAACGACGCCCTGCTCAGCCATGAGGGCCCGATCGGGCCCGCCGACATGGACCCGAAGGCCGGCATCTGGTTCTCGCTCGGCGAGGACGGCTCCTCGGCGCCGGTGGACGACTCGCTGGCGGCCCTGCCGTACGGCGCCTACACCATGACCGAGCTGCGCTGCGAGGCCAACGAGGGACTCGAGCTCATCACGAGGAGCTTCTGGGTCGAGCGCGACTCGACGGTGGCAAAGGCCGTATGGATGGGCCTCGACGACCAGGAGGGCCCGCGCATCTCCACCACCGCCAGGGACGGGGCGGACGGCGACAAGGACGTCTCGGCCGACGCCGAGGCCAAGGTCGTCGATGAGGTCGCCTACGAGGGGCTGAGGGCCGGCGAGCCATACGAGCTCTCGGCCGCCCTCGTCGACAAGGCGACCGGCGAGCCTGTGGCCGACGCCTCGGGCAAGCCCGTGGAGGCCAAGGTCGAGTTCGCGCCCGCGCTCTCGGCGGGCAGCCAGGACGTCGAGATCCCCTTCGACGCGAGCCTGCTCGGCGGCCGCGACTTGGTCGTGTTCGAGAGCCTACGCAAGGACGGCGCCGAGGTGGCGTCGCACGCGGACCTCTCCGACGAGGGGCAGACCGTCCACGTGGCCGTCGAGGTGGGCACGCAGGCGGCAGACGCCGCCGACGGCGACCAGGTCATCGAGGCCGGCAAGGCCAAGGTCGTCGACACGGTTGCCTACAAGGGCCTCGTCCCCGGCGAGACCTACATCGCCGTGGGCACCCTCATGGACAAGGGCACGGGAGAGCCGTTCCTCGACAAGGACGGCAACGAGGTGACCGCCCGCACGCCCTTCGAGCCCGAGGCGCCCTCCGGCACCGTCGAGGTGACCTTCGAGTTCGACACCGAGGACCTGGCCGAGGGAGACGAGCTCGTCGTCTTCGAGAAGGTCCTGGACTCCGCCGGCAACGTCGTGGCGACCCACGAGGACATCGACTGCGCCGAGCAGAGCGTGGTCGTGGACAACCCCGACACGCCCGAGGCCCCCGAGGAGCCCTACGCCAAGACCGGCGCCGACGCTCCCGACGGCACCGGCTACGCCGTGGCGGCGGGCATCGCGCTGGCAGCGGCGGCGGGCGCGGGCGGAGCGCTCGCGTACCGCAAGCGCAAGGCCATCACCGCGAGCAAGGACCAGGCGGCCGAAACGACCGCCGAGGAGCCGGAAGAATAGCGACGCCGCATCGATACCGACCTGGAGGCCCTGGGCGCTCGCCCGGGGCCTCCCCTGCGAACGGGGGAGGACATGAACAAAGGGAAAGCCGCCACGGCGCTCGCCGTCGCCGTGGCGTTGCTGGCGCTGGCGGCGCTCGCCGTCCTGCCGCAGCCCGAGAGGAGCCCGTACGAGACGCATGAGGTGCCCGCCGCGGCGGAGGGCACGGCGACGGAGACGCGGGAGACGGGAGGCGGCATCGACTGGGACGCCCTTCCCGCCTCCGCCGTCGCATGGGTGCGCGTGCCGGGGACGACCGTCGACTACCCGATCGTCCGGGGGCGGCCGGAATCGCCCGACTTCTACCTCACGCACGACGCCGGCGGCGGGAGGTCCGCATGGGGCGCTCCCTACATCGACGCCGGGTGCGCGGAGGGCACCGAGAGCCCGCTGGTCATCGTCTACGGGCACCACATGTCCGACGGCACGATGTTCGCGCCGCTCGCGCGGTACTCGTCGCGCGGCTTCGCCGAGGGGCACCGCACCATCCGGGTCTACACCCGCGAGAAGGAAATCGAGCTCGAGGTCTTCGCCGTGGACGTGGTAGACGCGAGCTCGGAGGGCAAGCGGACCGACTTCGCCGACGCCGCGGCGCTCGATGCCTACCTCGGGGACAAATTGTCCCGATGCGAGGTCGTCCTGGAAGAGCCTGCGGGCGTCGCTCAGGCCTGGGCCTTCGCGACCTGCAGCTACCAGACGAGCAACTCGCGCACCGTCGTCTACGCGAAGGAGGTGGAGGAATGGGATTCGCGCCCTTCGGAATAGGGTTCCTCATTGGGCTCCTCACGCTCACGGCCTACGCCTGCTGCGCAGCCGGCGACGACGACCGGGACTGAGCACGGAAAACTGAAATCGAGCAACGAAGAAGAGGCGGGCAATTGCCCGCCTCTTCTTACATCACCCACTTGAACACGGCGCGGAACAGCCAGACGAAGAAGCCCAGCGTGAGCTTCAGCGCCGCCTTGAGGAACCTACCAAGCCTCTTCATCGACGTCACCCCAATCTTCCTCGACCTTGCGGGCGCCTTCCTCGGCGCCCTCTTCCTTCTCTTCCGCGAGCAGGCTCGCCAGCTCGCCCGGCACGCCCGGGACCTCCGCCCTCCCCAGCGCACGCTGCAAGTCCCTTATCTGCGACTTCAGCGGTTTTGAGGGAGGGCCCACGTGCTCGCGGTAGCAGGCGCCGATCGCGGCCGCGTCGCACAGGTACCCCCGCACCCGGGCGAACGCCTCGTCGCCGTCGAGCAGGACGCGCCGTGCTCGCCCGAGCTCCGCCTCCGAGGCCAGCATGAAGCGCCACCCGCGGGACCTCCGCGCCGCCGGGATGCCGTCCGCGGGCGCGTCGGCGCGCCAGTCGTCTCGCACCTGGTGCCAGTTCGCCGTGAGCCAGAGCCCCTTCTCGGGCTCATCCCGCATCTCGAGCTCGAACTCCGTGAGCATGTTCGCGCCGGAGAACGGCGACCCCTCCGTGAACGAGAGCGTGTCGAACAGCGTCGTCCTGCCGCCCTCGTACTCTATCCTCACCATCATCTCCGGCCCCTCTCCCTGCGTTGCTCCTGGTGGGCCCGCTGCCGTTCGGCCGCCCGCGCACGCTGCTGTTCCTCGTCGCGGCGGTCGCCGCGCCCGCGGTCATCGACGTTTGCGTATCGGCCGTCTTCGTAGCGGGTCTTGAGCGGCATGAGCCCGTTTGCCGCCATGTAGCCGCGCGCCGCCTCGAGGCGGCGGTACCCCTCGCCGCCCGCCTGGCCGCGCCGCTCGAGCGTCGCCATCCTGAGCCCGAACTCCTCGATTGACTCGACGTCGAACTTCGCGCAGGTCTCGAGCGCCGAGGAGAGCCTGCTCAGCTCCGAGAGGTCGTTGAGCTCGAGGGCCCGCTCGGCGGCCTCGCGGATGCGCGCGGTGCTCGCGTCCGTGGGGCGGTAGGCTCCCTCGCGCTCGAAGCGCCGGCGCAGCATCTCCTTGCCGTAGACGAAACCCAGCCGCTCGCCGCTGACCTTCTTGGACGGCTCCTCGGCCAGGCTGAACACCCAGTCGTCCCGCCGCGCCTTGGCCGAGTTGTCGGCGACGTGCACGCCCAGGGCGTCGAGGATGCCGAGGAACTCCGCCTCGTCGCGCGCCGTGGTCTTGGCGAGCGCGACGCGGGCGCGGATGTCACCGACCCACGAGTAGCCGCCCGAGCGCATGATCTCCTTCTCGGCCCGTCCCAGGTAGACGCTCCTGCGGCTCCTGGGCCCGCCCGCGGCGGCCCGTCCGCGCGCCTTCGAGGGCGATTCGGGCGCCCGGTCGTTGGAGAGTCCCGACAGCCCGCGCTCGCGGGCCATGTCCTGGAGGTCGCGGTTGAGATCCTCGGGGTGCTGGGTCTGCATGCGGTAGCCGGTGCGCAGGTTCGCGTTGTTCACGACGATGTGCGCGTGGGGTATGCCGCGGGCGTTGTCGTCGTGGTAGACGATGGCTATCTCGTGGTCACCGAAGTGCTTGAGCGCCCATGAGCTCGCGAGCTCGCGCAGCGCCGCCAGGTCGATGTCGTCGCCGGGGTCCGGCGAAAGTACGAAGTGCTTGAACGTGCGCGCGGGCTTTCCCCGCCAGGGGGCGTCCGTGCCGAACGCGGCGCGCGTGGCGTCCATCTCGGCGTCCCAGGCGCAGGCCTCCTTGGCATCGTCCCCGAGCGCGCCGGCGTCGCGCTCGTCGTAGCTCAGGTTGAACAGGTCGCGCGCGAGGGCGCGCCCTCCCTTCTCGAGGTAGCGGCGGATGCCGCCGGTCGAGCCGTGGCCGCTGATCGGCTTCAGGATCGGCATGGCGCGCCCTCCACGAGCGAGTCGGCTCCGATGCGCCCGAGCTCCGCGGCCATCTCGCGGGCCGCGGCGTTCACGTCGGCGAGCTCGCGCTCGATCGTCGGGATGCTCTCCGCGACCAGGTCGCGGTCGACGTGCCCGTGGCGGGCGTGGAAGTTGATGAGGTTCATCGCGTGCACGGCCTGGTTGTAGTGATAGCCCCACTTCGTGAGCTCGCGCGACATCGCCCACAGGGCCCTGCGGTCCACGAGTATCCGGTGCTCGTCTCCCGCGTTCGCCTCAGTCGACAGCGGTATGCGAACGAGATAGCGCAGGTACTCCGACTTGCTGAGGCCGGCGCGCTCGCAGCGCTCGCAAAGCGCGTCGTAGTCGCCGCCCTCCATGCGGAACGTGACGCGGCGCTCCTTGCCCCCGGCGGCGCCGGTTCCGTCTTCCATGGGAAACTCCTCTCCTCGGGCCCGCCGCTCGGCGGGCGCGTCTCTCTAGGGGCGCGGGGGATCCCCCGCAGGCGGCTGCCCGGCTCGGGCGCCGCCTCTGGGACCGGGCCTCGCGGAAGCGGGCTCCCGAACGGCCCGCGGCATGACGGGTCCGAGGCCGCCCGGTCCCCAAGTGCTATGGACGCCCGGCGCGAAGTGTCGGACGCCATAGGCTACTTGCTGGATTTCGGGCCTGAGGCCCTTCTCCGGACCTTCTGGGCGCCAGTGCCCGGCTGCGCGTACGGGGCGGTCATGAGCGCCATCTCCCGCAGCAGCGAGAGGTCTGCCGCGCTCGGGCTCTCGGGCGGGCTCTCCAGGAAGTCGGCGACGAGCCTGGCGGCCTTGGCGAGCCGCCCGTCGGGGCCGGCCGGCGTTTTGCCCTCGCTCTTCACGTAGTCGGAGAGCTCCCGCTTGGTGCGCCGCCACGGCTCCATGGCGGCGTGCATCTCCGCCTGGCGATCCTTCGGCATGTCCGCGAGGGAGCGCACCGCCTCGGCGGTGAGGTTGCCGCGGTCTGCCTCGGCGGCCCACTCGGGCGAGAGGTCCTCGGCGATCCGGCGGGCCATCCTCTCCTCGCGCGCGATGGTCTTGCCGGAGACCTTGCGGCCCGTCTGCCGCTCGATGATGGCCGCCTTCACGTCGTCGACGCGCATGCCGGAAAGCGATGGGTCCTCGGAGCGCAGGCGCACGGCGTCGCCCCTGAGCGCCTCGGTCGCGGCGGCCCGTTCGGTGACGGTGAGCGCACGGGTGAAGTAGTTCGCGGCGTGGAGCAGCGTCACCGCCCGCTCGTCGTCGATTCCCTCGATCACGCGGCATGGCATTCTCTCGTAGGCGGGGTCGTCCTTGGCGAGCAAGGTGTAGGCGGCCTTGCGGCGGTGCCCGGAGACCATCTGCCACGAGCCGTCGCCCACCTTGCGCACGAGCGGCAGGTCGGTGAGGCCGTCCTTCCGTATGGACTCGGCGAGCTCCGCTATGCCCGCCGGGTCCATGGAGTAGGCGGCGTTCGCCGGGTGGTCGGCGATGTCCGCCACCGCGATCTCGGACACCGGGTAGCGCCCGCGGGTGCGCGACGCGCCGTCGAGCAGCCCCGTGATGGTGAAGCCCGCGGCCACCCGGCTAGGCGAGCTCACGGGACACCTCGTCTGCGAGCGCCTCGTAGTCGCGCGCGGGGCGGCTCCCCGGCTCGAAGGCCGCCACCGGCTTCCACTGCCAGCTGCCCTCGCAGACCTTGCTGCTCGCGTGGATGACCGTCTCGAACTGCTCGTCCGGGAAGAAGCCGTCGAGCACGGCCGCGCCCGTGGCCTCGGCGTTGGTCATGCGCCCGGGAACGCAGGTGCGCAGTATCTTCCAGCGGGGCGTGGGCATGCGCAGCGCGTCGGCGATGGAGCGCGTCGCCTCCACGGTGAGCGCCGTGCCGCGCATCACGGTCGAGTCGAGCTTCACGGGGATGACGACCATGCCGCCCTCCGCGGCGGCGAGGTAGGCGTTGAAGGCGAGCCTGCGCATCACGGGGCTGCAGTCGATGAGGCAGACGTCGTAGGAGCCCGAGGCGTCGTCGAGGGCGAACTTGAGGCGCTGCTCGCGCAGCAGCATCTCGTTCTGGTCGACGAGGTCGATGGTCGAGGCCACCACGTCGAGGTTCTGCGCGGCCCCGTAGGCCACCTCCTCCACGGGCGCGCCGCCGTAGAGCAGCTCGACCGAGGTGCGCCGCTCGGAGGCGGCCCGGTCGTAGAGCCCGAAGAAGTCGGTGGCCGACGCCTGCGGGTCGAGGTCGACGAGCAGGGTCCTGAGGCCCCGGGCGGCGAAGATGGCCGCCAGGTTCACGGCGGTCGTCGTCTTGCCGACGCCGCCCTTGTAGTTGGAAATGGCTATCGTGCGCATTGGTCGCTTCCTCTCTAGCGTGGGGCGCGCCTCGCCGCATCCGGTCCGGCGCGCCCCGAGTCTCGGAGCGTCGGGACAAAACCGTACGGATTTGTCCGACAAGCGGAGTGTACCACGAAAACGTACGGATATGTACGCTTTCGTGGTACAGGGGCCGGATTCGGGAAAGGCCCGGCCCCGGGAGCCCGGGACCGGGCGCGGCGCCTAGGAGAGCGGCTCCATCTCGCCGAAGCAGTTGACGTGGTGGCGCAGGAGCGCGCGGTTCTCCTTGACGACCATCATCGCCACCTCGTCGAAGCGGACCGGCGTGTTGGCGTAGTCGTCGCCGTTGCCGGCGAGCCACATCGCCGCCAGCGCCTCGCGCAGCCCGCGCGCCCTGTGGGCCTCGGGGAAGCCGTCCGTCCCGACCCGGACCGTGGCGTCGACGAACACCAGGGTCCCGTCCTCGTCCAGCGCCACGAGGTCGATCCCGCCGATGCCCTCGGGCCCCTGCCAGGCCTCGTCGACGACCTCGTAGCCCTTGCGCTCGAGGAAGGTCCTGACCGCGCCCATCGCCTTTTCCTTCATGTCGTTCATGTCTTGCTCCTTAGACTCTGAGGCCCGCCCCCGTGGCGTGCCTTGCGCCGCGTGAGTCGCATGCAGCGCGGGCGGACCGGCAAGGGGAAAAGCGAAGTCGGACGTGGTTGTAGAAGTACTCCGACGGCAGTTTTTCGCGTTGTTCGCGCGCGGAGCGCATGGGGCGAAGAACCCGAAAAAGTGTCGCGGCCCTTGCGGGGCGCTCGCCGGCGTGCGACCCTGCGCGTCCAAGGAGCGCCGGGGCGGGTTCTCCGATCGAAGGGGCGCAGGCGTGCGGCATGGAATCGGGCATGGTCGCCGGGCCCTCCGGGCATGGGGCGCGGTCCGTCGATGGCAGTGGCGGGGCCTTGCGGGGATTGGCGTCGGCACCACCGCGGCAGGGACGGCGCCGCGTTTCCGAGTCTCGACGCCTCGGTCGGAAACGGGACGGCCTTCCAGCGCCGCTCACGGCGGATACGCGCACGGGATCGCTGGCTGTGGGGCGGCTCTCCATGCAGAACGGCTACGGTGCTGCGCAACACGTCCGTCGGAAGAAGGAGGCAAGCTGATGTTGAGCTACGAAGAGAAGGTTGAGCGCCTCGAGCTGCTCGATGCTGTGACCGATGCTGGGAGGCTGGCAAGGGGCCTGGACCAGCTGCTCGAGTCGCTGGCGCACGCCGACCAGCTGGACCCGCTCGACGTCGAGGGAATCCTGGCCCTGAGGTCGATAAGCGAGAAGTGCGCCGGGCGCATCGAGGACGCCGAGCGCATACTGGAGGCGCAGAACGAGGTCCTCTACGCCGAGGAGCGGAAGCCATCGGAAACCCCAGAAGCTAGGGCCGTGCAAGCGCACTGAGGAATAATCGAGCCTCTCCCCGCCATGCGCCTCGACGCCCTTTGCGTTTTCCGAGGTAGTGGGATAATGGGTTGTTAAATAAGGGACGCAACAACCCCGGGGATTTAGCGGCATCCCAAACCGAGCCGCCGACGGTTTCTTCCGGCCTCAAGCCGAAATGGCAAGACCCGCGACTAGCCGTAGGCAACCGAGAGAGGTCGAAAGAATGAACGACGAGGAGCTCGGCCTGCCAAGGCCGGAGAGATACGAGGGCGAGCGATTCGCGTCGAAGACTACAAGACGGGAGAATACGCGGAGGCGCGGACGCTCGAGGAGGCCATCGCCATCCGGGGCGCCAAGGCGTTCCTCAGGGACGTGACCCCGGACGATTTCCTGGACGACGCCCCGCTGGGTGTCGAGAAAATCGGAATAGCGGACCTTTGGTCCGACTCCACCTGGGAGGAAGGCGAAACGGAGCGCGACGTGACCCTCGAGAGGTCGGCGGCCTCCCTCAAGGAGGGCGACCTTCTCGAGGTGCGTCCGTGTCCGGAGGACGTCAGCGAATGGGGCTACAGGTTCCACCTGGCCGACGGGTCCACGGTGCCCTACACGCCCTACCACGATTACGACGACCAGCTGTTCCAAAGGGCCATCGAGGGCCTCGGCGCCGGCGAATGGCTCGCATGCCGCGTCAGGGAGGTGTCCTGCTTCGGAGAAGACGGCATCGACGACGACCCCGAGTTCTGCTGGCGAGTCTACTCTTGCAAGGTCACGGTGTATCGCGGCGGCTCGACGAGGGCGTAGGCCCGGATCAGCGCCGCGACATCCCGAAGAAGTCGTCGTGGCCTCTCTCGCGCGTCGATCGCCTTTCAGGCGTAGGGGCCTCGCCGAGCCCGTTGAAGATCTCCATGACCAAGGCGAGCTGCTTCTGGAGCCCTTCGTCCAGCTCGTCGGCGTCGCACACGGCGAGAAGCCGCTCAGCGAGCCCCTTCATGGAGTCGCGCAGCGCCCGCTGCGTCCGCGACGACGGCCTCACGGTTATCTCGGTCCCGGTCAGCCTCGCCATGATGTAGTCCTGACGGCTCATGCCGCTCCAGGCTGCCATGCTTGCGATCAGCTCGTACTCCTCGGGGGTGCAGCGGAACGCCATCGTCTTGCTGCGCTTGCGGGCGCTGTTCTCGCACGGCATCCTACTCGCCCCTCAGCTCGGAGAGCGCGTCGGCGATCTGCGCGCGCTTGGCGGGGAAAAGGTGCGCGTAGCGGTATGTGATGTCGATGGCCTCATGGCCCACGCGCTCGGCGATGTCGAGGGCGGAGAAGCCCATGTTGATGAGCAGGCTCACGTGGCTGTGGCGAAGGTCGTGGATGCGTATCCGCTTGACGCCCGACGCCTTGCAGCCGCGGTCCATCTCGTGCACGAGGAAGTGCTTCGTGAAGCCGAAGAGCCGCTCGTCGGGCGCCACGTCATCGCGTATCTCGATGAACTCCGCCATCTCGTCGCGGAGGAACGCGGGCATCTTGATCGTGCGCACCGACTTGCGCGTCTTCGGCTCCGTGACCACGTCCTCGCCGTGCAGGCGCTGGTAGGACTTGTTTATGCGAAGCTCGGACGTCTCCATCAGGAAGTCCGAGGGCGTGAGGGCCATGAGCTCGCCGCAGCGTATGCCCATCCAGTAGAGCACCTCGAACGCGTAGAAAGCGAGCGGTTTGTCGGAGATGGCCTCAGAGAAGCGGAGATACTCGTCCTTGGTCCAGAACTGCATCTCGCCGGCCTCCTTGCTGCCCATCTTGTTCACCTTGTGGACGGGGTTCTTCTCCAGGTTGTAGTAGCGCTCGGCGTGGTTGAAGATTGCGTTGAGCTGGTTGTTGATGATCCTCAGGTAGGTGGGCTTGAAGCTGTCGCCGTCTTGCCTCGTGGACCCCGTGAGGGAGTTCTGCCACCTGACGATGTCGACGGGCCGTATGTCGCACATGCGCTTGTCGCCGAAGAACGGCAGGAGCTTGCTTTGGATGATCGTCTCCTTGGTGAGCCAGGTATGCTCGCGGACCCTCGGCCTCACCTCCGCCTCGTAGACCTTGCAGAAGTCTGCGAAGGTCATGTCCATGGCGTTGTCCTTGAGGGCCTTGAAGTTCTTCTCCCACAGGAGCGCCTCGAGCTCGGTCTGGAATCCCTTCTTGGTCTTGTGCCGCTTTGCGCCGCGCGCATCGCGGTAGTAGAACTGCACGTAGAAGAGCCCCGTCTTCTTGTCCTTATAGGCAGGCATCGTCCACCTCCGGGAAGTAGCGGGCCTCAAACAGGTCGCTGCGAACGCGCCCGCGGATCACCACGCGTCCGAGGGACTCCTGCTCCTTGTTCATCTGGCGGATCACCTCGTAGGCGCTGCCTTTCTTGATCTTCAGGCGTTCGGCCACCTCGTCGGCGGTGAGCATGCTCGGCCTCGGCGTCTTTGCCACCGGCTTTTCCATCCTGGTCCTCCTGTCTATCCGTACAGCCTTGTACGTTTATATTCCTGAGAATAATCGTACGTATCTGTACTGTCAATAGAATTGCGTACAAACTCGTACGCTGATAGAATGGTCGCCGATGAAAACGGACAGGAGGGCGCATGGCGACAGGCGACAACATTCGGCGGTACCGCAAGGCGAAGGGCTTTACGCAGGCCCAGCTCGCCGATGCGGTGGGTCTCACCGAGGGCGCGATCAGGCACTACGAGAGCGGCATCCGCGCGGTGAAGCCCGAGCTGCTGGAAGAGATCGCGAAGGTGCTCGGAGTCTCCGCGGGCGCGCTCAAGGATTACGGCGTCGAGACGTCGCATGACCTCATGGCCCTGCTGCTGCAGCTGGAGAAGGACTATGGCCTCGCGCCCAGCAAGGATGGCATGGGCCTGGCGGTCGATCCCAAGGCGCCGCATGCCCCCAAGCTTGCGCAGTCGATCAAGTCCTGGGCGAAAAAGCGCGAAGAGCTCAAGCGCGGCGATATCGATGAGAGCGCTTACGCCAGATGGAAGGCGTCTTTCTGATATTTCCCCAGGCAAATTGACGTTTCTTTGAGAACAGCCTCCGATCTTTCGGAGGCTGTTCCATTATTCCCATATGAAATTTGCGCCCAAGAAACCCCTTCCGGGGAATAATTGCATGCCCCCAATACGGCAAGATACGCGGCGTCATTCGGCGGCACTCGGGGGTTACCGAAACTGCGGAAACCGATTTTCGCGATTTTATATTCCCGTTTGTTGACCTGGGCAAATGCACTTGACGAGGCCTTGAATTCGCCTCGCAGTTTCAACTTAGTTTCGGCCGCTCGAAATCAGCCCTCGGGGGACCAGGATTGTGAATTATTCCCGCAGGGCCCGATTATTCCCGTATCGCCGAGTGCTCCGCTGTACTGCCCAGTAGGGGCATACGGGAATAATTTAACCGTTTTACCAGGTAGACCTGCAAAAAGAAAGCCTCCGAACCAGAGGGTTCGGAGGCTGTTATCCCCACTATTTCGCTGGTGGCTTTGCCCTGGGACGATGCCGAAACGGCATCAGACGGTACTCGGAGGTACTAAAACGCGAGTTCGAAAGCCAGTTCTCGTTATTCCCACTCAATGGTCGCGGGCGGCTTGGACGTGATGTCATAGCACACGCGGTTGGCGCCGGGGACCTCGGCAACGATGCGGCCGGAAATGCGGGCCAGCACATCGTAGGGCAGCTTGGCCCAGTCGGCGGTCATGGCATCACTGGATTCGACGGCACGCAGGATGATCGGGCGCTGATAGGTGCGCTCGTCGCCCATAACGCCAACGGACTTGATGTCGGGCAGGACCGCGAAATACTGCCAGCAGCTGTGCTCGGAGTTGCGCTCGCCGGTCTGCTCAAACAGGCGCTGGTTGTAGGCGTCGAGCTCCTCGCGCACGATGGCATCGGCGTTTTTGAGGATCTCGAGCTTCTCCTTGTCGACCGCACCGATGATGCGGATGGCCAGACCCGGGCCCGGGAAAGGCTGACGGAACACGATATGACCCGGCAGGCCCAG
Organism: Collinsella sp. LCP19S3_B11; assembly: GCF_052121915.1. NCBI lineage: Bacteria > Bacillati > Actinomycetota > Coriobacteriia > Coriobacteriales > Coriobacteriaceae > Collinsella > Collinsella sp. LCP19S3_B11. The sequence goes on from NZ_JBQKDI010000016.1 coordinate 16,590, forward strand.
TGCCAGACCAAGCGCGCGGACCTCGTCCTTAAAGAAGTGATCAAGCGGCTCAATGAGGTCGAAGTGTACGCCCTCGGGGAACGGGATCAGGTTGTGATGGCTCTTGATGGTGGCCGTCTTGCCGCCCGTCTTGCGAGCGCCGGACTCGATGATGTCGGGGTAGATGGTGCCCTGAGCCAGGTACTTGACCGGCTTGCCATCGGTCTCGAGCTGCTGCGCCACGGCGAAGAACTCTTTCCAGAACTGAGTACCGATGATGCGGCGCTTCTCCTCGGGCTCGATCACGCCGGCCAGAAGCTCGGCATAACGGTCCTCGGCGTGAACGTGGATAAAGTCGACATCGAACTGCTTGGTGAAGACCTCCTCCACCTGCTCGGGCTCGCCCTTGCGCAGCAGGCCGTGGTTGATGAACACACAGGTCATCTGCTTGCCCACGGCGCGAGCGCCCAGCGCAGCCACGACGGAGGAGTCGACGCCACCGGACAGGGCCAAAATCACGCGGTCGTTACCGACCTTCTCGCGGAACTCGGCCGTCATGGTCTCGACCAGGTTGTCCATGCTCCAGTTGGGCTCCAGGCCGCAGATCTCAAACAGGAAGTTGCTCAGCAGCTGCTGACCGTACTCGGAGTGCTTGACCTCGGGGTGGAACTGGGTGGTGAAAATCTTGCGCTCGGGGCACTCCATGGCAGCAACCGGGCACACGTCGGTGCTGGCGGTAACGGTAAAGCCCTCGGGCACCTCGGACACGGCGTCGCGGTGGCTCATCCACACGGTTTGCTGCATGGGCGTGGAGTTAAAGAGCTTGGCGCCGGCAGTGCGTGTGATGGTAGCACGGCCGTACTCGCCCACCTCGGAGTGGCCGACCTTGCCGCCGAGCGTCACGGCCGTGATCTGATGGCCGTAGCAGAAGCCCAGGACGGGAAGGCCCAGGTCAAAGATGGCAGGATCGATGGACGGAGCGTCCTCGGCATACACGGAGGCCGGGCCGCCGGAAAGGATGAGCGCAGAGGCGTTCATCTCGCGAATCTCATCGGCCGAGATGTCGCAGGGAACAATCTCGGAATACACGTTGAGGTCGCGGACGCGACGGGCAATGAGCTGACCGTACTGCGCACCAAAGTCGAGTACGAGGACCTTTGCGGAAGCCTTTTGATCCATGGTTTCCCCCTCTTGTTGGCGGGGAGCCGATGCCCACCCGCGCGAATAAACGAGAATAACTTTCATAGTGTACACGTTATATGGGGTTTCTCGTCCCTCGCAGCCATCAGCGCACGGCAAACGCACGACCTGGGCCCCTATTTGACGGCAATTGAAGTGTTACCAAACGTTACAGATGATGTAATACGTTTGAACATTGGACGCCCTGTGCCACAATACTGCCGAACGACTCCGCCTCTGCGGCGGCAAATACGATAGGAACACCAACATGAAGCGCATCCTTCTCATCGCCACGGGCGGCACCATCGCATCGACCGAGGACGGCAACGGCCTCTCCCCCGCCCTAACCGGTGAGGAACTCGCCCAGAGCGTCCCCGAGATCTCGGGCCTCTGCGAGCTCGACGTCATGCAGCCCATGAACATCGACAGCACCAATATGCGTCCGAGTGACTGGATGCGTATCCGCGACGTCATCGTCGAGGGTTATGCTGACCACGACGGCTTCGTGATTCTGCACGGCACCGACACCATGAGCTACACCGCGGCGGCGCTTTCTTACCTGATTCAGGACAGCCCCAAGCCCATCGTGCTCACCGGCTCGCAAAAGCCCATGGGCAACCCCTTTACCGATGCCAAGCTCAATCTGTACCAGAGCCTGCTCTATGCGCTCGACGAGCATTCGCACGACGTCTCAATCGTGTTTGGCGGTGTGGCCATCGCCGGCACGCGCGCCCGCAAGCAGCGCACCATGAGCTTTAACGCGTTCATCAGCGTCAACTATCCGCCCATTGCCTACATCCGCAACGACCGCATCGTGCGCAACGGGCTCCACGGCACCCACCAGAATGAGAGCCCGGTTCGTTTCTACGACAGTATCGACCCGCGCGTGTTTGTCCTTAAGCTCACGCCCGGCGTGAATCCAGGCATATTGGACGCCCTGACCGATAGCTACGACGCCGTAATTCTGGAGACCTTTGGCATTGGCGGTATTCCCGAGTTTGGCGAGTCCGGCGAGTCATTCCAGGAGGCGATTTTCCGCTGGGTCGATTCGGGTCGCACCGTCGTTATGACCACACAGGTCCCCGAAGAGGGCCTCGATCTGGGTGTTTATGAGGTCGGCCGTGCCTACGCCGACCATCCGGGTATTTTGCGCGGCGACGATATGACCACCGAAACGCTCGTGGCCAAGACCATGTGGGCGCTCGGCCAGTCACGTGATGCGGCCGAGATTCAGCGCCTGTTCTACAGCCAGGTCAACCATGACCGCATCCCGATGGTGTAGCTAAAACAAAATCCGCCTCTTTGGGCCTTGTGGGGCACGTGGTGCCTCTCGGAACGTGCAAAAAGCGGAGTTTTCAGCACCCGCCCCTTCCGGAAACGTTAAAACCGCTAGCTGTAAATCGCTTTTCGGTTCGATAGGCTCGTCCCACGCGTCTATTATTCCTCATAATAATGAATTTTGTGGATAATCCAAAACAGCAAGCATCGTATTTGCGCCTTCGGTTGCTGCCAATTTATTGAGGGATGCTGAATACTCGGGTTTTTGCACGCCGCCGTCGGGGGGACCCGTTCAGCAAACGACAAATCTAGCAAAAACGCCTACTCAATGCCCTCGAGAAGCTCTGACACCGTCATGCCAAGCGCGGGCGCAAGTTTAAATAAAATCTCGAGCGTGCTGTTTGCCGTTCCGCTTTCGATTTGATCGAGATAAGGTCGGCTGATACCAACCGCCACGCAAAAATCGACCTTGGAGATACCAAGGGCCTTGCGCGTCCGCTCGACTCGCTCGCCAAGAATCTGTTTCGCATGTTCGTTCATGCAGACGAGTTTGAAATGGAGCAAAACAAAAACGTAAACTATAGTTTACGTTTTGCCCAATATACAGGAGTTTTCTATGTCGGGTTCTTCGGTCCGCATGTACCGAGCCACGCTTCGCACAAACAGCGCACCGCCCAAGCTTGTCGTCGTTGAGGCAGAGTGCCTTTCGCCCGATGAGCGCACAGCATTTGCATTGCTATCAAGTCGCGTCGCCGCCGTTTTGGTCCCTTGCCCGGCGCAAGGTGAACTTGCCATCCAATGCCAAGCGCACGGCTGCTCACTCAATCAGGCTGCCGTAATCGCAACCAGCCAGTGTGGCCTGCCCCTTCTCTTGGAAGCCGGTATCGCGCTCTGCCTTCGCGGTGCCGGATACGAAAACGAGGCCGCCGCCGATGTGGTCTTTCAACCACGATCGAGCGGCGGCCTCGCAGCAGCCATCGAATATGCTTGCAGGCTCGTTGCCTAAAGGCGCAAGCTAAAAGCCCAGGCCAAAGCCTGTGCCGGTAATCGCCGAATACATAAAGTAGACGTTAATTACGTTGAGGAATGCGCCCGTGATGCAGCCGTTTCGCAGGTAGCGCTCGCACACGATGCGCGCCATGGCGGCGGAGTCCTCATTGTTCTTTGCCTGGCGTCCCGCCGTAAAGTACGTCGCCACGCTCAGCAGCAGGTTGAGCACCGGCAGCGCCAGCAGCTCGTAGCTCTTGCCCCAGCGCGTCACCTCACCGGCGGCATTAAACTTTGTTGCCACCTCGGGACCAATGTTGGGGATTACAAACGCTGCGACCACCAGCGGAAGCACTGCAAGCACCAGCAGCGCGATGCCCATGTAGCCAGCTTTTTTTCCATATTTAAACATGCTCGCCGTCCTTACACGTTAAAGCGGAAGTGCACGACGTCGCCATCGGCCATGACATACTCTTTGCCCTCGATGCGCAGCTTGCCTGCAGCCTTGGCGCCTTGCTCGCCACCGAGCTCGATGTAGTCGTCATAGCCAATGACCTCGGCCTTAATAAAGCCGCGCTCAAAGTCGGTATGGATGACACCGGCGGCCTGCGGGGCGGTCGCGCCCTGACGCACCGTCCAGGCCTTGACCTCCATCTCGCCAGCCGTAAAGAACGACTGCAGACCGAGCAGCTTGTAGGCTGCCTGCGCGAGCACGTCCAGGCCGGGCTGCTCCAGGCCCAGGCTCTCCAGGTAGTCGGCCGCATCCTCGGGATCGAGCTCGGAAAGCTCGGCCTCGATCTTGGCGCAGATCGGCAGCGGCTTGACGCCATCGATGGGCGCCAGGTCCTCGTTGAGCATGTCCTCGTCCACGTTGGCCACATACAAGATGGGCTTCATGGTGAGTAGGAACAGGCCCTTCGCAGCGGCGCGCTCCTCGTCGGTCATCTCCATGGACGCGGCGCGCTTGCCCTCGTTGAGCCAGGCGAGCAGGCGCTTGGCGACCTCAAACTTGGGCATGAGCTCCTTGTCGCGCTTGGCCTCCTTCTCGAGCTTAGGCAGCTGCTTCTCGAGCGTGCCCATGTCGGCCAGGATGAGCTCGGTCATGATGGTGTCGGCATCGCCGGCGGGATCGACGAACTCGCCCGTGCGACCCACCTCACGCATGACGTTGGGATCCTTAAAATAGCGCACGACCTCGCAGATAGCGTCGGTCTCGCGAATGTTTGCCAAGAACTGGTTGCCCAGGCCCTCGCCCTCGTTGGCACCCTTCACCAGGCCCGCGATGTCGACAAACTCGACCGTAGCCGGCACAATGCGGCCAGGGTTGACAATGTCGGCGAGCTTTTGCAGGCGGCTATCGGGCACATCGACGATACCCACGTTGGGGTCGATCGTGGCGAACGGGTAGTTGGCGGCAAGGCCGGTCTTTTTGGTAAGCGCGGTGAACAGCGTCGACTTGCCCACGTTGGGCAGGCCCACGATACCGATGGAAAGGGACACGACAGCTCCTTTTGGTACAGGTACTTCAAACTGCATAAGTATAGCGCCGCCACAGCATCCGGGCGAATCCGGACACCGCGGCGGCGCAAATGAAGCAGAGATTGGGGTAGCTGGCTAGTCCGCGAGCTTCTCCACCTGGTCGAGCATCTTGTCGAGCTTGGCCTTCGCCTCGGCTTTTACCTTTTGGGCCTCTTCGTGGGCTTTGGCCTTCTGAGCGGCCTTTTCCTCGGCTTCGGGGTCGACGACAACCAAGTTGGACGCATCGTGTTCGACCAGCTTGAGCGCATGTTCGGGACAAACCTTGACACAGGCACCGCAGCCCAAGCAATACGTGGACTCCAACGCGAAGCGGCCGCTTCCCACCAAATCGCAGGCGAACGTGGGGCATACATTGACGCACTCGCCACACGATGTGCACTTGTCAAAATCGCACTCAGGCGTACTCACCTGCATGTTCTGGGCAAGCTCGGGATGGTTCTGCAGTGTCGAAAGCACCAGCTGCCGCCCATGCGTGAGCGAACGGCGACGCTTTGCCGTCGTGGTGCCGCACATGGTGTTGAGCGTGCGCTCCAGCTGGGTAATCTGATGGCGATGGGCCTTCAACTTCTGCGTCACCGAGGCCAGCGCCGCCGTCGCCGGGTTGAGCTTGGTCACCGTCAGACCCGTCGTGCGGGCAATCTTTTCCATGTACTCCTTGCGCTCGTACTCGCGAAGCTTATGGCACTTGAGGCTCTTGGGGTCGATCTCCAGGCCCATACCCGTGCCAGACCACTCCTCAGCCTTCGCAATCGCCTCGCCCAGGATATCCTCGCCGCCGGTGTTGCGGCATTTATCGCACACGCCCAGGGGCAGGTACACACTCACGTTGGGATAGTCCGCCAGTACCGAGAACCAGGTCTCGGCCGTAATATCGCCCACGCAGGCAACGACGACCTCGTTCTCGCGCGGCATGCGCTTGAGGGCGCGTGTGCAGGTGACGTAGGCGGTCTCGTGGCTCGTTGCTGCCGAGACAATGTCGTCATACAGGTTTTTGGGCGCCAGGCGCGGCGAGATGATCGCCTCGGTCGGACAGGCAGCGGCGCACAGGCCGCACTTGCGGCAGGAGTCGAGAATCTCAATAGAGTCTTCCTCGACCTCGATAGCGTTGACCGGGCACACATCCATGCACGCGGAGCAGCCACTCTTTTCGTTTTTGCAGGTCAGGCACGGAATGGTGTTGCCGCGCGGACGCTCCTTGTAGTCGGCGGGATTCCACTGCGGCGCCGACGGATCAAGCGCATCGGTCACACCGCCAAGCGGGTTTTTAAGAAAGTCGAAACCCTTGCTGATCTCGATAATGTCATCAAACAGATCGTGTTCCTGCGCCATGCGCGGCCCCTCCCTGAGCAGTGCAAACAAGCAAGAGATAATGATACGCCATCGGCCCACGCCTCGGGCAAATTACATGCGGCGCATCATTGAGACAAATAGCCTATGGCCTATCGCCGCCTCGATTGCACAAGGTCAATCAAGCGCCAAGCTATGCCTCGCACATGAGCTGCACGAGCTTTTGTTTGGTCACCTTGGCCTGTTCGTTAGCCATATTGCGCTCGTTCTTAAAAGTTGCGTCCGCAACGCTCAGCAGGTCATCATCGGAAATCTCACCAAGGCCCAGCTCCTCGAGTGTCGTCGGCAGACCCACGCGCTGGCAAAACTCGAGCACCTGATCAAGCTCGGGCGCGCACTCCAAACGAAGCTGCACCACCAGGCCAAATGCCACGGCCTCACCATGCATGGCCTTGCACTCGGGCAGAATCGTCAGGCCGTTGGCGATGGCATGGGCAAGCGCTAGGCCACCGCTCTCAAAGCCAACACCCGAGAGCAGAATATTGCACTCGATCAGGCGCTCAACCGCCGGCGATATACGACCCTTTTTAAGATCGCGCTTGGCAGCGACGCCGCACTCCATGAGTGTGTCATAGCAGGCACGAGCCGCGACCAAGGCCAAGTGTCCCGACGCGCCACCGTGCTCGTTGGTACCGTGCGCCGCGGCGCACGAACGCGCCTCGAAGTACGTTGCCAGCGCGTCGCCCATACCAGCGACCGTCATACGCAGCGGAGCCGCCGCGACCACGCCGGTATCGACCACAACCAAATCTGGATTCTTTTCGAGCATCAGATAGCGGTCGAACGACCCATCCTCGTGATACAGCACCGAAATCGCGCTGCACGGACCGTCCATCGAAGCCGCCGTGGGGCATACGCACAACGGCAACTCGGCATAAAACGCAACGGCCTTGGCGATATCGAGCATCTTGCCGCCGCCAATACCCACCACCATGTCGCAATACTCAGCCTGGGCTTCCTTAGCCATTTCGACAACGGCCTCTTCCGTACACGGACCGTCATAAATCTTAAAGAACGGCTCGCTTAGATCTTCGTCCAGAAATCCATCGACGATCTGCCTGCACAGCCGATCCTCGGTGCCCTGGTCAAACAAGACATAGGCAGCGCAGCCCAACCATGACAAATATCTGCCCTGACGCGAAAGTTCGCCCGGCCCCTGAACATACCGGCCGGGACCGCCATAAACCATAGGAAGCGCCATACGAGAATCCGCCCTTCATCAAACAACGATTGGTGCAAAGCCACCTGTCCCCTTGTGGCAACTTGGCGCATTGAGGACAGGTTAGATTGCACCATAGAAAAAGGGTCCCGCGCACAGAGCGCGAGACCCTTATCAGAACAATGTGTGCCGATTAGAACGTGACCGGGGTGTCGGTGTAGACGCACTCGAGCAGCTGCTCCATCTCCTCCTGAGACGGCTGGCGCGGGTTGGAGCCCGTGCAGGCGTCGAGGATGGCGTTGGCGGCAACGTCGTGCTTCTTAGCCTCGAACTCATCGTAATCGATGATGGACTCGTCGGCCTTCACGCCCTTGGCACCGTAGTTCTTGATGCCCTGCGGGATGTCGAGCTTGTCGTTGAGGTCGCGAATCTCCTGGACCAGAGCCTCGACCAGCTCGTCCTCGGTCTCGCCGGCGAGGTGCAGGATCTCCTTGGCGATGAAGGCGTAGCGGCTCTTGGCGCGAGCGTCCTTGGCGTTGAACTGGATGACCTTGCCCAGGTACATGGCGTTGGCGCAACCGTGGATGATGTGGTCGCCCTCAAAGGCGGCACCGGTCTTGTGAGCCATGGAGTGGACAATGCCCAGCAGACCCGAGGAGAAGGCGATGCCGGCGATGCACTGGGCGTCGTGCATGTGCTGGCGGGCCTCATGATCGCCCTGATAGGACTTGGGCAGCCACTCGACGATCTCGCGGATAGCATGCAGGGCGTTGGCGTCGGTGTACATGGAACCAGCGGTGGAGACGTAGGCCTCGATGGCGTGAGTCAGAGCGTCCATACCGGTGTGAGCGCACAGCTTGGCGGGCATGGTGTAGGTGAGCTCGGGGTCGACGATGGCGACATCAGGGGTGATGTTGAAGTCGGCCAGCGGGTACTTGATGCCCTTGGCGTAGTCGGTGATGACGGAGAACGCGGTTACCTCGGTAGCGGTGCCGGAGGTAGAGGAGATGGCGCAGAAGTGAGCCTTCTGACGGAGCTCCGGGAAGGAGAACGGGACGACCGCCTCCTCGAAGGTCTCCTCGGGATACTCGTAGAACAGCCACATAGCCTTAGCGGCATCGATGGGCGAGCCACCGCCAATGGCGATAATCCAGTCGGGCTGGAACTCGGTCATGGCCTCGGCGCCCTTCATGACCGTCTCGACGGACGGATCGGACTCGACGCCCTCGAACAGCTTGACCTCGAAACCGGCCTCCTTGAGGTCGGCCTCGACGTCCTGCAAAAAACCGCCGCGGCGCATGGAGCCGCCGCCGGTCACGATGATGGCCTTGCTGCCCTTGAGGTTCTTCACCTCGTGGCGAGCGCCCTCACCAAAGTACAGATCGCGAGGATTGGTAAAACGTCCCATACTGTGCCTCCTAAACAAGCCCCTCTTAGACTTGCGTATATAACGGAGCACCCGATTGGCTCCGTTAGGACCGTTTTGCGCGTTGCCGGCGATGACAATGCGCGATGTCTAAACGTCTCAACGCTCAGACAAATATTATTTTACCGTTCTGGTTGGTCAGTTATTTACCGAAAGTCGACAATGATGAAACGTTTTTTCTATCCCTGAAGACCCTTATGCGGCATTCATACTCCCAAGCTGGGCAAACGTTTTATCAAGGTTGACCACATATCCAGGGCAGGACTGTGCCCCTCCAAAAGACACACCGTTCGCCGCCAAAAATCGACCGTTTGCGGCACCGTGATACCACTCGGTCGTCCAAGATGCCGACATTTGTGCGACATCCGTCTTCGTGGTGCAAAGGTGCATGTCCAAGTGCGGCACTCCCAATGTGCCTCATGCGGGTAAACTAGAACCTTATATAGAGACATTTGAACCCTAACCGCAGCAAAGGAGGCCCCATGGCATTCGATCCCATTCAAGAAGATTGCCATCGCCTCGTTCTTGAGGCCTTGCGCCGCGACAATATCCCGCTCACCGACGGCCCTGCCGTAGAGCGTCTGATGGAACAATTCACCCGCAACCCCGCGCCGCTCATCGTGCACGACCGCGACCGCGCCGGACATCTGATTGCCAAGGTAGTCGAGGCTGTCGACTACCGCATTCCCTTTATCCCTGACGATACCCAGGCAGAGCAAGAAGAGACCGCTGCCGAAAACATGCTTCGCGAGGCAGCCGCACTCGACCCGACCAACTGGGACGCTCAGCGCATGTTGACCGCCCTCACCGCTAACTCCAACGAGGAGTACGTACAGTACTTGGTATCCAAGCGCGATGAAGTCGAGCACGACCTGGCACTCAAGATCGCCTCGGCGCAGGACCCCTACGAGCGCGAGGCCGCAGGCGACCTTACACGCCGCCCCTACCTGCGCTGGCTTGCCGCCCTTGCGTCGCGCGCCCTCATTAGCGGCCGTTACCGCATGTCGCTCGAAACCGCAAACCGCAGCCTGGACTTTGCCCCCAACGATCCGGCCGGTGTCCGCCACACTGCGATGCTCGCCATGGCAAAACTCGAATACCCCGCCGAGGAGCTCAAACGCTTTCGCTCTGCCCACTCCGTCCCCTATCTCGCCAACACGCCGCTGCGCCGTCGTCCCAAGGACGCGGAGCGCGACTTAGACCCGTGGACGCTCATCGCGCTGATGAGCGCTGCCTGGCGCGAGCTGGACTACGAGGGCGCCGAGCACTACTTGCGCATCCTTGCGCGCTCGTGCCCGCACGCAGCCGAGGCGCTTTACTTTCAAACCGAGTTTCCCGATGGCGTCTATGCCCGCGTCAACGTGGGCGTGGGCTCCACCGACGAGCTTGTCCTTGCGCTGTCCGAAGCGACGCCGGTACTGCAGGAGGGCTTGGGCGCCCCCGACAACGCCAGCTTTGCCGCCTGGGTCGCCACCAACGATATCGTGCGTTCCCAGATCGACGAGCGCATCCTACGGGCGGCCGAGCAGGGCTTGCCGTTTAAGGGAGGAGACCTCTAATGGATCCGAGCGTCTACATCCCCGCCTACCTGGAGCGCGCCTACGTTGCGTCGCACCCCGAACTCACCGATGCAGCACGCGATCTTGTCCATAACGACGTGAGCGTCAACCCTCATAAGTATGCGCAGACCGAGCATGCCCAGGCACTGCTTTCCTATGCCGGTGTTCACCGCCACCTGCTCGACGAGCTCCATCGTATCGAGGATATGGGCAGCGATGAGGAATTTGAGCAGACGCGCAACCGCCTGTTCGACGATATGCGCGATGAGCTGCTCAAGATCGTCCGCGTCGATGCGTATGTCTTCGATGCCCAGCTGCTTGCCATCATTTTGGCGGACACGCCCGTCGACGCCTGCCTGGGCGACCTGATGAAGCTCGAGGCGACCACAGCCGATTACCTACGGCAAAGCGTGCCCGGATTCGACATGGAGGCCCCGCACTACTGGGCCAACAAGGTGCTGGCAGACGGCGTGACGGCGGCCGATCTCACCGTGAGCGAGCCGGCGCTTATCGGGTGGCTCCACACGCTCGAGGCCATCTCGCAGCTGTGCATGGCGAGCGCTCGCTACCGTGCTGCCGTCAACTATTCTCGCCGTGTTCTTAAGGCGGAAGGCTATCCCACCCGAGCTGCCGGCACCGTGCTACTCGCCCTCGCTCGTCTGGAAGACGAGGACGGCTTTTTTGCCCTGGCCCACCAGCTCGAGGAGCAGATGGGGGCCGATGCCCTCGAGAACTCCCCCTGGTACCTACTCGCCCGCACGATCCTGCTGTTCAAAACAAACAAGATGCGCCCGGCGACACGCGCCCTGCGTGAGTTTGCCAACCGCTGCGAGGGCGGCGCGTTCTTTTTGCTGAACCCCATGTATCAGACGCCGTACCTTCCCTGCCGGCCCGAGCCGCACGACCCCTGGGACCTTTCGCACCAGGCAGTTTGGGAGGCCGACGGTATCATCTCGGATACTCCCGACTTTGCCCCCTGGGCCAACGCTTGCGAAGACGTATCGCAGCTTGCCCAGGAATTTGCGCGCCGTTATGGCTTTTAACGGCACGATCGCCACGACCATGTCATTCACGTTAGGAACGGCTCCATGAACTTCCGCTCATCTCTCGCCTGCACCTCGAGCGATATCGCCCGCTGGGGGCTGCGCTCCATCCTTAAGCGCCAGGGCGGCGTACTCCCCGGCCGCATCGCCATGAAGATCAACCCCGAGCTGCTAAGCGACCTCGCGAGCCTTGTCGACCGCAGCGTGGTGGTCACCGGCACCAACGGTAAGACCACCACCTCCAACCTCATCGCCGACGCCGTTGCCGCCAGCGGCGCCACCGTGGTATGCAACCGCGCCGGCAACAACATGGAGCCGGGCGTGGTGGGTGCCCTGCTCGAGGGCCGCAGCGATCTTAAGCGTGCCGCCAGCAGCAAGCGCGTAGGCGTCTTTGAGTGCGACGAGCTCTACACGGTGCGCGTCTTGCCCAAGCTCAAGCCAACGTACTTTGTGCTGCTCAACCTGTTCCGCGACCAGCTGGACCGCTACGGCGAGATCGACCACACCCAGGACGTCATAGCCCACGCGTTGGAGCTTTCGCCGGCAACGACGCTCATCTATAACGCCGACGACCCGCTCTGCGCCTCGATCGCCGCACGCGTCCCCAATATGAGCATCGCCTTTGGCATCGACGGCGCCACGGGCACCGAGTCCGATCGCATTAGCGACTCGCGTTTTTGCTCGCAATGCAACGCGCCGCTGGAGTACGACTATGTGCAGTACGGCCAGCTCGGCGCCTATCATTGTCCTTCGTGCGGTTGGAGTCGCCCCGCGCTGGTCCGTCGCGTGACAGGCGTTGAGCTCGGCTGCGACGGCTACGGCTTTGACCTGACCTTTGGACCCGAGGCAAAAGCGCCCGCAACGCACATCGCCACGCGCTACAACGGCCTGTACATGGTCTACAACGTTGCCGCCGCCTTCTTTGCGGCGCGCGAGTTGGGCGTGGACGCAGCGCATCTGCAGCCCACGCTCGATGCCTACGTCCCCGCCGGCGGACGCATGGGCCGCTGGGAGATTGCCGGCCGTACCGTCGAGGCAAACCTGGCCAAAAATCCCGTAGGCTTCGATCGCCAGATCCAGTCCATTAAAACGGCAGGCGGCAGGCTATGCGCCTTCTTCCTGAATGACAACGACGCCGACGGCCACGATGTCTCGTGGATCTACGACGTCGACTTCGAGCGCATCGCCGATACCCCAGGGCTTGTCGCCTTTGCCGGGGGTACGCGCGCGCACGACATGCAGGTGCGCCTGAAGTACGCCGGCATCGACGCCGCCATCATCTCGAATATCGAGCAGGCGATCGGCGCCGTGGCAGATGAGGCAGCCGATGACACCTTCTACGCCGTCGCCAATTACACGGCATTCCCGCCGCTGGTCAAAGAGCTCGACGGACTTAAAGACGCCGATGCGAGCTCGGTTGCCTCCTGCGCCGTAACACGCACCGATGGCAGCGCCGTCCCCACCGACATTGCGCCGGTCGAGCTTCCGCGCCCGCTGCGCATCGTCTATCTGTATCCCGATGCCCTCAACCTCTATGGCGACGGCGGCAACGTCATCGCCCTCGAGCGCCGCTGCGCCTGGCGCGGCATTCCCGCGCGCGTGGAGGAGGTCCGCATGGGCAAGACGCTCGATCTTACCGACGCCGACATCGTCATGATGGGCGGCGGTGCCGACCGCGATCAGTTGGCTGTGGCACACGAGCTGCTCGCTCAAAAGGACAAGGTTGCGACATATGTTGAGGACGGCGGCTCGTTGCTCGCTATCTGCGGCAGCTATCAGCTGCTCGGTCGTTCGTACTATATGGGCGAGAATCGCATCGAGGGTCTAGGTGTCATCGCCTCCGAGACCGTGCGCGGCTCCGACCGCCTGATAGGCAACGTCGCCGTCAAGACCGACCTGGCACCCGAGCCCTTTGTGGGGTTCGAGAACCACGGCGGCCGCACCCTGCTCGATGCAGAGGCCACGCCGCTTGGAACGTCTGTCGTCACGGGCACCGGCAACAACGGCGACGATGGCTTTGAGGGCCTCATCTACAAGGGCGTCATCGGCACGTACCTACACGGACCGGCACTGCCCAAGAACCCCGAGCTCGCCGACTGGCTCATCGCCCATGCCCTTGAGCGCCGTGGCGATGCACAGGCCGCCGCCCTGCTGCCGCTCAAGCCCCTCGACGACACCTACGAGCACGCCGCCCACGACGCTGCCATGAAGCTCCTCCCCTAACGCCCCGCCACCACAAAGGGACAGGCATCTTTGTGGTGGTTTTTCAGTTTGCCAACGATATGTGAACGAATAAAAAAGTCTGCTATACTCTTTCCCGCTGTCCCCATCGTCTAGCGGCCAAGGACGCCACCCTTTCAAGGTGGATATCGCGGGTTCGAATCCCGCTGGGGGCACCATTTGAAACGAGAAGCCCGTTACCCCCGCGGTGACGGGCTTTTTGCTACTCATGTGCCGGGATTCGAACCCGACAGGGTGCGGAGCTGAGGAAACGCGAAGCGTTTTCCAGCGCAGCACGCAAGGAGCGAAGCGACGCAGCGAAGGCGGGCGGCGCCAGCCGCACGCGGATATCCCGCTGGGGGCACCATTTGAAACGAGAGGCCCGTTACCCCCGCGGTGACGGGCTTTTTTCTACCCCAACGCCGGGATTCGAACCCGACAGGGTGCGGACCCCGGAAAATCGGCGGCAAAACGGACTCCAAAGCGTCCTTCGAAATCAAAAAGCCGGGGCCCGCGCGATGCGGACCCCGGCTTAATACCGTGACGATATGTTGGCTATGCCCTACACGTAGAACAGAATGTCGTCGTAGGTCGGGACCGGCCAGTAGTCGGCGGCCACAATCTCCTCCATGGCATCCACGGAGGCACGCAGCGTATCCATAGCGGGAACGACCTCGTGTGCATACACATTGGCCTGCTCCTGGCCATCGAGAGCCTCGGCCTTCTGATGCACGGCGTCGAGCGCCTTGATGGAGTCGTTGATGGCGGTGATACCGTTGCAGAGCTTGTTGAGCGTGTTCTGCTCGCACTGCATGGCGGCCTCAGCACCGGCGGCACGAATTGTCTCAAGGCCCTTAGCGACCTTGGTGGCATAGGCGGTAATGACCGGACGATAGGTACGACGTGCCTCGCGAATCATCGTGGTAGCCTCGATGTTCATGAGCTTGTTGTACTTCTCGAGCTTGCAGTCGTAGCGGCACTGAGCCTCGGCCTTGGTCAGAACGCCCGTCTCCTCAAAGAGCGCGATAGCCTTATCGGAAACAAAGGCGGGAAGAGCGTCGGCCGTGGTCTTGTTGTTGGCAAGGCCGCGCTTCTCGGCCTCGATGGGCCACTCGTCGGAGTAACCGTCGCCGGAGAACAGGATGCGCTGGTGATCGGTCAGCACCTTCTTACAGTACTCGAGCGCGGCGTCCTGGAACTTATCCTCGGGCGTACCCTCGAGTGCGTCGGCGAAGGACTTGAGCGACTTGGCCACGGCGGCATCGAGCACCAGGTTGGAGTCGGAGACGTTCTGCTCGGAGCCGCAGGCACGGAACTCGAACTTGTTGCCGGTGAAGGCGAACGGAGAGGTGCGGTTGCGGTCGGTGTTGTCCTGCATCAGCTTGGGCAGGGTATCGGCGCCCAGGTCGAGCACGCCGCGCGTGGCATGGACGGAAGCCTTGCCATCGATGATCTTCTCGACGACCTCGGTAAGCTGGTCGCCCAGGAAGATGGACATAATCGCCGGAGGAGCCTCGTTGGCGCCCAGACGATGGTCGTTGCCGGCCGAGGCAACGGAGGCACGCAGGAGCTCCTGGTAGTTATCGACGGCCTCGATCACCGCGGTGAGGAAGACGATGAACTGCAGGTTGTCGAGCGGGGTGTCGCCCGGATCGAGCAGATTCTCGGACTCGGTGCCAAGCGACCAGTTATTGTGCTTGCCCGAACCGTTGATGCCCTCGAAGGGCTTCTCGTGCAGCAGGCAGACCAAATCGTGGCGGGAGGCGATGAGCTTCATCTTCTCCATCATGACCAGATTCTGGTCGATGGCCTCGTTGACCTCGCCATAGACGGGGGCGAGCTCATGCTGGCAGGGAGCGACCTCGTTGTGTTTGGTCTTGGCGGGAATGCCAAGCGCCCACAGCTCATCGTCCAGGTCCTTCATATAGGCCGAGACGGTGGGGCGGATAGCGCCAAAGTAGTGCTCCTCGAGCTCCTGGCCCTTGCAGGGAGCAGCACCAAAGAGGGTGCGGCCGGTGATGACCAGGTCCCTGCGCTTGCGGTAAGCGTCCTTCTTGATCAGGAAGTACTCCTGCTCATCGCCCACGGAAGGAACGACCTTCTTGGGGGTCTTACCAAACAGCGCCAAAACGCGCTTGGCCTCACGCGAGAGCGCGGTCATGGAGCGCAGCAGCGGGGTCTTCTTGTCCAGGGCCTCGCCCGTGTAGGAGCAGAAAGCCGTGGGGATGCACAGGACATCGTCCTTGATAAAGGCGGGGCTGGTGGGATCCCAAGCGGTATAGCCGCGGGCCTCGAAGGTGGCACGCAGGCCGCCGTTGGGGAAGCTGGAGGCGTCCGGCTCGCCCTGGATGAGGTTCTTTCCCGTAAACTTGGTAATAGCGGTGCCGTCGTGGTTGGGTTCGAGGAAGCTGTCGTGCTTCTCGGAAGTAATGCCCGAAAGCGGCTGGAACCAGTGCGCGTAGTGCGTCGCGCCCTTGGAGATGGCCCAGACCTTCATGGCATGGGCAACGGCGTTGGCCACATCCAGGTCGAGCGGCTCACCGTCCTCGAGGGTTGCAGCAAGGCGCTTCCAAATGTCCTTGGGGAGGTAGTCCTTCATGACTTCCTCAGAGAACACCATGGTCCCGAAGCGGTCAGTAAGTTCGGCCATACGGAACTCCCTTCGTATCGGCACCGCGTGAGAAGCGGTGTTGATTACTAACGAACGAGTCATAGCTTAGACTCGCCGTGTTTCCGCGACATTACCGTTATGTTGCCGTCGCGAAACTAATCAATGAGGTTACCGCATCGCGGCAATGTTGCCACCCTCAACAGCCAATCAACTGTATAAATTGCAGACCTCTCCACATGGTTTACGGGTAGTCTTTTTGGGACGGGGCTTTTTTAGCTGCCCTATTTAAATATGGTCTCAAGCTTTGGAGGCGCCGGATTGGGTAGCTAAAAAAGCCCCGTCCCAAAAAGACTACCCTGCGTACCTGGTTGATGGGGTAAAAAAGCTCCAAATTAGCTACGCTGTTATAGGGAATGCCGATAGCGAAACATCTTCGATTGATATTTCCAAATAGCGAGTAAAACTCCACCGTAGCGCAGCGGTGCTGTAGAATCCATACAACACATCACGCTAATGTATCTAAAGGAGCACGACATGCGCGTCGACGAGGTTTTTAAGCAGGCAGCATCCCAGGGCACCACGCCCGTTTCGTTTGAGATGTTCCCGCCCAAGGGCGAGCTTACCCTCGACACGGCTCGCGAGGTGGCTGGCAATCTGTGCAAGCTTTCGCCGAGCTTTGTCTCGGTCACCTGCTCGGCCGGCGGCTCGGGCAACGGCTCCGCCACCGCCCCCATCGCGCATATGATTACGGGCGAATTCGATACGCCCTCGGTGGCGCACCTCACCTGCGTTGGCCGCACGCATGCCGATATCGCCGCCAAGATCGACGAATACCGCTCCGCCGGCGTAGAAAATGTGCTGGCCCTGCGTGGCGATCTTCCCGCCGGCGCGAGCGAGAATGACAAGCCCGCCTCGGACTACGCCTACGCCCGCGACCTCATCCCCGAGCTTGTCGACGCCGGCTTTTGCGTGGGCGCCGCAGCCTACCCCGAAGGCCACATTGCCTGTGAGAATCTCAACCTCTCGGTCGAATATCTCAAGCAAAAGCAGGACGCCGGCGCGAGCTTCTTTGTGACCCAGCTCTTTTTTGATAACGAGTGCTTCTACCGTTTTCGCGAGCTTGCCGACAAGGCCGGTATCACTGTGCCCATTACCGCAGGCATCATGCCGTTTATGGGCAAGTCGCAGATCAGCCGCATGGTCTTTATGTGCGGCGCGTCGCTGCCCTCCCCCGTCATCAAGATTCTCGCCAAGTACGAGAATGACCCCGAGAGCCTGCAGGCAGCCGGTGTAGATTATGCAGCCCGCCAGCTTTGCGACCTTAAGGATCACGGCGCCGACGGCCTGCACTTGTACACTATGAATCGTCCTGCGATCGCCGCAACTATTATGGAGCGCCTGGGGTAATGGAAAAACCGCACATCGATACAGCTTTTGGTGAAGTGCCGGCCGACCTTGCGTCGCCGGCGCTCTACCGTATCGATGATGCCCACCATCCCCGCGTCGATCGTGCCGAGATGCTGCGGTATCTGGGTTACGGCGGCCAGCAGATTGAGCCCGAGCTGTCGCAGCGTATTGAGCTTGTCGTTGAACGTTTGGAACTGGACATTGAGCCCCGTGGCGTGCGCCGCGTATTTGCCGTCGATGCCATGGGCGTGGACGAGCAGGGAGAGCCCAGCATCCGTCTGGTTGGAACCAACGTTGAGCTGCGCGGTCGCGATATCTATCGACATCTCAAAGACGCCCACTTCGCCGCGCTCATGGCATGCACCCTCGGCATGGACGCCGAGCGTCGTCTGCGCACCACGGGAGCCCAGCAGCCCCTAGAGGGAGCCGTGCTCGATGCCGCGTGCTCCGCCTATGTGGAAGCTGCCGTCGAGCAGATGGACCAGCAGGTCAAGGCTGCGGCCGCCGCACACGGACTCGCCGGTAACTGGCGCTTCAGTCCCGGCTACGGCGACTGCCCGCTTACGGCTCAGCGTTCAATCGTGGCCGCACTCAACGCCACGCGGCTCATCGGGCTTACCGTCACACCTACCAGCCTGCTCATGCCCACCAAGAGCGTGACCGCGGTGATCGGCCTGTTTGACGGCGAGGTCCACGACGCCCAGAGTCGCCCCACCTGCAATATCTGCCGCATGCGCGAGCACTGCCGCTTCCGCGCCGCCCACACCACCTGCTATTCCAGCCATTAGGAGCCCCCGATGTTTACTCCGCTTATCACTCATGATCTGGACGGCGCCGCTCTGGCGGCGCCCGTTGATGCTGCCCGCCGCAAGGGCGCCACGTACAAGACGCGCACGATCGACGACCT
This sequence comes from Collinsella sp. LCP19S3_B11, assembly GCF_052121915.1. NCBI lineage: Bacteria > Bacillati > Actinomycetota > Coriobacteriia > Coriobacteriales > Coriobacteriaceae > Collinsella > Collinsella sp. LCP19S3_B11. The sequence continues at coordinate 35,231 of NZ_JBQKDI010000016.1, forward strand.
TTACATTAAGGACGATCGCCTGCGCGCCGCCATCGAGGGCACGGGGCACCTGCTGTTCGACGGCGGCATGGGCACCATGCTGCAGGCGGCCGGCATGAAGGCCGGCGCCCTGCCCGAGCTGCTCAACTTTGAGGAGCCCCAGGTCATTACCGATATTCAGCGTCAGTATGTCGAGGCCGGCTGCGATGTGATCACCGCCAACACCTTTGGCGCCAACGCCCACAAGCTCGACGGTGCCGCCACCGTGGCAGATGTCTTTGCCGCCGCTGTCGCCTGCGCCCGCGCGGCCGGTGCCCGCTACGTCGCCGGCGACATCGGCCCCATCGGTGCGCTGCTTCGCCCCTTGGGTACCCTCAGCTTCGACGAGGCCTATGACCTCTTTGCCGAGGAAGTGCGCGCTGGCGTCGAGGCGGGTGTGGACCTCTTTATTATCGAGACCATGACCGACCTTGCCGAGATCAAGGCGGCGGTCCTTGCCTGCCGCGAGAACTCCGACCTGCCTGTCTTTGCCACCATGACCTTTGAGGAAGACGGTCGCACCTTCCTGGGCACGAGTCCCGAGGTTGCCGCTATCACGCTCGACGCCATCGGCGCCGACGTCCTGGGCATCAACTGCAGCCAGGGGCCGGCCGAGCTCCGAGGGCTCGCCGCACGTATGCTTACCGTTACCGACAAGCCCGTTATGGTGCAGGCCAATGCAGGACTCCCCCACGTGGACGACGACGGTAACACCGTCTTTGACATCCAGGCCCCCGAATACGCCAAGGCCGTCGCCGGCATGATCGCCGACGGCGTGAGCGTCGTGGGCGGTTGCTGCGGAACCACGCCGGCGCACATGGCAGCGCTGCGCACGCTTATCGACAGCCACACGCCCAGCCCGCGCCACCGCAAGCCCAGCATGTCGGTCACGAGCGCCCAGACCGTGGTTGACCTTCCCTGTGACGGCCACAAGATCGCCGTCATCGGCGAGCGCATCAACCCCACCGGAAAAAAGCGCCTGCAGCAGGCCCTGCGCGACGGCGACCTGGACTACGTCGTAAGCCAGGGCATCAGCCAGCAGGAGCAAGGCGCCGACATCCTGGACGTCAACGTGGGCCTGCCCGAGATCGACGAGGTCAAGATCATCCAACAGGCCACCGAGCAGCTCCAGGGTTCCACGCTGCTGCCGTTGCAGATTGACTCCACCGACCCCGCAGCCGTCGAGGCCGCCGTGCGCCGCTACGCCGGCAAGCCCATCATCAACTCGGTCAATGGCAAGCAGCAGATCATGGATGAGATCTTTCCGCTTGTCGCCCACTACGGCGCCAACGTCGTCGGCCTCACGCTCGACGAAGGCGGCATTCCCGATACCGCCGAGGCTCGCTTCGCCATCGCCGAGCGCATCGTGGCCGAGGCCGCCCGCTACGGCATCGGACCGGACCGCATCCTCATCGACTGTCTGGTCATGACCGCCTCGACCAATCAACGCCAAGCCGAGCAGATTCTGCGCGCCATGTCCCTGTGTAAGGAGCGTCTGGGCGTCAAATGCGCGCTCGGCGTGTCGAACATCAGCTTTGGTCTGCCCGCCCGCCCGCTGCTGGGCTCGGTCTTTTTGGCTGCCGCTTTTGGCGCGGGTCTGGACGCCCCCATCATGAACCCGGGCTCCAAGCGCTTTATGGATACCGTCTACAGCTATCGCGTCTTGAGCGTTGAGGACGAGGGCTCAACCGGATACATCGAGCGCTACGCCGGCTGGACCGATCCGTACAAGATCGCCGCGAACCCGGCGGCGGCTCAGACAGTATCGACCGACACTGTGCCCGCCGCTGGCACCGCCGGCAACGACGACCCGATTCGTCGCATGGTCGTCTCGGGCCGCAAAGGCGAGATTGCGGCCGAGACCGAGCGTCTGCTGGCAGACCACGACGCCATGGACCTCATCAACAACCACTTTATCCCCGCCCTCGACGAGGTTGGCGTTCTCTTTGACCAGGGAAAGTTCTTCTTGCCGCAGCTCATGGCCTCGGCCGAGGCCGCGCGCGTGGGTTTTGACACCATCAAGCGCCTGATGCCCGCCGGCGAGATTGCCGACAAGGGCAAAATCTGCGTGGCCACCGTCAAAGGCGACATCCACGACATCGGTAAGAACATCGTCAAGATGCTGCTCGATAACTACGGCTATACCGTCTTTGACCTAGGCCGCGACGTCGACCCGCAGGAGGTGCTCAAGACCGTACGGGAGCGCGACATCAAGCTCGTCGGCCTCTCGGCGCTTATGACCACCACGGTCGTCGCTATGGAGGAGACCATCAAGTTGCTTCATGCCGAGGTGCCGGGCGTCAAGATCATCGTAGGCGGCGCCGTACTCACCCCCGAATACGCCAAGCAGATCGGCGCGGACTACTACGCCAAGGACGCCGCCGAAAGCGCTCGTATCGCCGAAGAGGTCTTTGGGCAGTAACACAACGGAAACAACCGAGCACCAAAACGTGCCGCATGCGCCACTTGGCACGTGCGGCACGTTAGAATAGACAAGGCTATGCTCGTTTTGGCAGATAGGAGTGCAAGGATGGCGATCACGCCCGCAGAAATCGCGGAAACCCGCGGCATGGTTGAGGAGCAGAACCTCGACATCAGGACCATCACCATGGGTGTTTCGCTCATGGGTTGCGGCGACGAGAACCTCGACCGCATGTGCACGAAGATCTACGACCACGTGACGCACACGGCTGAGCATCTGGTCGAGACCGCCGAGAACCTCGAGCGCGAGTACGGTATCCCCATTGTCAACAAGCGCGTTTCCGTCACCCCGGTGGCGCAGATCGCCGCATGCTGCAAGGATGAGGACCTCACCCCCATCGCGCATGCCCTCGACCGCGCGGCCGAGACGCTCGGCATCGATTACCTGGGCGGCTTCTCCGCACTCGTCCAGAAGGGCATCGGCGACGCCGACCGCCGCGTCATCCAGTCCATCCCCCAGGCGCTCGCTACCACCAGCCGCGTCTGCTCCAGCGTCAACGTCGCCAGCCTGCGCGCCGGCATCAACATGGACGCCGTGCTCATGGCGGCTCAGACCATCATCGATGCCGCCAAGCTTACGGCAGATGAGGATTCCGTCGGTGCTTCCAAGTTTGTCTGCTTTGCCAACATGGTCGAGGACTCCCCGTTTATGGCGGGTGCCGTTCACGGCGGTGGCGAGGCCGACGCCGTCATCAACGTAGGCGTCTCGGGCCCCGGCGTTATGGCCGCAGCCCTGGAGAAGCTGCCCGATTCCGCATCGATGATGGAAGTCGCCGAAAAGATTAAGCAGACCGCCTTTAAGATCACCCGTGCCGGCGAGCTCATGAGTCGCGAGGCTGCCCGTCGCCTAGGTGTCGAGAAGGGCATTGTCGACCTGTCGCTAGCGCCTACGCCTGCCGTCGGCGACTCCGTCGCGCGCATCCTCGAGATCATCGGCGTGGGCACCTGCGGTGGCCCCGGCACGACCTGCGCGCTCGCCATGCTCAACGATGCCGTCAAGAAAGGCGGCGTCATGGCCAGCTCCAGCGTGGGCGGCCTCTCGGGCGCCTTTATCCCCGTGTCCGAGGACGCCGGCATGATCGCCGCCGTCGAGGCCGGCGCGCTTTCGCTCGAGAAGCTCGAGGCCATGACCTGCGTGTGCTCCGTTGGCCTGGACATGATCGCCATTCCCGGCGACACCCCGGTCGAGACTATCGCCGGCATTATCGCCGACGAGATGGCCATCGGCGTCATCAACAATAAGACCACGGCCGTGCGCGTGATCCCCGCCATCGGCAAGGGCGTGGGCGACTGCGTCGAGTATGGCGGCCTGTTTGGCCGTGCGCCCATCATGCCGGTGAACCCCAACGCCGGCACCGTGCTTGCCCACCGCGGCGGACGCTTCCCGGCACCGCTGAACTCGCTCAAGAACTAGCAGGGAGTTACAGGGCGAGGAGCCCCGGTGAGGGCAAATATATAAGGTCGCCTGCTCGGACAGTCCTGACTCGCACGGAGAGCACATTAAGTGCTCTCCGGCTCGTGCGGACCTCGCGATCGACCTTATATATTTGCCCTCACCGGGGCTCCCGCACAACGGGACCTCAGTTGGGTTCTATCCCGGTTGCAGTTGCTTCGCTCCTGCACCACTTGGCTGGTGCGGCGGCTTGGCGTTGGAACGGTTCTTTTTCTGATATATGCTTGTTGCGGCTCTTCTTTTGGGAGGGGCCGCTTTTTTGTTGTAAGGGGGATGGCCCGTGGCTGATGGTGTAATTCAATCTGAGCTTCTTTCTGCGGATTGGAATGGCGAATGGATGCGCTTGCAGGCTGCTCGGCGGCGGGCTGATGATTCTTTTGAGTGGGATAAAAGGGCCCGGCATTTTCGTCCACTGGAGACTGCCCCCTACGCCCGAGATTTTATAAAGCTGCTGGCGCTTGAGCCCGGCGAGTCGTTGCTCGATATGGGGTGTGGGGCCGGGTCGATTGCTATTCCGCTTGCTCAGGCTGGACATCCCGTGATTGCTGCTGATTTTTCCCCTGCTATGTTGGGCACGCTTGATGCTGGCATTGAGTATTATGGGCTCGAGGATCGCATTACACCGCTTGAGCTTGCTTGGGATGATGACTGGGATTTGGTTGGACCGGTCGCGAAAGCGGTAGATGTTGCCTTTGCGAGTCGCTCGGTTACTACGAACGACCTAAAAGGCGCGCTTGCCAAGCTCGACCGTACGGCTCGGCGGCGTTGTGCTGTCACGATGGTCGCCAACTCCAGCCCACGCTATGACCTGCACGTGATGAATGCCATCGGCGCCTCGGTTACCCGTAGCAATGGTTTTGTGTACGCCTTTAACATCCTTATTCAGATGGGTGCACTACCGCAGGTCACGTATTTTGAATCGCCCCGTCGTGACACCTTCGATAGCCTCGAGGCCGCCGTGGCAGACCTCTCCCGTATGCTCGAGCATGGCAACGAGGATAAGATCGATCGTCTGCGCGACTATATCGCCCAACATATGATCGAGAACCCCCATGCCGGCGAGCCGGGATCCAAGGGCGTGCCGCAGGGACGTTACATGCTCGACCACATCCGCAAGGTCCGATGGGCGTTCATTGCCTGGGAGCCGGTCTCTGCGCCCCGACCGTAGCCCATCTAAAGTATGCATCGTCTACCCGCCCGGCATCCGCATTCTTTGCGAACTGGCAAACGCGCTCCACACCGCGCCGTTCCTGCGCTATCGTGGGACAGCTCACGTAGATTAAGGCCCCATCGCGGGGCGCCCCATACATAGAAAGCGAGATCCCATGGCACTGACAGGAGCCCAGGTCAAGCAGCTTCGCAGCATGGCCCATCACCTCAACCCCGCCATCATCATCGGTAAGTCCGATGTCAACGAGGGTACCGTCGAGCAGACGGCCGCCTACCTGGAAAAGCACGAGCTCGTTAAGTGCTCCGTGCTGGACGGCTCCAGCCTTTCTGCCCGCGAGGCCGCCGAGGAACTCGCCGAGCGCTGCCACGCCGACGTCGTTCAGGTTATCGGCCGCAAGTTCTCGCTGTATCGAGAGTCCTCGCGCAAGGATATCGAGAAGATCAAGCTTGTCTAAGGGCCGATCGGTTCACACAGAGCAAGCCTGCGGGCGTCCGAATGATGCGGGCGCCCGTTTTTTATCGTTCAATGAACGGTCGGTTGACCCTGCTTTCGACCAGACGCTCGTAGAGACGCTTGGTCTCGGGCTCGGGAACGCCTGCGACCTGTTCCTTAAGATGATGGATATGCCCGCTATAGAGCTCGACGATATCGCGGCGTCTCCCCGCCGCTCCGTACACGCGCATGGCGCATCGCACCATGTCCTCGCGTGCGGTCTCCTGACGTAGCCCCGCTTCTACCAGCCAGATTGCCGACTGCAGGTCGTTTTCTTCCAAGGCAGCGCTTGCTCCCACAATCATGCAGTCGATAAACTTCGACTGCATGATGCGGCGCATGCGCAAAAAGTACGTCGGATTGCAACCGTTGGGGATATACAGCGGTCCGGTATAGAGCTGTTCGATCTTAAGACACAGCTCGACCAGGTGAGGCCCACGCACTCTTGTGCGATTACCCAAAATCTCGCGGCTTATCTGCTCAAATAGCTTCACATCGGTCTTAACGTAATCCCTGTTGAGGCCAAGGCAGTCGTTTTGAATCAGGACGCACGACTTGCCATCTGGCGTGGGTCCCAAAGCGGATCGCAAGCGTGACACAGTCGAATACAAGTTGTTACGGGCGCTACTGTACTCGGCATGTGGCCACAGTTCCATAGCCAAGGTCTCGCGATCGACAAACGAATCGATACCCAACGCAAGCCGCTCGGCAAGCGTTGCCGCTTTCTTACGACGCCACATCTTGTCTGTGATGGGAAATCCGTCGCGCTCGGCACGAAACGCGCCAAACATGCGAATCTCGATATGATCGATAGCGTCGACGGGTTCGACCTCGCCGACCTGGAACAGCCGCTCGCTCTCTCCCTCCAAATCGTCGCGCAGCGAATATCGCGATAGCTCACGCACCGGGAGCTTCTTTCGAATCTTGGCAGCAGGCTCGCCCAAGCAATGCATCGCAAGGCGTGCAAACAGCCGATACGCTGGCTCCAGAATCCCAGAACGATTCATAGACATCCAGGCGGCAAGATCGCTGTCACGGCCCGCAGACGCCAAATGCAGCGCTACGACCCAAGCCTCCGCGCCGCCGACTTGTGTCCGACTTAGGTCGAGCAGCTCTGCCTCTTCTCGTACCGACACCATCGACGTATTGCGAAGGCTTGATGCACGCTCCAACAGCAACGCGTTGTCGCGCATGTATGCGATCGACTCGTCAGCAAGCTTGAGTACCTGGACCGCGCGGAACTTCGCGTTGACCGGGCGCCCCTCGGCGAGCGCCTGCCAGCCTTCAAGTAGCAGGCCAAACAGCTGGATTTGATTGTCACGCACGCGCACGGCAAAGCGATCGAGCTCATTAAACGCCGTATCGTCAGTCATTGGCAGGCCTGCAAGCAGACGCCGTGCCGCCAGCACCATACGCACCCAGACAGCCGGTGCCTTAAGCCCACGAGCATCGAGTGCCTCCCGTGTTCGAGACATCTCGTCGTCACGCTCATCGATTCCCATAAAGGACCCATCGAAGAGCTCCACCAACATCCGATCTGCCCGTATGAGAATCTCTGCAATATCGAGTTCGCAATCATATACCTTGTTCGCCTTGAGTCCCGAAAGTGCTGCGCCGTCTTTCGCCTGTTCGGTCAGCCGGCTCTTAACCTCGATATGCGCCGACAGCATATCGAGCGCAGCACAAGATGCCTCATTTTTTGGAAGAGCAGGATTGGCTGGAAGCCCAAGCTCGCAATCTCCATAACAGACGACCGTAAGCACCTGGGCGACTTTCCAAGAAACCAAATCAATCTCGCGGACCGACTGTGCGCTCGCATGTTCGACAATCGAGGCCATATACCGGGCCAGTTTAGTATTCGAAACGCTTACCGCCGCCAAATAGACACCAAGTGCCTCGGTGGGCGTCGGCTCCAACGCGGGATTGTCGGCATCCGTCGTCCTCAGTACCGCGCGACAGACATCCCCTCCATGCCCAGTCAGAGCCAAATCGACACCATACTGTCCAGCAAGCTCAAGGACGGCATCGCGATCCAAAAAGGCATCTGCCAAATCCATCGCAGCATCGCATCGGCCCGCCTTGAGCAGAATGCGTGCCGCGCGCATAACGAGCTCTGGACGAATTTCCGCAACCATTTTTCGTAATCTCAGGCGCGCGTTATCCTCGGTGCCCATACACGTAAAGCTTCGATCGACCGGATCGACACCAAAAATCGGATAATCACGAACAAGATAGGACTGATCGATCATGGAAAGCCTGACACCGCATGCCTCAAGTTCCGCAATCTTGCCCTCGCCCATCAGGGCCATCACGCACGCCACGTTAAATAGGGCGCCGTTATCGATTGATGCCATATCGGCAAGTGCCGCACCGTATACGTTGACAATCTCGTTTTCGAGCAAGCTGGCAACGTCGCCCTCTCCGTACAGCCCCGTCTGCATAGCCGAAACCAACTCGGGAACACCCTGTGTGAGCTGGTAAAAATCGAGCGACGTGCTAATCGAGAACGCCGATGCCCAAGCCGAATACTCATAGGCATGCACCTTGAGCATCTGCGCATTGATCTTGACCGAGTCACCCAGCCCGCGAATCAACTGGCGATTTGAGGGACGGCAGGTGACAAAGACCCCGATCCCCATAGTGCGCAGGCCTCGAATTCGATCGATAAGCTCCTCGGTATCTTGCTGATCGAGGTTGGGGACGTTATCGATCGCAATCAACGATCGTGGTTTGTCCTCAAGTTCATCTGTGACCACTTCGAGCTGTATAAACACCTCGCGGGCAATCGCGCGGTCAGCCTCGATGATTCGTACCAGACCGCGCGTCGGGTCGCTTTTGACTTCCTGAGTGTACTGAAGCAATATCGATGTTTTCCCAAACCCATCTGGTGCATAGAGCAACACAATGCCCGCCTTGCGGCCCTTGACAATCAACTCGCTCATCAGGCGATCACGTCGGACCATATAACCTGTGCCCAACGGCGCCAATTCGAGATCGTCCGTATCGTTCAGCCCGTTCATCATGCTCGCTCCTTACCTCGACCACATGGACACCGTAATCGCAAGACAGCCCAAGCCATCCCGTAAATCGAACGACGCAGAGTTTTAGGTTGTCTTTCGGTTCGCATTTGGCAAGTTTTTGTTCAGCGAGCGCCGATTGAAACTTCTCCCCCAACCAACCGGTCTTTGCGCAGGTCAATGCGCTTGCCAGCATGTCCCACTCATTTGGCAGTGTAACGCAATGGGGCTTGTAATATTTTGTTGCGCAACTCGCCTACGCGCTGCTACCGTTTGCGACTCATTAGTAGCATTTTTGAATAGACTATGCTAGAGAATGCATCACGCTATACGAGGCACCACCGTCAAGCTTTTGGCAAGCTAATGTTATGCACACCATAAAGTCCGCGCTCATTCTGGTTCCGCTGGCAGATATTGCGGACGGACGCAGTATAAGGGCTCATGAGTCTATAAGCTAGCCGCCATCCCGCATATGCATAATAAAAAAGGCCCCCGCAGAACGGGAGCCTGTAACAAAGTAATAACAAATCGCTCGGATTGTACTACTCGCAGAGCGAAAGGGCAGCCTCGTCGGCAACGACGACGCAGTTGGTGTGCAGCTGCAGGATCGAAGCCGGGCACTCGGGCGTAACCGGGCCATAGCACATATCGTGCACAGCCTGAGCCTTGGCCTCGCCGTTGGCGACGACCAGGATCATGCGGGCATACATGATGGTCTGGGTACCCATGGTGTAAGCCTGGCGGGGAACGTCGTCGATGCTATCGAACAGGCGGCTGTTGGCCTGAATGGTGCTCTCGGTGAGGTCGACGCAGTGCGTACCCTTGGAGAAGTGGTCATCGGGCTCGTTGAAGCCAATATGACCGTTATTACCAATGCCGAGCAGCTGCAGATCCGGGTAACCGGCGGCAGCGACGATCTTGTCGTACTCGGAGCAGGCAGCGGCGGCATCGGGGTTGGAGCCATCGGGCACGTGCGTGTTATTCAGATCGATGTTGATGTGATCGAAGAAGTTCTCGCGCATGAAGTAGTGATAGCTCTGGGGATCATCGTGCGAAAGGCCACGATACTCGTCCAGGTTATAGGTGCTGACCTCGGAGAAGTCAATATCGCCCTTCTTGTACCAATCGGCGAGCTGCTTGTAGGCGCCAATAGGAGTGGAGCCGGTAGCAAGACCGAGTACGCAATCGGGCTTAAGGATAACCTGCGCCGAGATGATATTGGCGGCCTTGCGGCTCATATCCTCGTAGTCTTTAGCTTTAATGATCTTCATTACGCATCCTTTCTCGTAGAAGAGAGGCAAGGCTCCCCTTACAAGCACTTGCCCGCGGCCTGCGTCGGCCGCAACCAACGTGTGCGGCCACCAGGGCGAGGTCGCGTAATGTATGTATCTCGTGTCTAGCCGCGTCGAGGCCCCTGCCCGTCCACGGTGACCCGAAGCCTTTTAGCCTCGGACATTTTTCATCTTGCCACGAAGGGCGCCCTCTTTCAAGGGCGCCCTCCGTAAACGTGTTTGAATTGTAGGCCAAAGGGCAAGCGAACGAGTTAGCGCTCGCGAGCGACGATGAGCTGATCCATCTCCTCGACATGCTCGCCGACGGAGCCCTTGATGCTCGAGAACTCAACAGAGTTGCACACCAAAATGGGAACCGTCACATCGTAGCCCTCGGCCTCGATTGCCTCGCGTTCAAACTCGATAAGCACATCGCCCTTATGGACGATATCGCCCACCTGTGCATGCACGGTAAAGTGTTTGCCCTCAAGCTGAACGGTATCGAGTCCAACGTGGATTAAAACATCCAAGCCATCGACCGTGTTGAGCGCAACGGCGTGTCCCGTTGGAAAAATCGCCTCGATCTTGGCATCCGCAGGTGCAATCACGCGCGTGCCCGTAGGCCGAATGGCAACGCCTTGGCCCAAAAGGCCCGTGGCAAACGTCTGGTCTTTAACCTCGGAAAGCGGAATGACATCGCCCGAGATGGGAGCATCCAGCGTAAGGACCCGACCACGCATACCAAAAGACCTTAGGACTTTAGTGAACATGCTCCCCCTTGGACATACCAATAATCAAAACCAGTTTTAGTAGTTTACCACTTGGCATTGGTTTTTGACCATTAGGGAAGTTCGCGCTTGACAACCTCGACGATGTCGTCAACGACGCGCTGAGTCAGCTCGTGCGTCTCGGCCTCGGCCATCACGCGAACCAGCGGCTCGGTACCGCTCGGGCGCACCAGAATGCGGCCGCGACCGTTAAGCTCCTTCTCGGCGGCAGCGACAGCGTCCCAAATGGGCTGGCAATCGTCCAGACCGGCCTTGTTGTCGGAATGCACGTTGACGAGCACCTGCGGGTACTTCTTCATGATGCCGGCAAGGTCGGTGAGGGTGCGGCCAGTGCGCTTGAGCACGGCCAGCAGCTGCAGCGCCGTCACCAGGCCATCGCCGGTGGTGTTGTGCTCCAGGAAGATGATGTGGCCGGACTGCTCGCCGCCGATAACGGCGCCGTCCGCGAGCATACGCTCCAGCACGTAGCGGTCGCCCACGGCGGTCTGCACCATCTCAAAGCCCTGTTCCTTCATAGCGATGGAAAAGCCCAAGTTGCACATAACGGTCGAGACGATCTCGGAGTTGGCGAGCTTGCCGCGAGCGGCGAGGTCAGAGCCGCAGATGGCCAGGATGTAGTCACCATCGATCTCGTTGCCCTCGCTGTCCACGAACAGCACACGATCGGCATCACCGTCGTGGGCCAGGCCGATGTCGGCGTGGGTGCGCAGCACGAGCTCGCGCAGGGGCTCAAGATGAGTGGAGCCGCACTCGACATTGATGTCGGTGCCACAGTAGTCGGTATTGATGGCGTGTACCGTGGCGCCCAGACGCTGAAGCGCGGCAGGCGTGGTCTGGCAGGAAGCACCGTGACCGCAGTCAACGGCAACGACCAGGCCGTCGAGCTTAAGGCCGTCGAGGGTGCTGATAGCGTGGTCGACGTATGCTTTGCGAGCGTCCTTCATCTTGATGATGTGGCCCACACCAGCGCCGGTCGGCAGCGTGTCGGCAGCCATGGCCTCCTCGGACATGACCCAGGCGCTGATCTCTTCTTCAACGGCATCGGGAAGCTTCATGCCCTTGCTGCTAAAGAACTTGATGCCGTTAAACTCCGGCGGATTGTGCGAAGCGGAGATGACGATGCCGCCGTCGAGGTCGTTTTGGACGGTGAGCAGCGCCACGGCCGGCGTAGGGATAACGCCGCAGCAGTGCGGGCGACCGCCCTCGGCCATAATGCCAGCGGTCAGAGCGCTCTCGAGCATGGTGCCCGAAAGACGCGTGTCGCGGCCAACGCAAATGTCCGGACCAAGGAACTTGGTCGCCGCACGGCCAAGGCGAAACGCGAGGTCGCACGAGAGGTCGGCGTTGGCGACGCCACGGACGCCGTCGGTGCCAAAGATGTTCTGGAGCATAGGATCGCTCCTTCCCAAGTGGGCAAAACGCACTCGCCCACCCTAGTCGAAAAAGAAAAGCGGGACCCGCCGAGCAATCGGCAGGCCCCGCTTGTACATTGTATCTCGTAAGGAGATAAAACCTTAGCGCTTGGAGAACTGGGGAGCGCGGCGGGCCTTCTTGAGGCCGTACTTCTTGCGCTCGACCACGCGAGCATCGCGCGTAAGGAAACCGGCCTTCTTGAGGTCAGCACGGTAGTCGCCAGCGTTCAGAAGAGCGCGAGCGATGCCCAGGCGCAGAGCGCCGGACTGACCGGAGATGCCGCCGCCATCGCACAGAGCGATAACGTCGAACTGACCGGCGGTATCGGTCACCTTGAAGGGAGCAAGGGCGTTCTCAACGAGCTGATGACGGCCGAAATACTGCTCGGCGTCACGCTTGTTGATGGTCACCTTGCCGGTGCCGGGGACGAGACGGACGCGGGCGACGGCGTTCTTACGACGGCCGGTACCCTGGTAGACAACGGTGTTCTCAGCCATCTTTAAGCCTCCAGCTCAATCTTCGTGGGGTTCTGGGCAGCATGCGGATGCTCGGCACCAGCGTAGACCTTAAGCTTGGTCATCTGGGCACGGCCGAGGGTGGTCTTGGGCAGCATGCCGCGAACGGCGCGCTCGATGACCTTCTCCGGGTGCTTCTCCATAGCCTGGTGGAAGCTCTCAGCCTTGAGGCCGCCGTTGTAGCCGCTGTGGCGATAATAGGTCTTCGTGTCGGCCTTGTTACCGGTAAGCTGGACCTTATCGGCGTTGATGACGACAACGAAGTCGCCGCAGTCGCTGTTGGGCGTGAACTGGGGCTTGTTCTTACCGCGCAGAATCATTGCGATCTGGGTGGCAAGACGGCCCAGGACAGCACCATCGGCGTCGACGAGAACCCAGTTGCGCTGGACCTCGCCCTGCTTGGCGTAGTGAGTCGATTTCGAAATCACTTAGACTCCTCCATGTACAGTACGTGTTGTTACAGAGATTCACGGGGCTCTGCAAGTAACCCGTCCATATTACCCCGCTCGTCGCCCGAGTCAACAGGTATTTTGGCTCTGACCAGACTTTCTGCACATGTCGTCCATCGGTAATGATGTCGCGACGCTAGCGCTCGACAAATGCCTCGATATCACTCAGCAGATGCTTTGCCTCCTGACGACCCTGAATATACAGGTCGAGAAGCTTTGCCGGATCGTGCTCAACGTGACCGACCTCGACAGGCTTTTGCGGGGCAACGACCAGCGCGCGGCCCTCGCGCTCATACTTCCACAGATGCATGCGCTGGATGTTATAGCGGTCGTGGCGCGTCTCGATAGCCTCGAGCAGATAGGGGTAGTCGGCATAGCGGGCGCGTGCGGCAGGCATAAACTCGTAGGGCTTTTTCTCGTACGAGCGGTCCTGCGTGACAATGACAACCGCGCGATCGAAGCCCGCCTCCTCCAGCACGTGCTCGATGGGGACCGAATCGGCTACGCCGCCGTCGACGTATTTGTGCCCGTCGATCTCGACCGGCGGCGTCACCAGCGGCAGCGACGTCGAGGCGCGCACGGCATCGAGGTCGAGCACGGCGCTTTTGACCGGCAGGTATGCAGCGGTTCCAAAGAGCATGTCCGTCGCGACGGCGTACATCTCGATGGGGCTCGCGTCGAATGCCTCGTTGTCAAAGGGATCCAAGCGGTCCTGGACATCGTTGAAGATGAAGTCGTAACCCACGATGGAACCCGTGGAGGCAAACGATGCGGCGCCCATGAAGCGGTTGTCGTTGCAGAAAGCCAGGTTGATGCGGTTGGCACGGCCGATCTGGTGCGACTTGTAGTTCACGCCGTTGAGGGCGCCGGCCGATACACCGTAGACAGCCGGAATCTCGACGCCAGCCTCCATGAGGATGTCGAGCACGCCCGCGGTAAACTGCCCGCGAAAACTGCCGCCCTCCAAGACGAGCGCGACCTTGCCGGCGTTCTTTGCCTTATCTTCTGCCGTCATGTTGACCTCCTACTGTTTCGTTTTGGCCTTCTTCTACCCAGTTTTGAGATGGAGAGCGCATGGGTTTTGGAGTTGAGGAGGACGGGGCGACTGGCGGAAAGCACGTCCCGTTCTGGGGGGGCGATTCCGGGATGGACTTTCCGCCAACAACCTATACGGAAAATGCATCCCATTCTGAGCGTAGATTCTGGGATGCAACTTCCGCTTGAGGCGTCAACGTGAGTAGTCAATTTGGGACGGGGCTATTTTAGCTGCCCTTTGACTGTCGACGAATTATTGGGGACCGGAACTAATATCGACTGGCTTATAGGGGTAGCTAAAATAGCCCCGTCCCAAATTGACTACTCCACCTTGTAGAGGCTTTGCGCGGAGAATCCGCGTATTTGCTTCGCAAATCCGCACCGGCTTCGGCCGCCTGCCGGCGTCCTCGCCCGCGGGCTAAAAACGCTTACGCGTTTTCTTTACGCCCGCGCCCTGCACAGAGTTCGGTTCTCCGCGGTGCGGGGATGACGCTGGCGCAGGGCGTTGCCGGCTGTCATCCGATCGGCATCGCATCTATATAGGGTCGAGGCTTTGCGCGGAGAATCCGCGTATTTGCTTCGCAAATCCGCACCGGCTTCGGCCGCCTGCCGGCGTCCTCGCCCGCGGGCTAAAAACGCTTACGCGTTTTCTTTACGCCCGCGCCCTGCACAGAGTTCGGTTCTCCGCGGTGCGGGGATGACGCTGGCGCAGGGCGTTGCCGGCTGTCATCCGATCGGCATCGCATCTATATAGGGTCGAGGCTTTGCGCGGAGAATCCGCGTATTTGCTT
>NZ_JBQKDI010000017.1:0-48945 GCF_052121915.1 Collinsella sp. LCP19S3_B11
GCGTCGACTAAACGTGCAGCGTGCGCGGGCCCTCCCGACGGGAAACGAAAAAGCCCGGTTTAAAACCGGGCTCGAACAAACACGCCTATTGACAATGGCTTTCTCATATTAGAAGAGGGGTCGACGCCGTTAAGGCATTGACCCCTTGAACTAAGTAACGGCGCTGCCCAGCTATCACCCTTGGGCTGCCGTCGACTTTATTCTACCCACGGTTGCCAGGTTTAACAAATGAATTTTCAGTAATGGAGCCTCGGGGCCCGCTCGCTCAACCACCTGGCCATCGGGTTAGCCGGATTCTGGGACATGCCTTCCGTCCCAGGCCTCTACCGGAAAAAGCGTCCCACCCTGAGGCTCGATTCCGGGACACGGTTTCCGTTTGAAGCCCCAATGGGAAAGCGTGTCCCGTTCCGAGAGCTCATTCCGGGATGCAGTTTCCGCTAGAGATGCCACCGGGAAAGCGTATCCCGTTTTGGAGCCAAATTCCGGGTCGTAGTTTCCGCCTGAGGGCCGATCCAGAAACGGCATCCCACCCTGGGGCCGAAATCTGGGACACGCTTTCCGCCGGCATTCCGCCGGCATTCCGCCGACAGCCAACACGACAAAAGAAGGGGCCCTATTCCAGCAATTCGAGGACAGGCTCTTGCCCTCGAGCAGAGCTACCCCGCCCTGACATCTCGGCAAACGAAATCAGCTTGACGTCTCCCCTACTCTCCGCGGCATCCCGACATCCCTGCGTAAAGCCGCGCTTCGAGAAGATCGCATAGCTTTTGTGCTGCCTCCTAAAGAGCTCGCTTCGGTGCACGAGCTTTTGCAGCACGTCTTCGCCCACCGGTTCATTGCGCCATTTGCACTCCGCAAACAGCGCAGCGCCCTCGCCATCGTCAACAATCAAGTCGATTTCTTCCTGCGTATGCGTGCGACTATCCGTCCCCCACCAGCGCCCGACGCTCGCCGGAACCACATCGAGCTGGCCCGCGCGCGCGAGTTCGTACACGTATTGTCCGCATATAAGCTCAAAGACCGTACCCATGTAATCCGATACGTGCGGCTCAATGCGCTTATACGCCATCTTGGCCATATCGTTTTGAATCAGCCCGATGTTCTGCGGAACAAACTTGTACCAGAACCTAAACATCTGGTCACTCAGCAGATACACAGCTCGCTTATTGCACGTCTCGTTTAGGGGCAGCTCGCGCTCGACAATCCCAAGCGACGCCAGCTTATCCACATAGCTCTTTACGTTGCTCGCAGGGATTCCCGTAGAGCTCGCAATCTCCGAGATCCTCGAGCGCCCCTCAGCAATTGCTTGCACGATCGCATCATATTGCTCGGGATTGCGGCACTCTTGCAATAGCAGGTTACTCGGCTCCTCAAAGAGATAGCCCGTAGGAGTAAGAAAAAGACGTTTGATGTTGTCCTTGAGCGGTGCGGCAGGATCGACTTTCTCGATATATGCAGGAATGCCGCCCGTCATGCCATAGCAAACCGCAGCGTCTTCGCGACTCATGCTCTGCCACAGGCCGAGGGTCGTCGTAAAATCGAGCGGCATGATCTTAAACTGGGCCGTGCGCCTACCGTATAGTGGGCTCTCGTAGCCCAACACCTGCTCTTCCATGAACGAAAGCGACGACCCGCACAGGATAAGCATGAGCCTGGTCTCTTTGTACAAGTGATCGATCTTGTCTTGCAGCAACGAGCTGATCTCGGGATTCGATTGGGCGAGATAGGGATACTCGTCAATTACGACAATCAAACGCTCTGTGCGAGCCATGGTGGCCAATGCATCGAACGCCTCGTCAAAACTACGAAACGACACGCCTGCAGCACCAACCGAGCCTGCAAGTATCGCCTGACTAAAGCCATGCAGGTTTGCCTCTGCATTGGTGCGACGAGCCTGAAAGTAAATAGCCTTCTTGCCTTGGATGAACTCTGTGATAAGGCGCGTTTTACCCACACGACGGCGGCCGTAAATCACAGGCATCTCAAAGGAGCCCGTGCCATACAGTCGATTGAGCTCGGACATTTCCGCCGTTCTTCCGATAAACATGGGTCCATCCTTCCTTTACGTTATAGCTAGCTATATTATACCCTCCTATAATATAGCTAGCTATAACGTAATTCGACAAGCGGCGCACGCAAAAGGGACGTTACACCACCGCACGTGGACCGTTCCGGAAAATGCATCCCGTTCTGGAGCCAAAAACTGGGCCGTAGTTTCCGCCAAGCATGCCATTCGGAAAGCGCGTCCCGTTCTGAGCCTGAATTCTGGGATGCACTTTCCGCTGAAGCTTCTACCGGAAAATGCATCCCATTCTGAGCGTCGAATCCGGGACACAGTTTCCGATAGAGGCACCGCTGGGAAAGTTCATCCCGCTCTGAGCGCTCATTCCGGGATGCATTTTCCTTTTGAGGGCTGATCTGGAAACGGCATCCCACTCTGAGGCCGAAATCTGGGGCACAGTTTCCGGTTGAGGGGCGTTCCGGAAAGCGCGTCCCATTCCGAGCGGCAATTCCGGGTCACAGTTTCCGCAGATACAAGACGACGATCCACAGCCCTTATCACATGCCTTCAAATATGCGATCCAGAAACACAAACCAGCAGATAGAATGCTCTTTTTCAAAAAAGTACACGTCCCGAAACTTACCAAGGCTTCAAATCTAGCTACCGTTCAAGGTCGCCGATTACCGCCCACCGATTCGGATGTAAAAATGTCGCCGAAAACAGGCCATCTACCTGCATGGTTAGATTTTGGCCAGCTTTTGGTCAGCTGAGCGGCAAGTTGCGGCTGATACGTTTTTGCTACCCAAAAGGAGGCGGTAGCTCATGACCCATTGCAATGACCAGCTCATCGACCAGTTGTTGAACCAAGCCGAGCAGGAGGGACGATGCCTGATCCCCCCGAGCACAGCGATCCGAAAAGCGCTCCTCCGGCGCACCGGCGGCGCGGTCGTCTCCCCCATGCCGGGCATGTTCGCGCGCAAAATGCACTGGGATAAACTCAACCGAGCGCAGCGTCATTGCGAAATCCTCCGCGCCCTTGCGGTCACCCACCCCGATTGGACGTTCTGCTCGTTTTCGGCAGCTTGCCTGCTGGGGATCGAGGTCTCGTGGCGACACCTGAATGTCGTGCATGTCTGCAGCTCGACAAAGCCGTCGGCTCGTCCGGGCGTCCGAATCCAGCGGCACCAGATTGAGCCGGCGGGAGCAATCCGTCTATCCGGCATATCGGTAACGCCGCCCATCCAAACGGTCACAGATTGCCTGCTGCAAACTGGTTTTGCCGACGGTATGCCCATTGCCGATTCGGCAATCTCAAAGCTCGGCCTTACGCGAGAGCAGCTGATGGAGGCCGTCGAGCAACGAGCGACCGCCCGCAATGGTCGGGCGATTCGTACCGCCCTCACAACGCTTCGATATGCCAACGCCCGCGCCGAGAGCGGCGGAGAATCGGTCGCCCGAGCCGTCATGATCGAGACGGGCTTTGCGCCCGACTGGCTTCAATACGAGTTGACGGACCCCTTCGATTCGGCCAAGCCTATACGAACGGACTTTGCCTGGGAGCGCCAGGCGCGGGAACTCACGTTGGGAGAACTCGACGGGTTCGTCAAATATACCGACCAGGCCATGCTAGCCGGACGCACCACCGCCGAGGCACTCGTTGCCGAACGACAGCGCGAGGCGCACCTGTCGCTCTACGGTCACCCTCTGCTGCGCTTTACCATGAGTGAAGTCCGCTCGGCAGGAATGCTCGCCAAAAAGCTGCAGACGGCAGGCATCCGGCAGACCGCGCTGCCGACATGGCTCAACGATATTGAGCTGTAGGAGCTGCTGAGCTTATGCCCGCCTGCCCACCAAACTGGGACACACTTTCCGGTTGGCAGCACCTGCGGAAACCATGTCCCAGATTGAGTGCTCAAAATGGGATGCGCTTTCCAAATGGCGGGCCTAGCGGAAACGGCATCCCAGAATCAGGCCTCAGAACGGGACAGACTTTCCGGATGAAGCGCCCAGCGGAAACCGCATCCCGGAATAGACGCTCAAACTGGGACGCAGTTTCCGCTGAGATTCCATCCGGAAACCGTGTCCCACCCCGAGCGTCAATTCTGGGATGAACTTTCCGCCAGAGGGTTCAGCCGGAAACGGCATCCCGCTCTGGAGCGAAATTCTGGGACGCAGTTTCCGGTTGAGGGCCGTTCCGGAAAGTGCGTCCCATTCCAGGCGCGGATTCCGGGATGCGCTTTCCGCTAGAGGCTCTACCGGAAAGCACGCCCCATTCTGAGCGCCAATTCTGGGACGCAGCTTCCGCATGCGGAGGCGCTCCAAACAAAAGGCCCCGGCTCGCGATGGAGCCGGGGCCAATGGCGCAGCATACGCAGTTGGCGTTGAGCGCGAACAGCTCGTCAGCAATAACTGTCCGCGCCCTACCCTAGCCGCGGTGACGGGCGCGGCTGTAGGGCGTATCCACCATGGGCAGATCGGGACGCAGCTTGCCGTCAAATGCGCGATAGGCGTTCTGCACGGCGGGCGCCGTGGGGATCGTTGCGATCTCGCCGATGCCCTTGCCGCCATATGCCACGGGCAACAGCTCGTCCTTCTCCACGTAGATGGCGTGGATATCCGGAATCTCGGGCGCACGGAACAGCCCGAGCGTACCGTACCTTGCCTGGGGTACGCAGTCCTTGAGCGGCCAATCCTCGGTAAGCGCATAGCCCATACCCATGAGCACGCCGCCTTCGATCTGACCCTGAATGGAGATGGGGTTGACCACCTTGCCGGAATCGTGCGCGGCATAGACCTCGCTCACGCGGCCGTCATCATCCAGAATGACCACATGTGTGGCGAAGCCGTAGCAGATGTGGCTCTTGGGGTTGGGCACGTCGGCGCCCAGCTTGTCGGTCGGCTCCAGGTACACGTAGCTAAACTCGCATCCCTCGAGCGCCTTGATGGCGGCCGCGGGATCCTGAGGATGCATACCCTGGCCGGCGACGAGTTCCTGTGTGCGCAGCTGATAGGCACGGCCGTCGTCGTACTCGATCTTGACGCCGTCGCCATGTGCGCTCACCGGAGCGGCGGGTGCAGGCTTGCCGGCCTCGATGCCAAGCATAGCATCGCGCAGCAGGAAGGCGGCACCGCGCACGGCCTCGCCGGTCACGACCGTCTGACGCGAGCCGGACGTGGTGCCGGAGTCCGGGGCGTTCTCGGTGGAGCACTCGCCGTTGGCAATGCAGCGAAGCGGCAGGCCGCATGCCTCGGCAACGTCCTGCAAAAAGACGGTGTTGCAGCCCTGGCCGATGTCGGACGTGGCGGCATAAACGACGGCGCGGCCATCCTCGACGCGAATCTTGCAGCGGCCGGCATCGGGCAGGCCCACGCCCACGCCGGCATTCTTCATGGCACAGGCGATACCGGCGTGTCCGGGATGCGCATAGTAGGCATCTTTGACCTCGAGCAGCGTCTCCTTAAGCGCCGTGGAGCAATCGGCGATCTGGCCGTTGGGCAAAACCTCGCCCGGCTCGATGGCATTACGGTAACGAATCTCCCACGGATCCAAGCCGACCTTCTCGGCAAGCAGGTCGATCAAGCTCTCGAGCGCAAACTCGGACTGGCAAACGCCAAAGCCGCGGTATGCGCCGGCGGGCGGGTTGTTGGTGTAGTAGCCAAAGCCGCGAATGTCGGTGTTCTGGTACTTGTAGGGGCCGACGGCGTGCGTGCAGGCACGCTCGAGCACCGGACCGCACAGCGACGCGTAGGCGCCGGTATCAAAGTTGATCTCGCAATCCAGGCCGGTAAAGTTGCCCTCGGCATCGCAGCCCAGCGTAAAGGTGCCGTCCATGGCGTGGCGCTTGGAATGGAACGCAAGCGACTCGGCGCGCGTGAGCTTGCACTTCACAGGACGCTGGAACTTATAGGCAGCAAGCGCGGCCAGGTGCTGGACCGAAACGTCCTCCTTGCCGCCAAAGCCGCCGCCCACGAGCATGGTCTCGACGACCACGCGCTCGGGCTCGCTATCCCAGCCAAACATGTGGGCGCACTCTTTGCGCGTATCGTAGGCGCCCTGGTCGGTCGACTGCACCTTGACGCCGTTCTTGTACGGAAAGGCGACGGCGCACTCGGGCTCCAAGAAGGCATGCTCGGTAAAGGGCGTGGTAAAGCGCTGCGTCACGGTAAACGCGCTCTCTGCCAGCGCCTTGGCGGCGTCGCCGCGCGTCACATGGCGGCTCTGGCACACGTTGTCCTTGAGCTCCACCGTGTTGCCAAAGGCAAAGAAACTGTCATGCAGGCGCGGAGCGTCGGCAGCCTTGGCCTCGGCGATGTTGCGCACGGGCTCCAGCGGCTCGTAATCGATCTTTACGAGCTTCTTGGCCTTCTCGAGCGTCGCCTCGTCCTCGGCGACCACCAGCACAATGGCGTCACCCACGCAGCGGGTGATATCGCCCGCCGCGATCATGACGTCCCAGTCCTGGATAAGGTGGCCGACCTGATTGACCGGCACGTCCTCGGCGCGCAGGATGCCCACCACGCCGGGCAGGACCTCGGCCTTGGAGGTATCGATGGAGAGCACACGGGCGCGCGGGTACTTGGAGCGCACGGCGCTGGCGTAGGTCAGACCCGGCTGATCGAGCTCGTCGATGTCGTCGGGATACTTGCCCTCGCCGAGCACCTTCTTGCGCACGTCGATACGAAAGGCGCGCTTGCCCACGCCGTAGTCGTCGCCGCGCTCCAAATCCTCGTCGATCTGCTTTTCACCGCGGAGCACCGCAGCGGCCAGCGAGATGCCCTCGATAATCTTTTTGTAGCCAGTGCAACGGCAGACGTTGCCGCGAATGGCGTACTTGATCTGCTCCTCGGTGGGCTCGGGGTCCTCGGCGATGAGCGCTGCGCCCGCCATGACCATGCCGGGGATGCAAAAGCCGCACTGTACGGCGCCCACGGCGCCAAAGGCGTACACAAAGGCCTCGCGCACGTCCTGGGGCAGGCCCTCGACGGTCACAATGTTACGGCCGGCGGCAAGGGCGGTGGTCAGCACGCAAGCCTTCACAGCCGCGCCGTCCACATGGATGGTGCAGGTGCCGCAGGCGCCCTCGGAGCAGCCGTCCTTGGCGGAGTGAATGTGCAGGTCGTCGCGCAGATAACGCAGCAGCGGCTTGTTCTGAGTCGTCGTGCGCTCCACGCCGTTAACGGTAAAAGTGAATTCCTGTGCCATGGTGATTCCCTTCTACACGCCGGCGGCGATGCCGGTGCGGTCGTGAATGGCGCCATGCGGGCACACAACCGCGCACATGCCGCACGACAGGCAGTCCGCGCCGTCGATATGGGCGCAGTTGTCCTCGATGCGGATTGCGCCGGCAGGGCACTTTTTGGCACACATGCCGCAACCGATGCAGCTGGTGTCGCAGATCTTGCGCGCAATGGCACCCTTATCGGTATTGTTGCACCGCACCAGGATGTTCTGGTAGCCGGGAACGAAGGCAATCACGCGCTGCGGGCACGCCATGCCGCACAGGCCACAGCCCGTGCACTTGGAGCGGTCCACGCGGGCGACGCCGTCGACCAGTGCGATGGCACCGTGGGGGCAGGCCGTAACGCAGGCGCCACAGCCAATGCAGCCTTCGCTGCAGCGGGCGTCGCCGCCTGCGGAGGCGCAACCGCTTCCGCAGGCAACGTAGGCCACGTTATGTTGAATGGATTTGGCCATAAGAGACTCGCCTATTTCTTAAGAAGGTACGAATAGTTGTCGCGCACGGCCCTAATGGTCAGGCGGACGGCCTCGGGCAGACCGGTGTTGACGGCATCGACCGAGACGGTGCGGACCGTGCCGGCGACGCGGACCTTAAAGTGATCCTCATCCACGGCCAGGAAGCCCTCGTTCTCGGAGTTCTCCATGTCCTCCTCGCTCCAGAACAGGGTGAGCTTGTCCTTGTAGGGACGACCCTCCTGGTAGGGGCAGAACACGGCGCAGTTGCCGCACTCGTTGCACATGCCGTCGACATGGACGACCTGATGCTTGGCCAGACCCGGCACCTTAATGGCAACGTTGGCGCGGTTGGGACACACGTCGCAGCAGACCTCGCACACCGAGCCGCAGCCCAGGCAGCGGGTCTTGGTGCAGTTGCGCTTGTCGCGGCACAGCGACCCCTTGCGCTCGTAGCAGGTATCCTCGCGGCCTGCCTGCTCGTTGCAGCCGGCGTACTTGTTAAAGTCCACGCCGGCGATGGCGCGGGCGACTTCGGCGGCGTCGGCGATGGCCTCGACCACGGTGGCAGGACCGCGACGGCAGTCGCCCGCAGCCCAGACGCCCTCGACGCCGGTGGAGGTGGCGGCAAGGCGGCCGCGACGGTCGTGCTCGACGCCCGCGGCATCGTACAGGCTGGCATCGATGCCCTCGCCCACGGCGCAAATCACCGTGGTGGCAGGAAGCTCGACGGTCTCACCCGTGGCGACGGGGCTACGACGGCCGCTTGCATCCGGCTCGCCAAGCTCCATAACATCGCAGGTCAGTACGGTGC
Organism: Collinsella sp. LCP19S3_B11; assembly: GCF_052121915.1. Taxonomy (NCBI): domain Bacteria; kingdom Bacillati; phylum Actinomycetota; class Coriobacteriia; order Coriobacteriales; family Coriobacteriaceae; genus Collinsella; species Collinsella sp. LCP19S3_B11. Next base: position 8,509 of record NZ_JBQKDI010000017.1, read on the forward strand.
CGTTGAGCGCCTTGGGAGCCAGCAGCTCGCAGAACTCAACGCCGTCGGCAAGAGCAAGATCGAGCTCTTCCTCGTCGGCGGGCATCTGCTTCTTGGTGCGGCGATACACCAGGCGCACGTTCTTCACACCAGCCAGGCGCTTGGCCACACGCGCCGCGTCCATGGCGGTGTTGCCGGCGCCAATGACCACGACGTCCTCGCCCAGCTCGAGTTTATCGCCCTTCTTGGCGGCCTCGAGGAACTCCAGCACGTCGAGCTCGGCATCCTCGCCCAAGCCCACAGAGCCGGGCATCCAGGCACCGGTGGCCACGACCACGTCGGTAAAGCCCTGGGCCTTGAGCTCGTCGATGGACTCCACGCGAGCGTTGAGCTGCACCTTGGCGCCAAAGGCCAGGCAGAGCTCGGCGTCGTGCGAGATATCGTCGCTCGCAATGCGGAACTCGGGAATCACGTGACGGACCACGCCGCCGAGAGAATCACGGGCCTCAAAGATGGTGACGGGCACGCCGGCACGCGTCAGGAAGAACGCCGTCGCCAGTCCGGCCGGGCCGCCACCGATAACGGCAACGTTGCGCTCGCCGTCGTTGGCGATAGCCTGGGCGCGCAGCTTGGGCAGCACGGCGGTCATGGCCTCGCGGGCGGCCTTGAGCTTGCTGGCGCGAATCTGGGCGCCCTCGGGCTCGTAGAACGCACGCTCGCAGGCGCGGCCGCAGGGATGCGGGCAGATGGTGCCGGTAATGAACGGCAGGGCGTTGCGCTCGATGATGATGTTGAGCGCGTCCTCGTAGCGGCCCTCATCCACTGCCGCCAGATAGGCGGGAATATCCTGCTGGATGGGGCAGCTCGTGCGGCACGGCGTGGTAAAGCAGTCGGAAAGCGGGCTCTTGCCGGCGACCTTGCGGTCAGGCAGCGGGCGCAGCGGCTTCTTGTAGAGCGGGTTGGTGAGCGAGTCGGTCTGGATCGCGGTCACGGCCTCGAGCGAGACGCCCGCGAACGGCTTGCCGTCCAGATCGGTAAACTCGCCAGCCATCTGGCTAAAGCGCTCGTAGCCACCGGGCTTGAGCACGTCGGTCGCCAGGGTGACGGGCCAAATACCGGCATCGTACAGGGCGCGGATGTTGTAGACCGTGGCACCGCCGGAGTAGCTGATACGCAACTTGCCATCGAACTGCTCGGTAATGCGACGGGCGGCCTCGATGGTCAGCGAGAACAGCGAACGGCCCGACATGTACATCTCGGTGGAGGGCAGCTCGTTCCTCGTCACGTCGACGGGGAAGGTATTGGTGAGCTTGACGCCAAACTCAAGACCGCGCTCGGCGCACAGGGCAATCAGGCGCTCAAACATGGGCACGGCGTCGGCCCACTGCAGGTCCTCGCGGAAGTGCGTATCGTCGAAAACGATGTAGTCAAAGCCCAGCTCGTTCAGACGCTGGCGGGCAAACTCATAGCCCAGCAGCGTGGGGTTGCACTTGATGTAGGTGTTGAGGCCCTTCTCGGTGATCAGATAGGTCGCGATGCGCTCGATCTCGGCGGGCGGGCAGCCATGCAGGGTGGACTCGGTGATGGAGTTTGAGACGCGCGCCGGGATGGACTCGACAAATGCGGCGTCGACATGCTCAAACTTGTCCAGGTTAGCGAGCGCCCACGTGCGACACTCGTTCCAAACCTCGGAGCCGCTGGCGTCCTTCATGCCCTCAATGTACGCATCGACCTTGGGGCTCTTGATGCCCTCCAAGTCATAACCCACGGACATGTTGAAGACGAAGCCGTCCGGGCTGCCCAGACCGTACTCGCGAGCGATCAGGTGGCAGGCAAACCATGCCTTCACGTACTCGGCAAATGCCTGCGGAACCTCGAGCTCGGTCGACCACTCGCAGTTGTAGCACTCGTCCTGTGCCACGATGCAGGGCTTGTTCACACACTTGGAGAGCTCCTCGCCGTCCATAACCTGAACGGTCTTGAGCTCAAAGAAGCGCGCACCGGCCACGTAGGATGCCACGATGTTCTGGGCAAGCTGCGTGTTGGGGCCGGCGGCCGGGCCAAACGGAGTCTCGATGCGCTCGTCAAAAATGGGAAGTGCGCTCTCCTGGTTGGTCGTGACCATCTTGCGCACGCCAAAGATGGCGTCCTGGGTCTTGTGCTCCTCGATGATCCAGTTCATCAGCTGCGAAAACGGGATCGGCCTCATGATGTCGCTCATAGTGAGCTCCTCTCTGTAACGCCCGGCGAGACCGCGCGACGGGCGCAAATACGGTGTAGCGCTAGCACAGCGCCGGCGACCCCGCGGAGGCCGCCTATGCGCGCGTCGGATGCGGCGAAACATCCGGCGCGCGTGAATCTACTTGTAATTAGTACACGCGATCGTTGAGCGTGCTCCAGAGCTTCTTGGACTCGGCCATGGTCCACGCGTTGATCTTGTCCTCATCAATGCCAACGAACTCGCGATCCTTGTACAGGACACGGCCGTTGATGATGGTGGTGCGGCAGTTTTTGCCCATCATGCCAAAGAGCATGTGGCCGTCGATGTTCTCCTCGCTCAGCGGCGTAAAAGGCTTGTAGTCCATAACGATGACATCGGCAGCGGCGCCGGCCTCGAGCACGCCGAGCTTGCGATCGAAGTACTTGCTCGCCATCTTGGCGTTGTTCTCGAACAGCATCGTCATGGCCTCGCACCAGCCCACGTTGGGCATGGCGGCGTTGTGGCGCTGAATGATCAGGAAGACCTTAAGGCTCTCGAGCATATCGTGGGTGTAGGCGTCGGTACCCATGCACACGGGGATGCCGCGGCGGAAGAACTCGAGCACGGGGGCACAGCCCACGGCGTTGCCCATATTGGATTCGGGGTTGTTGACCAGCCAGGTGCCGGACTCCTTGACGATATCCATCTCGGCAGGCGTCACGTGGATGCAGTGGCCCAGCATGGTGTCGGGACCAAGCAGGTTGTGCTGCAGCAGGCGCTCGACGGGACTGATGCCGCCGCGGTTGAGGCGGGAATCCCACACGTCGTTCATGCCCTCACACACGTGGATGTGGAAGCCGGTCAGGCCGTTGTTGGCCTCGGCCATCTTGTCCATGGTCTCGTCCGACAGTGTAAAGGTGGCATGGCCGCCAAACATGGCGGCGATCATGTGGTTGTCGTTATCGCGACGCTCCTTGGCGGCCCACTGGGCAAATTCGGCGTTCTCGGCAATGGCCTGGTCGCATTTTTCCTGGCCGCGGCGATCGGAGACCTCGTAGCACAGGCACGAACGCATGCCCAGCTCCTGAGCTGCATCCTTAATGGTAAAGAGGCTGCCCGGGATCTCGCAGAAGCTCGCATGGTGATCGAAGATCGTGGTGACGCCATCGCGGATGGAGTCAAGAATCGTGGCATAGGCGCTGGCCTTGGTGCCGTCGAGCGTCAGGTTGTCGTCGATCTTCCACCACTGCTGCTCAAGATTCTCCAGGAAGTTGGTGGGGTTGCAGCCCTTAATGGCAAGGCCGCGGGCCAGACCCGAGTAGATGTGGGTGTGGCAGTTGATAAGTCCGGGCATGATGAGGTTGCCCTGGGCGTCGACGTACTCGGCATCCGGGTACTTGGCCTTGAGCTCGCGCTCGGGGCCCACTTCGACGATCGTATCTCCGTCAATAGCGACCGCACCGTTGGGAATGAACGGAGTCTGAGCGTTGCGGGTAAAGACGGAACCGTTAGCGACCAGAAGCATAAATGCTCCCTTCAACATCAGAGGCGGGGTTTGACACCTCTGACATGGCGGAAGTGCGAAGCGCCGGCCTACACCGGAAACGGGCCCTCTCCCGTCAACGCTTCACCAAAGGGACAAGCCCTTTGAAGTGCGGCTTGGCGCCACATGGCGTCGGCGGACGAGGCGATGCGTCCGCCGACGAATAGCACCGAATTAGTTACTTCTTGATCTCGGGCAAGACCAGATCCACGGCAGCGTCCTTGGCAGCATCGATGTGCTGAGCCACGACCAGCGTCTGCGGAAGGATCAGGTTAAGGACAATGGCCATGATGGCGGTGGGGGTTACGGCATTGGAGCCGATGACGGTGGACACCCAGGTGGGCATGCCCTCGCCGGCAAGGCAACCGCTGGCCATCCAGATACCCAGGCCAAAGACGACGGAGGTACCGACGATGGTGGTGGTGCGCTGCGTAAGGCCCTCGCGGGTGAACATGCGCACGCCGTTCATGGTGATGGTGCCAAAGACGCCGACGGTCGCGCCGCCGATGACAGGCTGCGGGATAGCGGAAAGGACGGCAGAAAGCTGCGGGAACAGGCCGGCGATGGCAAAGACGGACGCGATGATCACAAAGACCCACTTGTTGACGACCTTGTTGGAGCAGATGATGCCCACGTTCTGGCCAAGGGCGCTGGTGGGAAGACCGCCCAGCAGGCCGCCGACCATAGAGGTGAGGCCCTGGGACACGATAGCGCCGGAGAGCTCGCGCTCGGTGGGCATGCGGTCGATGGAGCCCAGGCAGGCGGCGGAGACATCGCCGATAACCTGGATGGCAACCATGGGGAACACGACGGCGAGGGTAATGCAGACCTCGGGATCAAACTCGAGCGCGTAGGGCATGAGCTTGGGAAGGGCGAAGACCTGAGCGGTGGCGACGCTGGAGAAGTCGATCATGCCAAAGGGGATGGAGACGATCATACCAACGATCATGCCAAAGAACACGGATCCCAGCTTGAACGTACCCTTGCCAAAGTTGGCGAGCGCAAAGACCACGGCGAAGGTGATAAGAGCGACGCACCAGGCCTGCGGGGTGCCCCACAGCGGCGTGCCCATACCGCCGGCCATATACTTGACGGCCGTGGGATACAGGGAGACGCCGATGGAGAAGATGACCGTACCGGTCACGACGGGCGGGAACAGCCACTTAATCTTGCTGTAGGCCAGACCAAAGAGGACCGCGACGGCACCGCCGACAATCTCGCCGCCCAGCAGCGCACCAAAGCTAAAGCCCGAGGCGCCCATAGCCTGCAGGGCCGGCAGGAACGCGAACGAGACGCCCATGACGATGGGCAGGCCGCCGCCGATGCGGCGGAAAGGAGCGAAGGCCTGAAGGGCCGTGTCGATTGCCGAAAGAATGAGCGCCACCTGAATGATGTCGGTGCTCTGCTGGCTGTTAAAGCCGTAGACGCCGGCCATGATGACCGCCGGGGTAATGATGCCGGCAAACGATGCCAGTACGTGCTGAAGGGCACACGGAATCATTTCCTTAACGGGCGGCATGCCTTCGCGAGTGAACAGGGCTTCAGTGCCGTTCGTAACCGTCTCCTGGGCCATTTGACCACCAATCCTCGAAGTAGTTGTTTTCGCATCTAGCGCTCTATTGTGACGCAGTGCGGGGTTGAGGTTGTGCCTTCGGTGAATATCGTATTAAAGAATTTTCTCATTCTCAATAATAATTTTTTGTTATCAGACTATTTTTCAGCTTAGACAACGCATTTCCGCAGGTCAGGAAAGTGTCTGGTCAAAATAACATCTAACTTTTCTTTTGGTCGACCGCTTACCGCCAAAATCCTACCGTTCGTCTGTATTACGCAATGTACCTGCGAATATACGAGTCAATAGACACCGTGTTACCATGAGAAAAAATTGTTATGAAACTTCCGATTTCATCCAAAGGAGTTGCCCGTGAACGAGACTGTACGTCGCTTTTTGCCGATGGTCGATTTCCTGGAGCAGATACTCGGCAAAAACAGCGAAATCGTGCTGCACGATTTCTCGGATCCCGACCACGCCATCGTCGATATCCGCAACGGCATCGTGAGCGGCCGCAAGGTCGGCGGTCCCGCCACCGATCTGGCACTCAAGATCATGCACGATCCCAAGTATCGCGACCTGCCGTTTATTACGGGCTACGAGGGGCGCGGTGCCGGTGGCAAGACATTGGAATCCGCAACGTACTTTATTCGCGAGGATAACGAGATCGTCGGCATGCTCTGCGTCAACACCGATCTTTCCACGGTACGCTCCATCAACGCCATGGCTCAGCAGCTCATGGCCTGCTTCGACGCTGTGCCAAGGCAGGCGGAGCCCGCGTCTATCGAGGTCGAAATTCTTTCGGAGTCTACACAGGAGCTCATCGACCACAGCATTTCCGAATTGCTCGAAAGCCGCGGCCAGGATGTCGCCTCGCTTGGGCAGGCCGATCGCGTGGACGTTATTCGCCACCTTAACGGCAACGGCGTATTTATGCTCAAGGGCGCTGTTGCCTGCGCTGCCACCGCGCTGGGCATCTCGGAGCCCAGCGTCTACCGCTACCTGCAAAAAGTTCGCAAGGAGGGCTAACGAGCAAAATGGAGCGCGGGCAGTCTTTTTGGGACGGGGCTATTTTAGCTACCCTCCCTCTGCCCACGATTTCGATGAGCCGCAAGTAAAATCAATCCTGCATATAGGGGTAGCTAAAATGGCCCCGTCCCAAAAAGACTGCCCTTGGTGGCTCCGCAAGCGATCCGTCACGTGACAAAAGAACCCTGCAGCTCACACGCACTGCAGGGTCTTTTTGCATGTCATGTTTAGTTGTTGCCAACGCCTTAGAGAGCGGCGACGACCTCGATCTCGACCAGACCGCCAGCCGGAAGAGCGGCAACCTGGAAAGCGCTGCGTGCGGGGAACGGGGCCTCAAACTTGGAGGCATAAATCTCGTTCACGGCGGCAAAGTCGGCGATGTCAGCCAGGTAGACCGTGGTCTTGACGACATCGGCAAACGTAGCGCCAGCAGCGGTCAGCAGGGCTTCGACGTTGGCGAGGGACTGCTTGGCCTGGGCCTCGATGCCCTCGGGCAGCTTGCCGGTCGCGGGATCGATGCCCAGCTGGCCGGACAGGAACACCATGTTGCCGGACTGGATACCGGGAGAATACGGGCCGATGGCTGCGGGCGCGTTATCGGAAGACACGACGGTCTTGCTCATGTTTTTCTCCTTACGATCAAATAGAGAGCGTGAGCGCGGCGTTCGCACCGGGAGGCACAGTTCGGTCTGAACACCGCGCTTGATTGGGATAGTAGGGGATGATTTTGCCAGATGCAAGATAATTATCAGATTGCGATAATATTTTATCGCCCAGCGGTTTCCCCGAACCGCTGAACGGTTCTCCACGAGGTCAGCCAGCCCAGGCTGCTGAAGACTTTGTCCTGCTTAGGCTGCGGGCATCGCCCATCGCGACGGCGCCACTATACTTTTGTGTATGTGAGCATTTTGAAAGGCAGGATATGACCGCAACCGCCAGCCGAACCACCAACCGCAGGCCCGAGCTTCTGGCCCCCGCCGGAGGCCCGGAGCCCTTTGCCGCCGCGCTCGCCGCCGGGGCAGACGCCATCTACTGCGGCATGGGCAGCTTCAACGCCCGCCGCAAGGCCACCAACTTTACCGATGAGGCCTTTGAGCAGGCCTGCCGCGCTGCGCACCTGGCCGGCTCGCGCGTCTACGTCACGGTCAACATCGTCATCAAGCAGTCCGAGATGAGCGATGCACTGCAGCTCATCCACCGCTGCTCCACGCTGGGCGCCGACGCCTTTATCATCCAGGACTGGGGCCTGTTCTTTGAGGTCAAGCGCACCATGCCCGGCATCGAAACCCATATCTCGACCCAGGCGAACATCCACGATGACCGCGGAACCATCTGGTGCCGCGAGCAGGGCGCCGACCGCGTGACCCTCTCGCGCGAGCTTTCCATCGACGAGATCGCCGCCATCCACGACGCCGCGCCCGACGTTGACCTGGAGGTCTTTAGCCACGGCGCCATCTGCTTTTGCTACTCGGGCCTGTGCCTGCTCTCGAGCTTTGCCATGGCGGGCCGCTCGGCCAACCGCGGCATGTGCGCTCAGCCCTGCCGTCTGCCCTACGAGCTGATCGACGAGAACGGCCGCACGCTCTCCCCTGCCGGTCGCGAGCGCGCGCTATGCCCGCGCGACACCAACACTTCACAGCTTGTTCGCCGCCTGTATGACGCCGGCGCCGCATCGCTCAAGCTCGAGGGCCGCATGAAGGCGCCCGATTATGTGTACTCCATCGTCGATGTGTATCGTCATCAGATCGATGACATGCTGGCCGGGGCCGTCGTAGATAAGGACGAGGACGCCGCTCGCCAGCGCCAACTCAAGCGCTGCTTTAACCGCGACTTTACGCACGCCTATCAGGACGGCACCTCGGGCGACGAGATGATGAGCTACGAGCGCTCCAACAACCGCGGCCAGATCGTGGGCACGGTGCTGGGCAGCCGTCTGGCCAACCGCGACGTGCGCGGGCTCAAACCCGACGACCGTCGTCGCCGCGCCGCCATCGCCCGCATTGAGCTGTTTGAGCCCGTGGGCAAGGGCGACCTGTTGGAGCTTCGTCACGACGATGAGTTCGACCAATTCCTGACCACTATCGCTACCGATGATGCCGCCGCCGGCGACATCATCGAGTGCCGCGTGCCCCGTAGTATGCCCGAGGGCTGCCGCGTGCGTGTGATTCGCAGCCAGCGCGCCATTGACGCTGCCGGCGCTGCGCTCAAGCGCGACGTGCTACGCCGCCGCGCCGTAGACGTGTCCGTCGTGGCGCGTCTGGGCGAGCCGTTTACCGTCACGCTCACCTGCTGCGACGACCCCACGCTCACCGCCACCGCCACCGGCTTTACCGTCGAGGCCGCCAAGACCCGCGCTGTCGAGGCGTCCGATCTGGTGGAGCATGTGGGCCGCATGGGTTCCTCGCCCTTTGAGGCCGCGAGCTTTGACGTGGCGCTCGATGAGGGCTGTGGCATGGGTTTCTCCGCTGTGCACAAGGTGCGCGCCGCCGCTTGCAAGGCGCTCGAGGAGGCCATTCTGGCGCCGTATGACGAGCGCGCCCACACGCTCGAGCTGCCGGCGATTGTCACCAGTGATTCCCACCCCGCGCCCGAGCACTACCGCGATGAGCCGCAGATCTGCGCCACCGTCACCTCGCTCGACGCCGCCGAGGCAGCGCGCGCGGAGGGAGCCGCGCGCATCTACATGACCACCGACGCACTCGATGCGGCCGAGCTCTCCCCCGCCGATGCGTTTGAGCAGGGTATTGTTCCCGTGCTCGATGAGGTCTGCCGCGCCGTCGACCACGCACGCGTCGACCCGTGGGTCGTTGCCGGTGCCACGGTCGCTATTGGCAACATCTCTGAGCTTGCCCTGGCCGCCCAGGTTGGTGCCACGGCCGAGATTCGCTCTTGCCTGCCCGTGCACAACACGCCTTGCATGGAGGCACTCGCCGAGCGCGGAGCCGGGGCGTTTTGGCTCTCGCCCGAGATCACGCTCGACGAGATTATCTCGCTTGGCACCTCCGCGCCCGCAGCCCTGGGCATCACCGTTTTCGGCCGCCCGCGCGTTATGACGAGCGAGCACTGCATCCTGCAGGTGGCCAATGGCTGCATCCACGATTGTGCCCACTGCCGCCTGCGCGCCCGCAAGCTGTCGCTCAAGAATATCGACGGCAAGGTCATGCCGGTGCGTACCGACATCCACGGCCGCTCGCGCCTGTACGACGCCTACCCCATCGACCTCACACCGCAGGTTCCACAGCTGCTCGACGCCGGCGTGCGCCGTCTCATGGTCGACGGAACCCTGCTCGAGGCCGATGAGATTGGCCGCGCCGTCGCACGCGTCCGTCGCGCCGTCGAGGCCGCGCAGGCCGGCCGTAAGCCCGCCGCCCGCCTGCGCGGCGCCACTTCGGGCTGCATGTTTGTGGGAATTAGCTAACCGAAAGGCTTACATGTGAACGAAGAACCTCAAGTCCTCTACTGCGACGCCTGGCTCATGGCCATCGATAAGCCCGCCGGCATGATCGTCCACGGTGACGGCACCGGCGAGCGCACGCTTACCGACTATGCCAGCGACCTTTTGCTGGCGATGGGCGACGGCTTTGCCGCGACCGACATGCAGCCGCTCAACCGCTTGGACCGCGACACCACTGGCGTGGTGTTGTTCTCGCTCGACAAGCAGACGCAGCCCGCCTTTGACCAGATGGTGATCGACCACGCCTTTGAAAAGCACTATCTGGCGCTCGCCGAGGGCAAGATCGACTGGAACGAAAAGCTCATCGACAAGCCCATCGCCCGCGATCGCCACGATAGCCGCAAGATGCGCGTCGGCGCCAGCGGCAAGCCGTCGCAGACGCACGTCAAGGTGCTCAAGCGCCTTAAGAGCCGCCGAGGCCTGCCCACTCGTTCGTATATCGATGTTGAGCTGCTCACCGGCCGCAAACACCAGATCCGCGTGCACCTGGCAAGCGAGCATCATCCCCTGGTTGGCGACGACCTGTACGGAACGCCGCGCCCCTGTGGCCTCATGCTCCACGCCCACAGCGTATCCTTTACCCATCCCGTAACCGGCGAGCACATCTACATCGAAGCCCCCTGCCCCTGGGAGCCCTAAAACCTGCCAAAAAGGGACAGGTTTATTTTGGCAGGTTTTATCTGGGCAAACGTCAAGCCGCCACGATGGCTCAGCCGCGGCGCCAAAACGTCTCGATCTGTAACAGTTGGAACCCATTTTCCGGTCTATCTGTTACAGATCGAGACATTCAAATTCCCCTCAAGGGAAAATCTCGATCTGTAACAATAACTCGGCAAAATCGGTCCCAGATGTTACAGATTGAGACAAAGGGATGATGCGGTTCGGAAGCATCTCAATCTGTAACATCTAACCCACTTTTAACGGTCCAGTTGTTACAGACTTAGACAAACCGGCGGACAACGAAAGCGGCAACGCCTGTGATGGACGTTGCCGCTTTTCTATTGAGAAAACTACTCGGTTTTCGTTACTAACTACCACAATGGGGACAGGCACCTTTGTGATGGTTTTGGCTTTGTCCCGTCGCTAGACCGTGATGACGTTGTCCATTGCCCGATACTTGGCGGGTACCTCGCCCGCGGTAATAATCGTTGCGTCGCGAAAGTCCGCGAACTTGACGGGCGCCACCATGCCAAATTTACTTGCATCCGAGATTACAAAGCGCTTGGCCGTATGGCGCATCGAGATGCGCTTAACCTGCGCCTCCTCGATATCGGGCGCCGTGAAGCCCTGCTCGGCGGCAATGCCGTTAGAACCCCAAAAGCCACAGTTGAAGTTGTAGCGGTCTAAGGTTGCCAAGGCATCGGGGCCAACGAGTGCTTCGGTCTCGGGCTTGAGCTCGCCGCCCAGCACCACGGTACGCATGCCGCGCAAAGCGAGGTGCTGAGCATGGAGCACGGAATCGGTCACATAGGTGACATCTTCAAGGTGTGGAAGATGCTCGATGAGCTTAAGCGTCGTCGAGCCCGAGTCGATGTATACAAAGCTCTCGGGCTCCACCAGCGCCGCGGCGCGGGCGCAGATACGCTCCTTATCGTCGTTATGGAGGTCGCTGCGCTCATTGAGCGTTAGGTCGCGCGTCACGTGCGCACGCTCAAGACTTGTCGCTCCGCCGTGGACCTTGGCGATGCGGTGTGCTCGATCGAGCGTCTGCAGGTCGCGCCGAATGGTAGACGCCGTCACGCCCAGGGTATCGGCAAGCTCTTGCACAGTAACCGAGCCAGCCTGCTGGACCATCGACACGATCGCGTTGAGCCTATCCTCCGCAAGCATCGCTTACTCCTCCTCGGGGTACACGACTCCCCAGTCGGCGCGGAGCTTGGTCATAAGCTCCATAACATCAGAAGCGTAATCCAGAAGCTCGCGCTTCGAATCATCGCCGGCAACGGCCTTCTCCAGGTCGGCCATCTCGTAGCACAGAGCGTATGCCTCGGTGCCGGTGTGGACCTCCTCACGGTGCCCGTCTGCAGTCCACACGATGGTCGCGTGATCGGCGCGGGGATACTCGTTGACCTCGATATAGCACTTATCGAAGCTGATGACCGAGCGCTTGGGTTGCTTGGAGTGGAGCGTAAGGCTCACCACGCCCAGCTGCTGCTCGGCATTACGGCAGACGATGCCGCCCGCGACGTCAACGCCGGTCTCACAGGTGTTGCCGAGCGAAACGACCTCAACAGGCTGGCTTGCCATAAAGAGGCGCATGACGGACAGGGCATAGACGCCAATATCGAGCATGGCACCGCCAGCAAGGTTGCGGTTGTAGAAACGGTTGGTCAGGTCGCCGTATTCCTTGTAGCTGCCAAAGTTGAGCTGAGCGAGGTTCATGCGGCCAAACTCGCCGGCATCCATGCGGCGGCGCAGCTCCCGATACAAGGGCATGTGGAGCACCGTGGTGGCGTCCATAAGAACCACGTTATGCTCGTCGGCAATGGCACGCGCTTCGTCGAGCTCGGCGGAGTTGAGGGTGATGGCCTTTTCGCAAAGCACGTGCTTGCCAGCTGCCAGAGCGGCGCGCAGGTAGGTGATATGCGTGTTATGCGGCGTGGTGATATAAACGGCGTCGATGTCGGGATCGGCGTAGAGGTCCTCAACCGTCTCGTACACCTTCTCGACGCCATACTGCTCGGCAAAAGCCTGGGCCTTGGAAAGCGTACGATTGGCGACGCCCGCAAGCTTGCGGCCGGCAAGGGCGAGAGACTGGGCCATCTGATTGGCGATAACGCCGCATCCGATAACGGCCCAGCGAAGCTCGGGAGCCGTAAAGATGTCGTTAGGGAACGGCTTGTCCTGGACCGAGGCAAACGCCGCCTTAGCGGCTGCTTCGGCGTCGAGCGGAGCCTGTTTGGAATCTGTCATCATGTGCCTCCTGAGTCATCGGAAGTTCTTCATTTCCAACAGCCTTATATTCGCACAAATTTGCGCGAGTTTGCTTGTATTTGCGTGTTTATTTGTTTATCGGTCATTATTAAACCAAACTTAGCAGATATTTGCGCGGCTATGCGCAGTATCGCGCAAGACTCTGTGCGCAAATACGCATGCAACAATCGTTATGAAGCATAAAAAGGCGGGACACCAAAACCCCTAAAGGAAAGCAGGCTGTCTTACTCTGCCCCCTAGGGGCATCAGACATCAAAAGACCATCCCTAACTGCCGGCACATAGGGACTGTCCCAGGCTGCCGGAACCTGGGGGCGTTACCCGTACGACGCTTTCGTGGCAAGACTGTCCCCATCAACTAGCCGTTAAAGAACGTCCCCAACGACTAGTCATTTATGTCTGTCCCCAATGAGTATGGCCACTCATTTAAGTCTGTCCCCAATGAGTATGTCAGTATGTCTGTCCCCAATGAGTCTGTCCCCAATGAGTAGGGATAGAAAAAGGCCCGGGTGCCGTGGCATCCGGGCCTTTGCTAGCAACTTAGATGTTGCGGGCAGCTTAGAACTTGTGGCCGCACTTCTTGCAGACGCGCAGCTTGTTCTTGCCGTCCTTCTCGTGACCGACGCGGGTAACCTTACCGCACTCGGGGCAAACGAGATTGACGTTGGAGGCATCGATGGGAGCCTCCTGCGAAACGATGCCGCCCTGCTGGTTGGCAGCGTTGGGCTTGACGGCCTTCTTGACGACCGAAACGCCCTCGACAACGACCTTGTTCTCGGCGGGGAGAGCACGCAGGACAACGCCCTGCTTGCCGCGATCCTTACCAGAGAGAACCTGGACCTTATCGCCCTTCTTGATATACATATATCTCCCCTAACTACAGGGTCTCGGGAGCGAGCGAGACGATCTTCATGTACTTCTTGTCACGAAGCTCGCGAGCGACGGGCCCGAAGATACGGGTGCCGACGGGCGAACCATCGTTGTTGATGACAACGCAGGCGTTATCATCAAAGCGAATGTAGGAGCCATCCTTGCGGCGGATCTCCTTAACGGTGCGAACGACGACGCAACGGACAACGTCCTTCTTCTTGACGTTGGCGCCAGGGGTAGCCTCCTGGACAGCACCGATGAACACATCGCCGATGCCTGCATAACGACGCTTGGAACCGCCAAGCACCTTGATGCAGCGAATCTTGCGAGCGCCGGAGTTGTCGGCGACGTTCAGCATGGTTTGCATCTGAATCATGGTAGATGTTCCTCCGAACTAAGAACCGAAGAGAGGTGCGCAGCCTTTATGCGGCCCGTGGTATGCAAGCCAGGCATACGCACATCTTCGGAAACGTACAAGTCGTAAGAGCGACTGCTTATTTAGCGCGCTCGACGACCTCGATGAGGCGCCAACGCTTCATCTTGGACATAGGACGGGTCTCCATAACGCGGACGGTGTCGCCCACGCCAGCCGTGCACTCCTCGTCGTGAGCGTGCAGCTTCTTGGAGCTGGTCATCATCTTGCCGTACTTGGGGTGACGCTTGCGCTCGGTGATGGTGACAACGATGGTCTTGGCACCGGAGACGGAGGTAACGACACCCGTACGGACCTTACGCGAGTTACGCGAATCAGTCATATTCTCTCCTTAGGTCCTACTCGGCGACAGCGGACTTCTCCGCTGCGATCTCGCGGGCGCGCTGCTCCGTGAGGACGCGAGCGATGTCCTTCTTCACGGTGTTGACGCGAGCGGTGTTGTCCAGCTGGCTGGTGGCCATCTGGAAACGAAGGTTAAAGAGCTCGGCGCGCATTTCCTTCAGCTTCTCAACGAGCTGAGCGTCCGAGAGCTCACGAATCTCTGCGGGCTTCATTAGTTCTCCTCCTCGGCCGTCTCTGTAGCGGCAGGCTTAGCGACGATCTTGGTCTTGATGGGGAGCTTGTGCTGCGCCAGACGCAGAGCCTCGCGAGCGACCTCCTCGGGCACGCCCTTGACCTCGAACATGATGCGGCCGGGCTTGACGACGGCCACCCACTCCTCGGGGTTACCCTTACCAGAACCCATGCGAGTCTCGGCAGGCTTCTTAGTGATGGGCTTATCGGGGAAGATCGTGATGTAGACACGACCGCCACGCTTCATGTAGCGGGTCATGGCAATACGAGCGGCCTCGATCTGACGGTTGGTGATCCAATGGGCCTCGAGAGCCTGGATACCAAACTCGCCGAAATGCAGCTCGGTATTACCCTTGGCCTGGCCCTTCATGGAGCCACGCTGCACCTTGCGGTGAAGAATACGCTTAGGGGCAAGCACTACTGACCCCTCCTCTCGGAGTTACGACGACGAGGACGGGAAGAGCCCTCGAGTGCAGGGTTGGGAACAGGCTGGCCCGGGAGCTTCTCGCCCAGGTAGATCCAGACCTTCACGCCGCAGGCACCCATGGTGGTGCTGGCGACAGCCGTGCCGTAGTCGATCTTGGCACGGAGGGTGTGCAGAGGCACGCGACCCTCACGGTACCACTCACGACGGCCCATCTCGGCACCGCCGAGACGACCGGAGCACTGGATACGGATGCCCTTGGCGCCGGCCTTGCGGGCGGACTGGACAGCCTTGCGCATAGCGCGACGGAAGGCAACGCGGCCCTCGAGCTGCTCAGCGATAGACTGAGCAACGAGGTTGGCGTCGAGCTCGGGGCGCTTGATCTCGACAACGTCGACGGAGAGCTGGCCCTTGGAGACGCCAGCGACCTTCTCGAGCTCGGTGCGGAGGGTATCGATCTCGGCACCCTTCTTACCGATGACAACGCCGGGGCGAGCGGTGAAGATGATGACCTTCACCTTGTCGCCAGCGCGCTCGATCTCGACGCGGGAGACAGCTGCGCGGGAGAGACGCTTCTCGAGGTACTTGCGGATCTCGAGATCGTTACCGAGGGTCTTAGCGTAATCCTTCTCTGCGAACCAGCGGGAGCGCCAGTTCTCGGTGATGCCAAGACGGAAGCCGGTGGGGTAGACTTTCTGACCCATACAGCTTTACGCCTCCTTTCGAGGAGCAACGACGACGGTGATGTGGGAAGTACGCTTCAGAATGCGAGAAGCGGAACCCTTGGCGCGGGGACGGATGCGCTTAAGCGTAGGACCCTCGTCAACATAGGCAGCAGCGACAACCAGGTTGTCGGCACGCAGACCGTTATTGTTCTCGGCGTTCGCAACGGCGGAACGGAGAACCTTCTCGACATCCACGGCGACGGCGCGGTCGCAGAAGTGGAGGATGTCGAAGGCCTGAGCGACAGGCTTGCGGCGGATCAGATCGACCACCAGGCGGGCCTTGCTGGGGGAAACACGCACGTACTTAGCGACGGCGCGAACCTCGGTGGCCTCAGTTTCAATAGACTTAGTTGCCATTTACGGTTAACCCCCTATTTGGCCTTGTGGCCACGGAACGTACGAGTCGGCGCAAACTCGCCGAGCTTGTGACCAACCATGGACTCGGTAACATACACGGGCACATGCTTGCGGCCGTCGTGGACGGCGATGGTGTGACCAACCATCTCGGGGAAGATGGTGGACGCGCGGGACCAAGTCTTCACGACGTCCTTCTTGCCAGCCTCGTTCATCGCGGTGATACGCGAGAGAAGGCGAGTCTCCACGAACGGGCCCTTTTTGAGACTTCTGCTCATAAGTGCTTTCTCCTAAAACTCGGTATCCGAAATTACTTCTTACGGCGACGAATGATGTGCTGGTTCGAGACCTTCTTCTTCTTGCGCGTACGAAGGCCCTTCGTCGGCTTACCCCAGGGGGTAACAGAGGGACGACCAGAGGTGTGGTTCTTGCCCTCGCCACCGCCGTGCGGGTGGTCGACAGGGTTCATAACGGTACCGCGGACGGTCGGGCGCACGTTCATGTGACGCTTACGGCCGGCCTTGCCGATGACGATGTTGGCGTGATCGGCGTTGCCGACCTCACCGACGGTGGCGCGGCAGGTAACGAGGATGCGGCGCATCTCGGAGGAAGGCATACGGACGATGGCGTACTTGCCCTCCTTACCCATCAGCTGGCAGGAGTTACCGGCGGAACGGGCGATAGCGGCGCCCTTGCCCGGCTGGAACTCGACGGCGTGGATGAGCGTACCGACGGGGATGTCGGCGAGGGGCAGAGCGTTGCCCGGCTTGATGTCGGCGTCAGAACCGGACATGACGGTCTGACCGACCTCGAGGCCCTTGGGGGCCAGGATGTAGCGCTTCTCACCGTCAGCATAGTGCAGCAGAGCGATGCGAGCGGAACGGTTCGGATCGTACTCGATCGTGGCAACCTTGGCGGGCACCCCGTCCTTGTTGCGCTTGAAGTCGATCACGCGGTAACGACGCTTCACGCCGCCGCCCTGGTGGCGGGTGGTGATGCGGCCGTTGTTGTTACGACCGGCCTTCTTGGGCAGGGGCTCGAGAAGAGACTTCTCGGGCTTGGTGCAGGTGATCTCGGAGAAGTCGGAGATCGTCTGCCAACGCCTACCAGCGGAGGTCGGCTTAAGGTGCTTTACAGCCATTACAATCCCTTTCAATAGGTATCCGTTAGCCATCGCAGACAGGGATTCGAGGTTCTGCCTCGGGTGCGATGACACCGGACGTATACACGGTTCCGGGCGTGTCCATTTTATACGCCCAAAACCTTGAGCTCTCGCCTCCCCTATTTGGGAGGCATGAGCTCACTCAACAGCAGCGAGTCTTAGGCCTGGTTGCCAAAGACCTCGATGGTGTCGCCCTCGGCCAGCGTAACGATGGCCTTCTTCCAAGAACGGGTCTTGCCGGCGACATAGCGCACGCGCTTGGTCTTGGGCTTGACCGTCAGGGTGTTCACGCGAACGACCTTGACGCCGAAGATCTCCTCGACAGCGTCCTTGATCTGATACTTGTTAGCATCCTTGGCGACCTCGAACGTGTACTTGTTCTGCTCCATGCCGGAGAAGGAACGCTCGGACACGATCGGACGGATGATGATCTCGTGGACGGTCATTTATGCAAGCACCTCCCCGAAGTGAGCGGCGATGTCGGCGGGCATCAGCACAGCGTTGTTGTTGACGAGATCATAGGTGTTGGCCTCGTCGGCAGTGATGATGAACGTCTTGGGAATGTTGCGGAACGACAGGTAGGCGTTGACGTCCTCATCGCGAACGATGATGGTCAGACGCTTGCCCTCAAGGCCAAGAGCCTTGAGCATGGCAACGGCAGCCTTGGTGGAAGGCTTCTCGAAGCCGTAGTCGTCGACGAGCACGAGCTCGCCATCGGCCAGCTTGGCGGACAGCGCAGAGCGCATAGCCAGCTTGACCTCCTTGTTGTTCATACGCTTAGCGTAGGAACGGGGCTTGGGGGCGAAGACAACGCCACCGTGACGCCACTGGGCAGCACGGATGGAACCCTGGCGGGCACGACCGGTGCCCTTCTGACGCCAAGGCTTCTTGCCGCCACCGGAAACCTCAGAGCGGCCCTTAGCGGACTGGGTGCCCTGACGCCAAGAGGCCATCTGGCACTTGACGATGTGGTGCATAACGTGGATGTTCGGCTCGATGCCGTACACCTCAGCGGCGAGCTCGGCCTCGGCGACCTTCTTGCCCTCGCTGTTCTTTACTTCAAACTTTGCCATTTAAGTGTTCTCCTTGGTATGACGCTGGGCTAAATGGGCTGGGCCCTTAGGCCATACGGATGGCGACGAGACCATTCTTGGCACCCGGGACAGCGCCCTTGACCAAGATGAGGTTCTGCTCGGCATCGATGCGGACAACGGAAAGGTTCTTGACGGTAACGCGCTCGTTACCCATGTGGCCGGCCATCTTGACGCCCTTGAGGACGCGCGCAGGATAGGCGCACTGACCGATAGAACCGGGGTGACGCTGGAAGTGAGAACCATGCGTCATAGGACCGCGGCGCTGACCCCAGCGCTTGATGCGACCCTGGAAGCCCTTACCCTTGGAGGTACCGATGACGTCGACCTTCTCGACATCAGCGAAATCAGCGACGGTGACGACCTCGCCGACCTTGTGCTCCTCGCCGTTCTCGACGCGGACCTCACGAAGGAAGCGGACAGGCTCGACGCCGGCCTTGGCGAAGTGACCAGCCATGGGCTTGTTCACGTTCTTGGCCTTGATGTCGCCGAAACCGATCTGGACGGCGTCATAGCCGTCGGTTGCCTGAGTTTTAACCTGCGAGACAGCGCAGGGGCCAGCCTGGATGACCGTGACGGGAACGACGTTGTCGTTCTCGTCCCAAACCTGGGTCATGCCAATCTTGCGGCCGAGAATCATGCTGATCAAGATATGATCCCAACTCTCGCGTGGTCTTGGGACAATGCGTACACCACCGAGCGTACGCCCCTAGAGGACCACTACTTACACGACGTGCTCCCCAGCCTTGTATTGCGTCCGAACTACCTGACAACCCTATTAAGCAGGCATTTTGTCCAGCCAGAATACTCCCCTGGTTTCACACAGCTGTTTAGTATACACGGCTGCGGGCGTATCCATCGAGATTCATATTTCACTCACATTGTTTACGCAGGTAAAGTGCGTGGCACGTTCCCAGTGTGCGGCGGAGGGGGCGGGCCTGAGACTTATTAAGGTTGCTGCTCTACAGTCCTGCTCACGACGGAGAGCACATTAAGTGCTCTCCTGTTCGTGCGGAACTCGCGACAACCTTAATAAGTCTCAGGCCCGCCCCCTCCGCCGCACACTGGGAACGCCACGTTGATGTCTGCTAAACCTTGCTCGCTCAGGCTAATGACATTGTTGGGGATCCACAATTTGCTGCAAGGTGAACTTGCATTGGGGCGTATCGTCCTCTTCTCGCGCATCGTCGAAATCGAAGATCATAATGGCGCAGTTGGGGAGTTTTGCTGGGAGCTCGAAACCCTCTGGGGCTGCAGCCTTGATGAATTGGCGGCTGGCGCTGCCGTGGCTTACTGCTAGGAGGGTTTCGATGCCCTCGGCGCCCATGAGATTGGTGAGGGTGTCTACCATGCGTTCTTGCAGCGCGCGGCTTCCTTCTCCTCCGAAGGGGACCAAATCCTCGCCCGGATCCCAAACGTCGGTAGGCAATGCGTCGTGCGGGCCTTCCTCGAAGGTCCCATAGCCGCGCTCGATGATGCCTTCGCAGGGCTCGACAGTAGCATCCGGACCGAGGATCTCGCATGCGACGAGACTTGCCGTGTCCATAGCTCGGCCTAAAGGCGAAGAGACCACTTTGTCGGGGACGACGCCGTGGGCTTTGAGCCATTCGGCTGCCGCTTGGGCCTGTTGACAGCCCAAATCGGTAAGCGGTGAATCACAGCGACCCTGGACGAGCTTTTTTACGTTGAATTCCGTCTGGCCGTGGCGGAGCAGATACAGCCTCTTCATATTCTCCCCTTCTGTATAACGTGCTTTGCCGGCGCAGACCTACTCGTGGGTATGCCCTACGTAGTCATCGTCGATCGTAATCTTGGCAATCGACTTGGGAAATTCCGATTCGACCCTCTGGGCCAACGCGTGCTTGAGCTCATCGGACCCCATGCCCAAATCCGAGGGACGCACGCAGTCAAAGATCACGTTGGTGTGCGTAGGACCCGGCACACAGCGCAGGTCATGAATCGAAAGGCGGCTATCGATCTGTTGGGCCATGGCGTGAATGCGCAAACGCATGCTCGCCACCTTGGGGTCATCGGTCACGATGGGATCGTAGTGAAGCGTGACAATCATGTCGTCTTCGTCCCTAAATGCCTGTTCAATGTTATCGAGCGTGTCATGACTTTCCAGCGGGCTGGCCTCGGCCGCCATCTCGGCGTGAGCGCTTGCGAACTTCCTGCCCGGGCCGTAGTCGTGAACCATTAGGTCATGAACGCCCAAAACGCCAGGGTAGCTCATGATCTTGCCGCGAATATGTTCGACCAGCTTGGGATCGGGCGCCTGACCCAAAAGCGGGCTCACCGTATCCTGGATGAGTTCAAAACCGCTCCAGCCAATATAGGCGCCAACGGCAAGGCCGACCCAAGCATCAAGATTGATATGCGTCACCTGTGAAACAATTGCGCACGCTAACACGGCGCCTGTGGCAAGGACATCGTTCTTGGAATCTTGCGCGGTCGCATGCAGCGTCTCAGACTCAATACGGTCACCGAGCTTTTGGTTGAGGGCCGCCATCCACAGTTTAACAACCATCGAAAGCGCCAAGACTGCCACCAGGGCAAGCGAGAACTCGACGGGTTCGGGGTGGACGATGCGCTCAAACGAGGACTTCACCAGTTCGAGGCCGATGAGCAGCACGAGCGCCGCCACGACCAGACCCGAGAGATACTCGTAGCGGCCATGGCCGTAAGGGTGCTCGGGGTCTGCCGGCTTGCCCGCCAGCTTAAAGCCAAGCACGCTCACGATGTTTGAGCTGGCGTCAGACAGGTTGTTCATGGCGTCCGCCACAATCGAAACCGATCCCGACAGCACGCCAATTGCACCCTTCGCAGCGCATAGTGCCACATTGGCGAGAATGCACACCACGCCCGCCAACGTGCCCACGCGCGCACGGTCGCCCTGCGCACGACGAACGATCCACTCGACCATCTATATCTGCCCCCAACAGTTTTACTCATACACTCGTTTGTCGAATAGCTCAGTAGTGTAGACCCTTTACCCCATCGATACAAAAAAGGCCGCAACCCTTAGGGCTGCGGCCTTACAAATCGCACTATCGAGCAAAAAGCTTAGAGCTTGATGTCGATGTCGACGCCAGCGGGGAGGTCGAGACGCATGAGCGAATCAACGGTGCCCGAGGTGGGGTCGAGGATGTCGATGAGGCGCTTGTGGGTGCGCATCTCGAACTGCTCGCGGGAGTCCTTGTCCTTGTGCGGCGAGCGGATAACCGTGTACAGGTTGCGCTCGGTGGGCAGGGGGACAGGACCGGAAACGCGAGCGCCGGTCTTCTGAGCGGTCTCGACAATGAGCTTCGCGGACTGATCGACGACCTCGTGATCATAGCCCTTGAGGCGAATGCGGATCTTCTGGGTAGCCAACTTAAACCTCCAAAGAGTGCGAGAGATGTTCTCGCGGATTACGTAACAGGGAGCTCGAACTTAGGCGTTCTTGCTCATGACCTCGTCCACGATGGACTTGGGCGCAGGCTCATAAGAGTCGAACTGCATCGTGTAGGATGCACGGCCCTGGGTCTGGGAGCGAAGGTCGGTAGCGTAACCGAACATCTCGCCCAGCGGCACCTTGGCACGGATGAGCTTGGTGTTCTTGCGATCCTCCATGCCCTCGATCTTGCCGCGGCGACCGGAGAGGTTGCCCATAACGTCGCCCATGTACTGCTCGGGGGTCTCGACCTCGACAGCCATGATCGGCTCGAGCAGCTGCGGATCGGACTTCTTGAGGGCGTCCTTGATAGCCATGGAACCGGCGATCTTGAAGGCGGCCTCGGAGGAGTCGACCTCGTGGTAAGAACCGTCGAACAGGGTGACCTTAACGTCGAGGACCGGGAAGCCGGCGATAACACCGGTGTTCAGGGCCTCCTGGATGCCCTTGTCGATGGACGGGATGTACTCCTTGGGCACGACGCCGCCGACGATAGCGTTGACGAACTCGTAGCCGAAGCCCTCCTCCATCTTCTCGAGCTTGATGACGGCGTGGCCGTACTGACCGCGACCGCCGGACTGACGGACGAACTTGCCCTCAGCCCTCTCGACGTCGTGACCAGCGGTCTCGCGGTAGGCAACCTGGGGCTTACCGACGTTAGCGTCAACCTTGAACTCACGGAGCAGACGGTCAACGATGATCTCGAGGTGCAGCTCGCCCATGCCGGCGATGATGGTCTGGCCGGTCTCGTGGTTGGTGGACACCGTGAAGGTCGGGTCCTCCTCGGCGAGCTTGGTCAGAGCCAGGGACATCTTGTCCTGCTCGGCCTTGGTCTTGGGCTCGATAGCAACGTCGATAACGGGCTTAGCGAACTCGATCTTCTCGAGGACGATCTCCTTGCCCTCGGCGCACAGGGTGTCACCGGTGGTGGAGTTCTTGAAGCCAACGCAAGCGACGATGTCACCGGCGCAAGCGTCGTCACGGTCGATACGCTCGGCGGCGTTCATCTCGAGGATGCGGCCGAGACGCTCGCGCTGACCGTTGGAGGCGTTGACCACGTAGGAGCCGGACTCGGCGCGACCGGAATAAACGCGGACGTAGGTGAGCTTACCAACGAACGGGTCGGTCATGATCTTGAAGACCAGGCCGGAGAAGGGCTCGTCGAAGGAGGGATGACGCACGATCTCCTCGCCGGTTTCCGGATCGGTACCGGTGACGGCCTCAACGTCGAGCGGGCTGGGCAGGTAGTCGACGACAGCGTCGAGCAGCTCCTGAACGCCCTTGTTCTTGTAGGCGGAGCCCACAAAGACGAGGTTGAGCTCGTTGGCCAGAACGCCCTTGCGCAGAGCAGCCTTGAGCTCCTCGACGGTGAAGTCCTCCTCCATGAGGATCTTCTCCATGAGCTCGTCGTCAAAGCTGGCAGCGGCGTCGAGGAGCTCCTCGCGCTTGGTGGCAGCGATGTCAGCGAACTCAGCCGGGATCTCGTCCATCGGCTCGGGGTAGGTCATGCCCTTCTCGTCGGCCTTGAAGTCCCATGCAGTCATGGTGACCAGGTCGATGACGCCCCAGAAGTTGTCCTCGGCGCCCATCGGGACCTGAGCGGCCACGGCGTTGGCGTCGAGACGATCCTTCATGGTCTCGATAGCGTTGAAGAAGTCAGCGCCCACGCGGTCATACTTGTTGATGAAGGCGATGCGGGGAACGTTGAAGGTAGAAGCCTGACGCCAAACGGTCTCAGACTGGGGCTGGACGCCGGCAACGGCGTCGAAGACGGCGACAGCGCCATCGAGGACGCGCAGGCAGCGCTCGACCTCGGCGGTGAAGTCAACGTGGCCCGGGGTGTCGATGATCTGGATGCGGTAGTCCTTACCGTCCTTGTTCCAGAAGCACGTGGTAGCAGCGGAGGTAATGGTTACGCCGCGCTCCTGCTCCTGAACCATCCAGTCCATGGTGGCAGCGCCCTCATGGACCTCACCAATCTTGTGGGTCTTACCGGTGTAGTAAAGAATACGCTCGGTCGTGGTGGTCTTACCGGCATCGATGTGGGCCATGATGCCGATGTTACGGGTATCGGAAAGCTTGTGCTTAGCCTTAGCCATGTTAGTTCCTTACCTTAACTTACCAACGATAGTGAGAGAACGCGCGGTTGGCCTCGGCCATCTTGAAGACGTCCTCACGCTTCTTGACGGAAGCGCCCAGGCCGTTGGAAGCGTCCAGAATCTCGTTTGCGAGACGCTCAGCCATGGTCTTCTCCTTGCGAGCGCGGGAGAAGTTGACGATCCAGCGGATGCCCAGAGCGGTGGAACGACGGGAGTTGACCTCCATCGGGACCTGATAGGTAGCGCCACCGACACGCTTGGGCTTAACCTCGAGCGTGGGCTTGACGTTGTCCATAGCCTTCTTGAAGGTAGCGAGAGCGTCGCCACCCTCGGACTTCTCGGCAACGATCTCGAAAGCGGTGTAAACGATGCGCTCAGCGGTGGCCTTCTTGCCGTCAAGAAGGACCTTGTTGATGAGCTGAGTCACCAGGCGGTTGTTGTAAACGGCGTCAGGCTGAACCTCACGACGATTAGCTGCTGCACGACGCGGCATGTGAAATCTCCTTAAGTGTCTACCGTGCGGCGCTTAGGCGGCACACGGCGAAAGTATCAAAACGTTATCTGGCTTATTTGGCCTTGGGGCGCTTAGCACCGTACTTGGAACGGGCCTGCATACGGTTCTGGACCGGAGCAGCATCGTAGGCGCCACGGATGACGTGATAACGGACACCAGGGAGGTCACGAACACGACCGCCGCGGACGAGCACGATGGAGTGCTCCTGCAGGTTGTGGCCCTCACCCGGGATGTAAGCAGTAACTTCGATGCCGTTGACGAGGCGAACACGGGCAACCTTACGAAGCGCCGAGTTCGGCTTCTTGGGGCTCGTGGTGAAGACGCGGGTGCACACGCCGCGCTTCTGGGAGTTGTGCTGCAGAGCAGCGTTCTTGGACTTCTTGGGCGCGGAACGACGGCCCTGGCGAACCAGCTGGTTAATAGTAGGCAAAGCGTACTCCTTCTCGAATGATTCCAGCTTTCTGTAAAGTGCAACGGCTTGAATCGAGGGGTCAGCATCCCCCTACGAAACACGCAGTTCGATAGGATACGTGCCGTTAGCTGTGTCGTCAACAGACCACGCCGCCGGGCGTATCCTAAAATAGCCACATTTCCGCAAAGCCTACACAAAAGGAATCCCCTCCTGTGCGCGAGGGCGGATTTCCGGTCCGGGCGGCCCTGGGGTTAAGTTTGCTGCTCTACAGTCCTGGCTCGCACGGAGGCCACATTAAGTAGCCTCCGGCTCGTGCGGAACTCGCGACAAACTTAACCCCTGGGCCGCCCGTCCCGGGAATCCTACGTGCTCGTCAGGGCAACGTTCCTCAACAAAAAAGACCCGCTTCCCTGTTGGGGAGCGGGTCTTTGGAAGGGCGGTTAACGTACTGGGAAATTACTCCCCGTCGTTGTCCTTGGCCTCTTCGGCGTCGTCGGTGTCCACGAGCTGGTTGAGCAGCTCGTCGAGGGAAGCCATGTCCTCGTTGATGGCACCGTTGGCGGAAGCCTTCTTGTCGTCGATCGGGGCGCCCAGGAGCTCCTCGTCGGCATCGGCGTGATGCGTCGGAGCGGAGGTGCCCAGCAGGATGTCGTCCGGACCGTCGGGGCTAAAGACCATCTGCAGCAGCTGCGAGAGGTCTTCCTCGTCGGCAACGTCGTCGTTGTTCTCGAGGATGTAGAGCAGGTCGTGGGCCTCGAGGCCGTCGCGGAGCTCCTCGATCGCCTTGGCACCGATGCCATCGATGCGCAGCAGATCCTCCTCGGACTTGCCAACCAGGTCGCCGACCGTCTCGATGCCGACCTCGCTGAACTTGTTGGTCCAGCGCTGCGACACGCCCAGGTCGTCGAACAGGTACAGGCGAGCCTTCTCGGCGGAGATGGTGTGGCCGTTGCGGGTGAACGAACCGTCGGCACCGCCAAACTCGTCGTAGCCGGCCCAGTCGAGCTGCTGTGGGAGCCGCTCGTCCAGGTCCTTGAGCTCCACGGGAGCCCACTCGGGCAGTGACTTGGCGTTGGGCGAAGCCGGACCATCGATGTCCACGTAGCCGTCGGCCGTGCGATACGTCAGCTTGGCGTTAGCGTACGGCTTGAGGCCGGTACCAGCCGGGATCTTCTTACCGACGATGACGTTGGACTTAAGGTCGAGCAGGTGGTCGACCTTGCCCTCAATAGCGGCCTCGGTAAGGACGCCGGCGGTACGGATGAACGAAGCGCTCGACAGCCAGGAGTCGATGTTGGACGCAACCTTGAGCGTACCCAAGATGACGGGCTCAGCCACAGGAGCCTGACCGCCCAGACGGGCAACGCGCTCGACCTCGTCGGCGAACTCGTAGCGGTCGACGTACTGACCAAGCAGGTACTTGGAGTCGCCGGGGTTGGTGATCTGAACGCGACGCAGCATCTGACGTGCGAGCACCTCGATGTGCTTGTCGTTCAGGTCGACGCCCTGGCTGGTGTAGACGTCCTTGACGCTCTCGACGAAGGTGTGCATCGTCGACTCGATGTCGGTCAGCTTGCGCAGGTTGCGGAAGTTGACGAAGCCCTTGGTGATCTGGTCGCCGGCGCGAACCTCGCAGCCGTCCTCGATCTCGGGCATAAAGCGCACCGAAGCGGGGACGCGACGCTCGTCGAGGACACGGGTGTGATCCTCGGAGTCGGTGAGCGTCAGCACGTACTCGGACTTCTCGGGCTTAATCGAGAGGTGGCCGGAGTACGGAGCCAGCTCGGCCTCGCGACCCAGGATCTTCTCGTTGACGTTGCCGACGATATCGAACATACGGCTGACCGTAGGCAGACCCTGCGTAATATCGTCGACGCCAGCGACGCCGCCGGAGTGAATGGTACGCATCGTAAGCTGCGTACCGGGCTCGCCGATGGACTGGGCGGCAATAATGCCGACTGCGGTACCGATGGCGACCGGACGACGGGTGGAAAGATCCCAGCCGTAGCACTTCTGGCACACGCCGTACTTGGAGCGGCAGGTGAGCAGCGCGCGAAGCTTGACCTTCTTAAGGCCCGCATCGACCATCTTCTGGATGTCGGCGACCTTCTCGATATAGCCGTCCTGCTCAAAGAGCACGGTGCCATCGGGAGCCACGACGTCCTCAATAAAGCAACGGCCGACAAGATCGGTGTTGAGGTCGGTGGTGCCGGGAATGATGAGGTTGTAGGTGACGCCCTCGTGCGTACCGCAGTCCTCCTCGCGGACGATGACGTCCTGGGCCACGTCGACCAGACGACGGGTCAGGTAGCCAGAGTCCGAGGTGTGGGATGCGGTATCGACCAGGCCCTTACGGGCGCCGTAGGTCGAAATGAAGTACTCGAGCGGCAGCAGGCCCTCGCGGAAGTTCGCCTTAATGGGAAGGTCGATCGTCTCGCCGGACATATCTGCCATCAGGCCACGCATGCCGCCGAGCTGACGCAGCTGGGTCTTAGAACCACGGGCGCCGGAGTCGGCCATCATGTACAGCGGGTTCTCCTCGTCGAACATGTCGAGCATGAGCGCTGCGACCTTGTCGGTACAAGCGGTCCACTCGTTAACGACTTCGATGTGGCGCTCCGTCTCGTTGATGAAGCCCTCCTCGAAGTACTCGTTGATCTGGTCGACGTTGGCCTGGGCGCGGTCGAGCAGCTCCTGCTTCTCGGCAGGGATGAGAGCGTCCCACACCGAGATGGTGAGGCCGGCGCGGGTAGCGTAGTGGAAGCCGGAGTACTTGATAGAGTCGAGGATCGGGCCGACCTTGGCCTCGGGGTAACGATCGCAGCAGTCGGCAACCAGCTTGGCCACATCGCCCTTGACCATCTTGTAGTTCATAAACTCGTAGTCTTCGGGCAGGCACTGGCGGTTGAAGATGATGCGGCCGATAGAAGTCTCGAAACGTGCGGTCTTGTTACCGGTGACATCGTAGTCGACGAACTCGTTCTTGCCGTTCTTGACGCGGAAGATACGGGTGCCGTCCTCGTTGATGACGTTGGCGTTCTCGGCGGACACACGGACCTGAATCTTGGCCTGCATGTCGACCTCGGAGCGGCAGTCATAGGCGTGCAGCGCGTCGTCGAAGCTCGAGAACACGTGGTTCTCGCCCGGCAGACCGTCGCGGACCTGGGTCAGGTAGTACACACCAATGATCATGTCCTGCGAGGGGATGTTGACCGGCTTGCCGGATGCCGGCGAGCGCAGGTTGTTCGCAGAGAGCATGAGCACGCGGGCCTCGGCCTGAGCCTGGCTGGACAGCGGCACGTGGACAGACATCTGGTCGCCGTCGAAGTCGGCGTTGAAGGGCGCGCAGACCAGCGGGTGCAGGTGGATAGCCTTGCCCTCGACCAGCACCGGCTCAAAGGCCTGGATGGACAGACGGTGCAGGGTCGGTGCACGGTTGAGCAGCACGACACGGCCGTCGATGACCTCTTCGAGGATGTCCCACACAAAGGTGGCACCGCGGTCGATAGCGCGCTTGGCGCCCTTGATGTTCTCGACCTTGCCAAGCTCGACCAGGCGCTTCATGACGAAGGGCTTGAAGAGCTCCAGCGCCATGGTCTTGGGCAGACCGCACTGGTGCAGCAGCAGCTTGGGGTCGGTAACGATTACCGAACGTCCGGAGTAGTCGACACGCTTGCCCAGCAGGTTCTGGCGGAAACGGCCCTGCTTGCCCTTGAGGGCCTCGGCGAGCGACTTGAGCGGGCGACCACCACGGCCAGAGACCGGGCGCCCACGGCGGCCGTTGTCGAACAGGGCGTCCACGGACTCCTGGAGCATGCGCTTCTCGTTGTTCACGATGATCGCAGGGGCGTCCAGGTCGAGCAGGCGCTTGAGTCGGTTGTTACGGTTGATCACGCGACGATACAGGTCGTTGAGGTCGGACGCGGCGAAGCGGCCGCCGTCGAGCTGGACCATCGGGCGCAGATCGGGCGGAATGACCGGGATGACATCCAGAATCATGTTCGCGGGGCTGTTGCCGCCCTTCAGGAAGGCGTCAACGACCTCGAGGCGCTTGACGGCCTTCTCGCGCTTCTGCTTCTGAGAGTCCTCGTCGGCGATGATGGCCTTGAGCTTCTCGGCCTCGGAGGGGAGGTCGATGGCAGCGAGCAGGTCGCGGACGGCCTCGGCACCCATGCCACCCTTGAAGTACATGGAGTAGTAACGGGTCATCTCGCGGAACAGCGGCTCATCGGAGATGAGATCGCGCTCGGTGAGCTTCATGAAGGCGTTGAAGGCGTCCGTGCGGAGCTGCTTCTCGTCCTTGCACTCTTCCTCGATGTCGACGATGCCGGAGGCGATCTCCTCGGGGGTCAGCGGCTCCTCGTCGGAGAACTCGTCAAAGTTCTCGGGGTTGCCCTGCTCCTTGAGGGACTCGATCTGGCGGGCGCACTCGGCATCGATCTCTTCCAGATCGGCGGCGAGCTCCTCGCGCAGGTCGTCAGCGTCGGCCTCGCGAGCCTCGTAGTCGACCTCGGTGATGATGTAGCTGGCAAAGTACAGAACCTTCTCGAGGTCCTTGGACTTGATGTCGAGCATACGGCTCATCGGGAAGCTCGTGGGGCTCTTGAAGTACCAGATGTGGGACACGGGAGCGGCGAGCTCGATATGGCCCATGCGGTCGCGACGCACCTTGGCCGAGGTGACCTCGACGCCGCAGCGCTCGCAGACGATGCCCTTAAAGCGGATGCCCTTGTACTTGCCGCAGGAGCACTCCCAGTCCTTGGCGGGACCGAAGATCTTCTCGCAGAACAGGCCGTCCTTCTCGGGCTTGAGGGTACGGTAATTGATGGTCTCCGGCTTCTTGACCTCACCGTGCGACCAGGAACGGATCTGGTCGGCGGAGGCAAGGGAGATCTTTACCGAGTCAAATTCAGTAGCTTCGAAATCTGCCACAGTCAACTACTCCTTATCAGTGGTCGTGGCGGCGACAGCCTCGGGTGCCTCGGCGGTCTCGGCATCCTGGGCCTCGACGTCGGCGTCAACGCCGGCGAGCGCAGCCAGGTCATCGAGGGCAGAGGTCTCCTCGGCGGTCACGGGGGCGGAGGCGTCCTCGTCGGCATCGCGCATGGGCTCGATGTCCAGTGCGAGGGAACGGATCTCCTTGACGAGAACCTTGAAGGACTCGGGGATACCCGGAACCGGGACGTTCTCGCCCTTGACGATGGACTCGTAGGTCTTGACGCGGCCCACGGTATCGTCGGACTTGACGGTCAGGATCTCCTGCAGGACGTTGGAAGCACCGTATGCGTACAGTGCCCAAACTTCCATCTCGCCGAAGCGCTGGCCGCCGAACTGGGCCTTGCCGCCCAGCGGCTGCTGGGTAACCAGGCTGTAAGGGCCAGTCGAACGGGCGTGGATCTTGTCGTCGACCATGTGACCGAGCTTGAGGATGTAGGACGTACCCACGGTAATGGGCTCGCGGAACTCCTCGCCGGTACGGCCGTCAAACAGGCGGGTCTTTCCGCGCTCGTCAAGCTGGGTGACAAACTCGGGGCGCATGTGATCGCCAAAGGCAGCGGTGGCCTTGTTGAGCATATTCTTGTTGGCACGACGGATGACCTCGGCGATCTCGTCCTCCTTGGCGCCGTCGAAGACGGGCGTCGCGGTAAAGAACGGACCGGGGACGTACTTGTCGGAATCGGCATCCTCGGTATCCCAACCGCAGGCAGCAGCCCAGCCAAGGTGGCACTCGAGCAGCTGGCCGACGTTCATACGCGAAGGAACGCCCAGCGGGTTGAGGATAACGTCGATCGGGGTACCGTCAGCCATGTAGGGCATGTCCTCGACCGGCAGAACGTTACAGATAACACCCTTGTTGCCGTGGCGGCCGGCAATCTTATCGCCCTGCTGGATCTTACGGCGCTGGGCGACGTAGACGCGCACCTGCTCGTTGACGCCGGGGGCCAGGTCGTCGCCGTTCTCGCGGCTAAAGCGGACGACGTCGATGACACGGCCGTAAGCGCCGTGAGGCATCTTAAGGGAAGTGTCGCGAACGTCGTGAGCCTTGGCACCGAAGATGGCGCGC
Organism: Collinsella sp. LCP19S3_B11; assembly: GCF_052121915.1. Classification (NCBI taxonomy): domain Bacteria; kingdom Bacillati; phylum Actinomycetota; class Coriobacteriia; order Coriobacteriales; family Coriobacteriaceae; genus Collinsella; species Collinsella sp. LCP19S3_B11. The sequence continues at coordinate 39,353 of NZ_JBQKDI010000017.1, forward strand.
AGCAGGCGCTCCTCGGCAGTCAGAGCGCTCTCGCCCTTAGGGGTAACCTTGCCGACCAGGATGTCGCCAGGGCCGACCTCAGCGCCGATGCGGATGATGCCGTCCTCATCGAGGTTGGCAAGCATGTCCTCGGAGAGGTTCGGGATCTCGCGAGTGATCTCCTCGGGGCCGAGCTTGGTATCGCGGGCGTCGATCTCGTGACGGGTGATGTTGATGGTCGTCAGCAGGTCCTCGGCCACCAGGCGCTCGGACACGACGATACCGTCCTCGTAGTTGAAGCCTTCCCACGGCATGTAGGCCACGGTGAGGTTCTGGCCCAGTGCGAGCTCGCCGTGATCGGTCGAAGGACCGTCGGCCAGAGGCTCACCCTGCTCAACGGTGTCGCCGACGCGCACGAGCGGGCGGTGGTTGATGCAGGTGGACTGGTTGGAGCGCTGGTACTTGGCCAGGTGATACTCGTCCATGCCGCCGGCATGCTTGACGATAATCTTGGAGGCGTCGGCAAAGATGACCTCGCCGGCGTTCTTGGCCAGGGTGACCTCGCCAGAGTCCAGGGCGGCGCGACGCTCCATGCCGGTACCGACATAGGGAGCGGCGGGGTGAACCAGCGGCACGGCCTGACGCTGCATGTTGGCGCCCATGAGCGTACGCTTAGCGTCGTCGTGCTCGAGGAACGGGATCAGCGTGGCTGCGACGGAGAGCATCTGGCGCGGTGAGACGTCCATGTAGTCGACGTCCTCGACAGGCACGTCGGCGGGAGCGCCGAAGGAGCCGTCGAAGTCGCGGGTACGGGCGATCACGGAATGCGGACGGACGATCTTGCCCTCGGCATCGGTCGTGATGAACTCGTTGGTCTTGGGATCGAGCGGCGTGTTGGCCGGCGCGATAACGTGCTTCTCTTCCTCGTCAGCGGTCATCCAGTCGATCTGGTCGGTGGCAACGCCGTTCTCGACGCGGCGGAACGGGGCCTCGATGAAGCCATACTCGTTGACGCGGGCGTAGAGGGCAAGCGAGCCGATCAGGCCGATGTTGGGGCCTTCGGGGGTCTCGATCGGGCACATGCGGCTGTAGTGCGAGTTGTGAACGTCGCGGACGGCCGTCGGCACGTTGGTGCGGCGGCTGGAGCCCGACTTGTGGCCGGCAAGACCGCCAGGGCCGAGTGCGGACAGACGGCGCTTGTGGGTCAGACCGGTCAGAGGGTTCGCCTGGTCCATGAACTGCGAGAGCTGCGAGGAACCGAAGAACTCCTTGATGGAGGCCACGATCGGGCGGATGTTGATGAGCGACTGCGGGGTAATCTCGTCGATGTCCTGGGAGCTCATGCGCTCACGGACGACGCGCTCCATACGGCTCATGCCGATACGGAACTGGTTGGCGACGAGCTCGCCGACGGTGCGGATACGGCGGTTGCCAAAGTGGTCGATGTCGTCAACCTTGAAGCCCTGCTCGCCGGCAGCGAGGGACAGGAGGTAGCGCAGCGTCGCGACGATATCCTCGTCGGTGAGCACCGTGACCTCTTCCTCGGTGGTGAGGTTGAGCTTCTTGTTGACCTTGTAGCGACCGACGCGGGCCAGGTCGTAGCGTTGCGGGTTGAAGAGCAGGCCCTCGAGCAGGCTGCGGGAAGCATCCACGGTGGGAGGCTCGCCCGGGCGCAGGCGACGGTAGATCTCGATAAGAGCATCCTCGCGGGTGAGGGCGGTATCGCGCTCGAGGGTGCGCTTGATCACATCGGAGTTGCCGAGCAGCTCGATGATGTCGTCGTTGGTGACGGCGATGCCAAGGGCGCGCAGGAACATCGTGGCGCTCTGCTTGCGCTTACGGTCGATGGAGACCATGAGCTGGTCGCGCTTGTCGACCTCAAACTCAAGCCAGGCACCGCGGGACGGGATGATCTGAGCCTTGTAGATCTGCTTGCCCGAATCCATCTCGGAGCTGAAGTACACGCCCGGGGAACGGACGAGCTGCGAGACGACGATACGCTCGGTACCGTTGATGATGAAGGTGCCCTGATCGGTCATCATGGGGAAGTCGCCCATAAAGACGAGCTGCTCCTTGATCTCGCCGGTCTCCTTGTTGGTGAGACGGACGTCGGTCAGAAGCGGAGCCTGATAGGTCATATCCTTCTCGCGGCACTCCTCGACGGTGTGCGCGGGGTCGCCAAACTGATGCTCGCCGAAGGTAACCTCGAGAACATGGTTCTGGCTCTGGATGGGGCTGGATTCCTTAAACGCCTCACGAAGGCCCTCGTCCTTAAAACGCTCAAAGGATTCCCTTTGAACAGAGATAAGGTTGGGGAGCTCCATGGCCTCCGGGATTTTCCCGAAGCTGACGCGCTTGCGCTCAGTGGCAGTGTATGCGTAGGTCACCAGGTTTTTCCTCCTTCACGGAAATGCTCGGTGGGTTGGCGAGGCATAGCTTCGCCAGTTATCGCAACCTAATAGTTTATCAGGTACCGACCGTTGGGCAAGAAAAGCCTTGACGCGATTGAGTTTTTGGAGTAGCAAATTTTTTCGACAGAAAATGCCGAGGTAGATGTGCGTATATCGAACATATGTTCATATATTTTCTGTGAACAGAGTTACTGATGCGCGTCGCTGAATGGCGGAATGGCAGCGAAGGCTGATCGGGCGGAAATTGTGTCCCGTTTTGAGGCCTCAAACTGGGTCGTAGTTTCCGATTGAGCCCTGTTTGGGAAACTGTATCCCGTCCTGAGCCGATATTCTGGGATGCGCTTTCCGCTAGGGTCCTCAGCCGGAAAGCGCATCCCAGAATTCGACCAAATTGTGGGTCGCACTTTCCGGAGCTAAGCGGCAGTTCGCAAAAAAACGGGTGCAGACCGAAGTCCGCACCCGTAAGCGCTGTCTACTTGCGCATCAAGCCGCCGCGCTCGTCGATGGCATCCCAGAAGGCATCGGCAAAGCGAGGATCGCTTGCGGCCATAAGGGCGTTGGTGGCCATCCAGCCAGAAGGCGTGCCGGTGTCGTAGCCCGACAGAGGATCGATGACGACGGCGTACATGGCCTCGCGGTCGAGCGAACGGGCCATAGCGTCGGTCAGCTGGATCTCGCCGCCCTTGCCGGCCTGCTGGTCGGCAAGCAGCTCCATGACCAGCGGGCTCAGCAGATAGCGTCCGACGATGTAAAGGTTAGAAGGCGCAGCCTCGGGAGCAGGCTTCTCCACCAAGCCGCCGATACGCCACACGGCGCCAGGCTCGGCATCGCCAACGCCCTCAGCGCCCTCGAGGGAGCCCACGCGCTCGCCGGCGATAACGCCATAGCGGCTGACCTCCTCGGGAGCACACGCGGCAACAGCGATAACCGAAGCGCCGCCATGCTCCTTGGAGACGGCAAGCATCTTGTCGCAAATGTCATGGTTGGGCACAACGTAGTCGCCCAGAAGAACCAGGAAGTTCTCCCCCGCCACAGCATCGGCCGCCGAGCGAATGGCATGGCCGAGGCCCTTGGGCTCGTACTGATAACGGAAATCGACCGGCATACCGCCAGCGTGGGCGACGGCATCGGCATAGGCGTTCTTGCCGCGCTCGCGCAGCAGGTTCTCGAGCGAACGATCGGGCTGGAAGTAGCTCAGCAGCTCGGGCTTACCGGGAGAGGTAACGATGATGGCGTCGTCGACCTCCTCGGGGTCGAGTGCCTCCTCAACGACGTACTGGATAACCGGCTTGTCGAGAACCGGCAGCATCTCTTTGGGCGTGCACTTAGTGCCAGGCAGAAAACGCGTGCCTAGACCGGCGGCGGGGATGATTGCCTTCATATTATTCAAGGATCCTTTCGCAGGCGCAAAGCGCCCCAAGCGTGCGGCACGGCGGCCGCAGACCAAATTGCGATACCGAAGTATCTTACCGCCGGAGACATACGTCGCCGTAAGGCAAACGCAATTCTTCAGCAGGTCAACGCAAATTATTGCTCGAATGGTGCAATTTTATGCCCCAGCGGTAACGGGATTGGCACGGCGAAGACAGCGGTGTTCTGCGTGCCGAGCAATGGGAATGAGGGGGCAAAACAAAAAAGACGGGGCTCGCAATGCGAACCCCGTCTGCAAAGAAATCTGGCGAGAAAGCCTGATTACTTGAGGGTGACAGCAGCGCCAGCAGCCTCGAGCTTCTCCTTGGCAGCCTCGGCGTCCTCCTTCTTGGCGCCCTCGAGAACAGCCTTGGGAGCGCTCTCGACGACCTCCTTGGCCTCCTTCAGGCCAAGGTTGGTGAGCTCACGGACGGCCTTGATGACCTGGATCTTGTTGTCGCCGAAGCCCTCGAGCACGACGTCAAACTCGGTCTTCTCCTCGGCCTCAGCAGCGCCAGCAGCGGGAGCGGCGACAACAGCGGCAGGAGCAGCGGCGGAAACGCCGAAGGTGTCCTCGATAGCCTTAACGAGCTCGGAAGCCTCGAGAAGGGTCATTTCCTTAAGAGCATCGATGATCTCATCGGTGGTAAGCTTAGCCATTTCTAAGTCCTTTCGGTTTCCGTGTCTGTGCACGGAGATCAGTTAAAACACGGCGCGAATGCGCCAGGGGTGCGGCGTTGCCGCCGCGGGTGAAAACAGCGACTAGGCTGCCTTCTGCTCGGAGACCTGCTGGATCGAACGAGCGAGACCAGAGGAAACGCCGTTGACGCAGACAGCGATGTCGCGAGCGAAACCGGAGATGAGACCGGCGATCTGGCCGAGAAGCTGGTCCTTGGTGGGCAGCTCGGCGATAGCCTTAACATCATCAGCGGAAACGGCCTTGCCGTCGGAGATACCGCCCTTGATCTCAAGGACGCCCTTGGACTTAGCGGAGAAGTCCTTAAGGGTCTTAGCGGCCTCGACCGGCTCGGTCTCGTAGAACACATAAGCGACGGGGCCGGCGAGGATCTCGTCGAGCTCGGGCTGCTCCTGGTTCTTGAGAGCGATCTTGACCAGGTTGTTCTTGTAGACCTTCATCTCGGCGCCGCACCCGCGAAGCTGATGACGCAGCTCCTGAGCCTGCTTAACCGTCAGACCGTTGTAGTTGACGACGAACAGACCGGCATTCTCGGCGATACGGGACTCGATCTCTGCAACCTTGTCGATTTTGTACTGCTGGGGCATGAATTACACCTCCTCGAATTCTTTCCGGGCACGGTCCGCCACAAGGACGTGACGGGGGCATGTCCAAAAAGAAAGCCCCCGCGCTGCATGAGCGACGGGGGCGAGAAGACATATCTACTCGACCACCTCGGCTGGCGGGATATCCCATTGAGCTCGCGGGCAATGCCCGTTTGCACCGGCTGTCTCTGGCAGCGGATTCGTGCGTGAACCGAAAGTATTATGGCGGGGACCCCGGCTTCGGTCAACGGCAACCCTGGCTGCACACAATTCCACCATCTCGGTCGCGCCGCCAAAGGCCAGGCGCAAGCTTTTCGCTCGGTCAGGTCCTGGGCTCGCACGAAGAGCACATTTAGTGCTCTTCGGCTCGTGCGGAATCTACGAAAAGCTTGCGCCTGGCCTTTGGCGGCGCGACCTGTGTTGACTTTGGGGCAGCCAGGGTTGCCGTTGGCCGACGCGCCCCACTCACAATCCTTATGTCGGTGGGCTGATGTGTTGCATCCCTGAGGACTACAAAGTCGAAATGAAGGTGGACAGGCGGCGGAGGCCTTCGTCCAGATCTTGGTCGGAGACGCAGTAGCTTAAGCGGACGTGGCCTTCGGTTCCGAAGCAGTCTCCGGGGACTAGGGCTACGTTGGCTTCTTTGATGGCTTTGATGCAGAAGTCTTCGCTTGTTAGGCCGAATTGTTTGATGCTGGGGAAAGCGTAGAAGGCGCCGGCTGGTTCCACTACGTCGAGGCCCATGGTGTCTAAGGCTGCGAGCACGCGTTCGCGGCGGGCTCGGTAGACTTTGAGCATGGGGGTTGGGTCGACGGTCAGGGCTCGGGCCGCGGCGTCCATTTCGAAGGAGACGGCGCTCGATACTAAGTATTGGTGGGCCTTTGCGATCTCGGCGATGACGGGGGCTGCGGCTGCGAGCCAACCCAAGCGCCAGCCGGTCATGGCCCAGGGCTTGGAGAAGCTCTCGATGACCACCGTCTGCTCGCGTAGCTCCGGGTGGCGCTGGGCAAAGCGCTCATAGCCATCCACATAGACCAGGCGGTTATATACGTCGTCGCAGATTACGTAGATGCCCGCTTGCTCTGCCACGTGTGCCACGGCGTCGAGCGATGCCGCGTCGAGGATACAGCCCGTGGGATTGTTGGGCGAGCAGATAACGATGGCCTTGGTCGCCGGCGTCACGCAGGCGCGAAGCGCTTCCTCGTCAATCTGAAATTGCGCGGGCTCCGTATCCAAAAAGACCGCTTTGGCGTGGTTGGCCACGACGATGCTCTCGTACAGACCAAAGGCTGGCGTGGGGATAATAACCTCGTCGCCGGGGTTGAGCATGGCCATAAATGTTGCCGACAGGGCCTCGGTCGCGCCGTCGGTTAGGATGACCTCGTCGGCCGAAAACGTAAGGCCCGCGTCTCCCATGTAGGTAGACAGCGCCTCGCGCAGGGCGGGACGGCCGTTGTTGGGCGGATAGTGCGTGTCACCGCGGCCCAACGAAGCAGTCACTTCGGCGCTAATCACATCGGGCGTGGGAAAATCGGGCTCGCCAAGCGCGAGCGCGATGCACCCCGGGTGCTGGGCGGCGAGCGCGTTGATCCGGCGAATGCCGGAGGGCTTGAGCGTGGCAAGCGAGGTGTTCATGGGCAGTCGCATGGCATTCCTTTCGTAAGGGTTGCACTAGGATAGCGCGCCCGCGCTCCACCAGACGGTGTAACCTAAACGGAAACCAACCGGAAAGGAGGCGGCATGGAGACAACTGCACGCGGCGATGTACCAAAAACGCTGCAAACCATTGCGTATATCAGTATTCCCAAGAGCGCCGATCTTGAGTTTTTGCTTTGGGACCTGCAGGATGCCATCGCCGCCTATGCCCGGCTTTCCGGCACCGCGCTCCCCCGTCCGGTCGATTTGGAGGCGGATGATGCCGGTGTAGTCGATGGCATGGTGTTCGCTGTTGATGATGCATTTGATGATGAGGCGATGATCGCTGTCGAGCAGATACTCGATCGCTTCGGGGATACAGAGACACGCGTCTACGCCGTCGTCCAGGCCCTGTCAAAAAACAACAAGCAGGCGGACGAAGTCCTCGACCACCTGTACCGGGCATGTATTCTACGTGACCTGCCATGGTGCGGTGGCGTTGTCATCTGCGCCGGCAGCGATATTGCGGCGCTTCGCCACTCCCCGCGTATGGGCCTCTTACGCCGGCCATTTTCCGAAGCGATGGATAAGCTTGTAGGCGCCGTGCGCATGGGCTGCTCCATAGAGCATGCGCAGCTGCTTGGCGGCGGCGAGGCCGATAGCGTCGATGTCGACGGCATGGTGCGCGTCAAGCCCGCCGTGCCCGCACCAATCTGGCATGCCATCATCAAACGCCTCGGCGCCCATGCTCAATAAAGGATCTAGATTACCGTGCGGTCCAGTCAACTGCCTCGCGCCAGCGCTCGATAAGCCGCTCCAGGCGCCAGGCCGCGTTAGCGGGACTAGTTGACGGCAATACGACAGCGGACAGACCCGTCCGCTCCTGTAGATAGCGCTTATAGAGGCGCCCCGCCGTACCTCCGTTGCATACCACCCGCTCGATGGGCGCAGCTCCAGTGATGCGTTCGATATATGCCGGCACAACGTTTTTGATGCTCGCGTCGCTCGACCCCTTAATGTCGCAGCTCTCGATCACATCCCACAGGGCCACACCACCGTTCAACAGCATGGATCGCTTGGCGGCAATAGAGGCGTCGAGCGTCGCGGGCTCGCCGCCCACCAAAGGGTCGCCCTCGTTGGGTGGTACAGGCACACCAAGGCACGCGGCCATCACGCGCCAAAAGCGATTCTGAGGGTTGCCGTAATAAAAGGCATTGGTGCGCGAAAGCACCGAGGGAAACGATCCCAGCACCAAAACGCGCGAGTGCCGGTCAAACACGGGCTCAAACCCATGCTCAATATGTTGATAGCCCTCGTCTGACGCCGCCATGACCTAGGCCCTCAACAGATAGCGCACCTCGTAGGGCGCAAGTTCAAGCGCACCCGTCAGCTCGACCGTGGGTGCATCGTCGGCAAGTAGGTCGACGAAGGAGCCGTTGAGTTCGCCGGCTCCAAAGGTATAAGGCTCGTTCACGGCATTGACCGCCACGAGCACCGTCGCGTCGTCGCAGGCGCGCTCGAACAGCAGCTGTTTGTTCTGAATCATCACGTTGCGGTACGCACCGTAGCTGAGAGCGCGTGCCGCCGCGTCGTCGGCCGAGCGCAGGTGCGCAAGCTGTGTGATGAAGGCCGTCAGCTCGTTGGGCGCAGGCTCATCGAGCGCAGGGCGCAGCACCCAGTCGCCATCGGGGCCGCCCTTTTCGCCGGCAATTCCCCACTCGCTGCCATAGTAGATGCACGGGATGCCCGGCATGCCAAAGAGCATGCCATAGGCGGGACGCAGGCACGACTTGTCGGTGAGGATGCTCGCCAGGCGCGGCACGTCGTGGTTGTCGACAAACGACAGCAGGTGCTTGCCGCGGTAGATGCACCACGGGTCGCCGCCAAACTGACGGTGCAGCGAGTGGGCGATCTCGAACATGTTGATCGAGTTAAAGCTGGAGTACAGTCCCTTGTAACACTCGTAGTTGGTGCAGGAGTCGAGCATCTCGTCGTTGACGATCTGGTTGTAGTCACCGTGGAGCGTCTCGCCGATCAGCACAAAATCGGGTTTGAGCTCACGGGCAAAGGCGTGCAGGCGGCGCATAAAGTCGCGGTCGAGCATATAGGCGACGTCCAGGCGCAGACCGTCGACGCCAAAGACATCGGCCCAACGGCGCACGGACTCGAGCAGGTAATCGACCACGGCGGGGTTTTGCAGGTTAAGCCTCACGAGCTCAAAATGGCCTTCCCAGCCCTCGTACCAAAAGCCGTCGCCGTAGCACGAGTCGCCGTCAAAGCTGATGTGGAACCAGTCCTTGTAGGGCGAGTCCCACTTGCGCTCCTGCACATCGCGGAAGGCCCAAAAGCCGCGACCGACGTGGTTGAGGACGGCGTCGAGCACCACGCGGATGCCGTGGGCATGCAGCGTCTCGCACACGGCGGCAAAGTCGGCATCCCCACCCAGGCGACGGTCGATGTGGCGCAGGCTGCGCGTGTCGTAGCCATGGCTATCGGACTCGAGCGGTGGGTTGATGAGCACAGCGCCAATACCTAGTTCCTGCAGGTAGTCGGCCCATTGGACGATTTTCATGATGGGGGCATCGGGGTTGGGCGCGTCGTTGGCAGCCTGGGCAAGCTCATCCTCGGCAACGGGCGCGACGTTTTCGTGCGGAGCTCCACAAAAGCCCAGCGGATAGATTTGATAGAACGTCGTCTCGTATGCCCACATAGCAACCTCCCGGTAAGCTCAACACAACGACATACATTGTATGCCCAGCTTGTATCCCCATTACAGTCTGAAGTGGGCCACCGATAAATTTCGATGGCGAGCATTCGGCGCATTGCCTACGATACGGGCAAGCCCCGAGGGGCCGCCGATCGGGCGCCTCCGGATGG